>CALFWO010000012.1 GCA_937928045.1 uncultured Saprospiraceae bacterium | reverse complement strand
AATACTATTAATGACGTTCAGACAATTTTAGATTGCGATGGATCCATTTGTATTCCTTGTCAAGGAACTTCTTCCGATTGCACGAATGGATCAACTTCGATTGTAAGTTGTGATGATGGAAATCCATGTACAATTAATGATGTTCAAACTATTCTTGATAGCGACGGTTCCATCTGCGTTCCATGTGCAGGCATATATGAAGATTGTTCCAATGGGAGTACTTCTATCCTTTCTTGCGATGATGGCGACCCTAATACCACTAATGATGAGCAGACTATTTTAGATTGTGATGGAAGCGTATGTGTTCCTTGTATGGGAATTCCGTGTTTAGTGCAATCCATAATTGATCCAATTCTTACACCGCTGAGTTGTAATTCATTTGACGATGGCGTTTTACTTATTGGAAACGGATCTAGCACAGGACCAAATATTGAATATCAATGGATTTTTGAGAATGAAATTGTAGGAACTGATCCTCAATTTGAAGCATATCAAGAAGGTGAATACATGTTGATCGTAATTGATAATTTGAACGGCTGTCAAAATAGTACGACCATATCTGTTGTCGCTCCTCAAAGTAATATTTCATCAGATATGCAAATTAATGATGAAACTTGTTTTGAATTATCGAACGGTTCAATAATCGTAAATAATCCGTCGGGCGGTCAAGAACCTTATCTCTATGCACTAAATTCGGAAAATTTTGGTGGAGCCAATCAATTTAACAATTTACCACCAGGAAGTTACACCTTGACGATTCAAGATGCTGATGGTTGTGAATATAATACTGAAATAAATATCGCATCGGCAACACCTTTATTTTTAGACTTGGGCACTGATCATGTAATTAACATTGGTGATAGCGTACAGTTATCATCAATAAACAATTTTACAATAGACAGTGTCTTTTGGGAATTTTCGAATGGACTAAATTGCACCAATTGTTTAGAACCTTATGTCAATCCAATTGAAAACACAAATTACATTGTGACTATGATGGATGAAAATGGTTGTTGGATTACAGATGAAATAATGGTTCGTGTTACAAAAAAACGACAGATTTATATTCCTAATTCATTTTCTCCGAACCTCGATGGAAATAATGATAGATTCACACTTTTCTCAGGAGGAGATGTAGAACAAATCAATAAATTAAGTATTTATGATCGTTGGGGTAATACTCTTTATTCAGTAGAAAATATTTTACCTAATGACTTAGATGTCGGCTGGGATGGCACTTACAACGGTAAACCTATGAATCCAGGAGTTTATATTTATTCTGCCGAAATATTATTTAAAGATGGACGAACAGAAATGATATCTGGTGACTTAACTTTGTTGAAGTAAACTCAACTATAGCTAAGCAAAAATATTTTGTTATTTATCTTAGTGTCTGGGCGATAACTCGTCTAGACACTTTTTTTCAATAAAAAATCAGACGCCTTGGATAAATCCAATGATCATGGTTATAAAACCGCCTACTCCTAAGGTAATTCCAAAGATTAATTTTAACAATGCAGAGAATACTCCTGCCAGAGAACCTGCAGCTGGAATTGAAGCAACTAATATAATCCCTACCAAAAGTAAAATCCCTCCTACGATTACCAGCTTTAGACCTTTTTTACTTTGCTCCTTAAACTGCTGAATTTTCGTCATTTTCTTTTGAAATTTCTTGGTCTTCCTTTCCAGCTTGGCTTTTTCTCGTTGCTGAGTTTTAGTCAATGCGGCCTCTACAACTTCAGGACCAGTTGGATTCGAAGGCACTTTATGTATTACACCAAAAGATAGATTACTAGAGATAAGAAATATAGCTAATATTAAAAATCTTAAATTAACAGTGATCGTTTTCATAAAATTCTTTTTTGAGCAATAGAGAAACATTTTTTACTTCTAATAAAATTTTACATTCAAAAACCCAATGAGATTTCGGTAGATTTTTCTTGGCCTTCTTTCTGCTTCTTCCCCCATTTAACTATCCATCGGATTCCAAAAAATAATCCTACTGCCAGCGCCGCGATTCCTCCAATAGCAGCGACAGCCGTCCAAACAGCATAGCCTGAACAACTTAAATGACAGATCAAAGATCCCAAGCCAATTATGCCTAGTGTCAAGAGACCCGCTAGCAATAAGGACAGGAAAAATTGAGTCAATGCTATATTTTCTTTTTTCTGATTTGCCTTAAGTTTTTTTAATTTCTTTTTAATGGTCTTGACAATTTTCGATTTTATCCTCCACTTGAATTTAGATGATTTCAAATCCTCTAAATTTTTAGGCGAATTACGCTTTGCTTGTAGCACAACCAACTGAGCAAATGAATGCGAATTTGAATTTAACTCAGTATGATTTCCAGTTAGTTCATGATGAACATCAAGGTGCATCATTTGATTGACAGCAACTACGGCAATAACTACAAATGAAAGCACACCGAGTGAATTGAAAAACAACCTAGAAGTGTAATTATCTTTAACATGAAATCGGGCCCTAATAACAGGTAACATTACGAGTAGTCCAAGATAAGTTACCAAGGAAAGGTAAGCCAAGGCAATCGGCAATTCAATTGATAAATCATAAAGTAAAATCGCAATTGCTGAACATACAATAGCAAGCATAAAAAAAGATATTCCGATCAATATTCTGGCGTTCAATGGATGTTGACACGCCCATTTTGAAATCATTTTCATCATTATAAATTTTAGTATTTAATTCTATTCCTTGACATCTTCTCTTCAAAGATATTTCAAAAAGCAGGCAACTGAGTCTCGAAAATCGAGACTAAAGAATATAAATTCTCGGAATTTGAGAACGATTGTGAAAAGACGAAAGAGTAATCTTTTTCGAGAGCTTAAAAGCTTAATACAACAAATAATTTTTTCGAACTACCTCAAAACCTCTAAGATCATCAGCCCAACTGGCCTTAATCTCAGATTCACTTTTTCCAGCTACGATCATTTCTCGTAGCTTACTGGTCCCAGCCAAGGTATCAAAGAATTTGTTTTTCAAGAAAAAATTGTCCTTATCAGGATAAGCAGCATAGGCCTCTAAGACATACTTTAAGGTAAATTTTTCCGCACGTAATTGTTCGATTGGAATATCGACTAGTGATTTTCCAACACATTTTTCATCCACCAACTTGGGTGCCCATCCCCCAGCCTTCTTCTTCGGCGTAAACTCGATTTCACTAATTTCTAAATCAGGATGTCCATAAACTTGAAAGGGCATGGCAGTACCTCTTCCAAGAGACAAAACAGTTCCTTCAAGCAAACACAAGGATGGGTACAATAAAATTGATCTATAATTTGGTAGATTAGGCGAAGGGCGCACTGGCAATTCATAGATCATATTTCGATCATAATTTTTCATGGTCAAAACGGCCAACTTGCATTGCACCGCATCTGGCAACCATCCTTCTCCATTGATCATTTTTGCATATTCTCCTATCGTCATCCCATGCGCAATTGGAATCGGATGCATCGCAACAAAAGAATTAATGGAAGTCGATTTCATCGGGCCATCTATAATATGACCATTAGGATTTGGACGATCTAAAACTAACACGGAAACCCCCGATTTTTGAGCTGCAGCCATTACGTAATGTAAAGTGGAAATGTAGGTATAAAAGCGAGTGCCCACATCTTGTAAGTCAAAAATCACGATGTCTAAATCATCAAAATATCCATCGGGAACAGACTTATTTTTTCCATATAAAGACAATACAGGCAATCCTGTCTTCGTATCAATTCCATTATCTACCAATTCCCCCGCTTCTACTCCACCTCGATACCCATGCTCCGGGGCAAAGATCTTTTTCAACTGGACTTTACTACTGATCAATGTATCGACCAAGTGTGTTTCACGAACCAATGAACTTTGGTTGACAACAGCTCCCACGCGCTTTCCTTCTAACAATCGGACTAGCTTGGTTATTTGCTCTGCTCCAACAACAGGTAATTCCGCTTGCTCAATTACCTTCCTGTTTTTTTCTACCTCTTCCTTATCAGTGATGGTAGCAGCACAGGAAACGAAGATTCCCACAATAAAAATCGAAATTAGCTTATACAAGGCACCAATGTTTAGTTAGAGATTTGAATCACAAATATAGAACAAATGATTGCCAACTTTAGTATGATGATAGCCTTTGGAATCAAGTCAATGTGCCGCTTAGAATTTATTCGTCATCCATCCTTTGGCAATTATCAAATCCGAATTAAACAGACCAAAAGCGAGCTAAATTGGAACTTCTACTGCTTGCCTCCTTTCTAATTATTTTGTTTTACAAATGCGAAGTTTTATTTCATTGATTCAAAAGGTCATTGTATCTTCATGGCTTTATTTGTTGAGAGCGGCAAATATATCGCTCACTAGAGCAAATTTGCGATTCTATCGGACATAAAGGCTGACCTCGCGCTTCTCAAAAATAAATTTAGAGCTTCGGCTCTTATTCGCTTCAGCCGGCGAAATAAATCATAAAACGCAGGAGTCCGTGGGTATCCCCATGGTTTCTGCGTTTTTTTTATGGATATATCCTAAATTGAGCACATGGCCAAGAAGAAATATGCGATTGTAGATATTGAGACGACTGGAGGTATGGCCAGACGAGATCGCATTACCGAGATTGCGGTGGTTCTCCATGATGGGGAAAAAGAGATTGATCGATTTGAATCCTTGATCAATCCAGAGCGCAATATTCCGTACAACATTATTCAGATCACTGGTATCACCAATGAAATGGTCGCCCATCAGCCGAAGTTTTTTGAAGTTGCAAAACAGATTGTAGAAATTACAGAAGGAGCCGTTTTTGTTGCACATAATGTGCGATTCGATTATACATTCATCAAGGAAGAATTTGCGCGATTGGGATATACTTTCACTAAGCGACAATTGTGTACGGTGCGTCTTACGCGTCAGGCTTTTCCTGGTTTAAGATCATACAGTTTAGGGAATTTAATTCGCCTTTTTGGAATTCAAGTTAATCAACGTCACAGGGCCATGGCTGATGTCGAGGCGACCGTCGAAGTTTTTGAGCATATTTTAGACAAAGATTCTGATCAAGAAGAGATTACCCTAATGGTAAATAAGGGAATCAAAGAGGCCAAATTACCGGCCGGAATTTCCATTGATCAATTGCATGACTTGCCGGAAATTGCTGGGGTCTATTATTTCCACGACGCTGAAGGAAAAGTAGTTTACATTGGAAAAAGTGTAAATATTCAGAAGCGGGTTTTTTCTCACTTTTCAAAGACAACGAGAAAGGCAGAAAAGTTGGTGCAGTATGTTTCTGATATCAGCTATGAAATTACTGGCAGTGAATTGGTAGCGTTGTTGTTAGAAAGTTATGAGATCAAAGATCAACATCCGCATATTAATCGAGCGCAACGCGCAAAGTCTTTTCCTTATGTTATTCATCACTTTGACGATGAAAATGGTTATCGAAACCTAGACATTAAAAAGGCTTCGATAAAAGACAAAAAAACGTTAAATGTCTTACATGCCTACCCAAGCCAAGGTTCTGCAAAATCAGCTATTGCCAGAATGGTTGAGGAATTTGAACTTTGTAAATTGCTCACCAACCTTGAGACGGTTAGCAAGCCATGTTTCAATTATCACATTCAGAAATGTAGGGGTGCTTGCAAAGGGGAAGAAAATGCAGATCACTACAATGAAAGATTGGAAGATGCGGTCGCTACACTAGGCAAAGATTTTCCTCAAGATTTCATTTTATTAGATCCCGGTAGAACAGAAACAGAATGTAGTATTGTTCTTGTAGAAAATGGTCAGTATAAAGGTTTTGGATTTATGCAGCGGGAAGACATAAATGGTAATATTGATCAATTAAAAGATTGTATTAAAAAATATCCGCACAATCCAGAAATTGCGAGAATCATTCGTCATTATGTATTAAAAGAAAATATGGAACGACTGATACCTTTGGAAAAAGAGTATTAAACATTATTTTCTGCTAAATATCTAAATCTAAGAAATTCGGCTTTGTTTATGAATATCTTAAAACACATCAAAACAACACTCGGACTTACCGCTAGAAAGAAAGTCAAACGCTCTAATAGCGAAGTGAAGTATAAGATTCTTGAAGCTTACGAAAAGATGGCAGAAAGTTATAATGATCAAATAGATTACAAACCTCACAATGCCCATTACGATCGACCCAACACTTTAAGTCTAATTGAAAATCCGTCAGGCAAAAAAATTGTTGACGCCGCTTGTGGCCCCGGAAAATATGCCGAAATATTATTGAAGCAAGGCGCTGAAATCATTGGAATGGATCTCAGTCCTAAAATGATCGCATTTGCTAAAGAAAGAAATGCTAATCGAGGCGATTTTTTTGTCCATGACTTGACTCAACCATTGGATATGATTCCAGACAATAGTCAGGATATTGTTCTGTGTGCTTTGGCATTACACTATATTGAAGATTGGACCGCTACGATCCAGGAGTTTAATCGTGTTTTAAAACAACATGGTCACTTGGTGATATCCATTGAACATCCATTTTTTGAATATGAAAATTTTAAGTCAGAACTCTATTTTGAAGTAGAGCATGTGAAAATAAATTGGAACGGATTTGGAAAACCGATAGAAGTCAACAGTTACCGCAGACCGCTATTTGAATGTATTAAACCGTTGACTAAAAATGGATTTTGGATCGATAAAATAATTGAACCCTTGCCAACTGACGCCTTTAAAAAAGCTGATCCTAGACGATACAATGAATTGATTCAATTTCCATCTTTCCTTTGTATTCGTGGAGTAAAAAAATAGCCCTACTATGATCGCTGATCTCAAAGTTACATTGGGCTATTTCATGCTCCTTTCATTGCTCTTTTTTGGATGTGGAAAAAACACTGAAGGTGATCAAGCTCAAGAAATCGGCGCGGTTCCAACCATTGCTCAAGAGGACTTCGGGAAAGAAACAGCTGGAGATAACTATTCAGAGGCAGCTATCAAAGCCATAATTCAAGAATCAATGCATTCTAATAGTTCCATCGAAATTGACAGTTTCAAATCATTGCATGATTTCAATCATTTCTCACAAAACCTTCCGGCACCTAGAATATTCAATATTGATACGCTAAATAAATATCTCTCCTTAGTCAATCCGCTCTTCCCTGCTCAAACTTCAATATTGGGCGCCACAGACTATTTGGCTGCGCTTCATCAAAACCAACTTTACCAAAGCCACTTGCTATTGAACAAGGAAGTGGAATCGCATTATGGACCATCTATTGTTCTGGTAAATATTCAATCGCAGTCCAATCAATTTGAATCAATCGTACTGGTCCAAGAATACTTCAGCGAAGGTTATGAATATAAACTAAGCTCGGAAATCCTTAGCAATGATCAATTGCGGATAACCAAGTTTGAATATTTTAACACCAGCAACAATAACTCTAAAGATGATTCTTTGAGTGTTATTACAACTGAATACTTAATAGATCAGAATGGTGTTTTTATCCAGCAATAAAATCTTTTGTCTGTCGAAAAAACTGGCCCCAGAATAAAATTATAAAAACTTGTGCTTAAGTAATAGTCGTTTAAAATCCATGATCCACTTTAATTAAAGGAAGAGAAATAATAACTCCCTCAAGCGATTCTAAATGAACAAGATACATTCCTGCTCCAAGGCCTAAATCATCTGTTCGAATCTGAAATTTGTTTTCGCCGGCAACGGTTAAAATTCGCTTTTCAAATACCATTCTTCCTTCCATGCTTGTCAATCTCAAAAACATATATTCGGATTTTGACCAATCAAACTTAAGGGTCGTTGAACTATAAAATGGATTAGGGAAACAAATAAAATTATCTTTATCTAAACGAATTCCTAAAGCTTTTTCATGTCTAGAATCTTCATTCTTAAAACTTTCTTTTCTTTTTGTTCTTACTCCACCCATTACCACTTTTGAATTGATGTATTTAGATTCACAAGTAACAACTACCGTTGGTAAATCTAATCCTATAGACAACTTAAATTTTTGCTTGCGATTAATTTTCACTTCACTTAAAGGAAAAACTTCGGTTTCATATCCTACGTAGGAAACTTCTACAAAGTAATCCTTCGGATTGGATAATTTTGATAAGTCCATTTTAAATCTTCCCTTGTCATCAGTACTCGTTCCTTTAAAAAAATTCCCTTTGCCATCAATAATACTGAGATTCGCTCCTTTTAATTTTTCTTTACTATTCCTGTCTAGGACTTCTCCAGTTAAAACCGGCTTTGAAGCTACTTTCACTTTTTTTCTTGAAATGGCAGTGGTTCCAACAATCACGTCTCCTAATATTTCCGCAGATTCATTTAAGATGAAATCAATATTAGGAGTTTGTAAATCAATTTCTTGAGACTTAGATTGATAGCCAATATAGCTTATTTCGATTTTTAAATTTTCTCCATTCAATGCTTTGTTCAAATGGAGTTGATATGCTCCATCGAAGTCCGTCGTTGTACCAGTGATTAATTTTTCGTCTTGATAAACTGCTATATTTGCACCGATAAGTTCCTCGCTTTTATCTGATCCAAAGACTTTTCCGTTCAACAGAAAATGATCAGGACTTATTTGAGATTGAGCAGCAAGGCCACTAGTTGCTAAAACTAATGTAGTCGCGACGGCAGCCATTTTTCTGAGTAAACTTACTTTTGGTACAGGCGGAATGGACAAACTTCGATTCAATTGATCTTCCCTAAATCGACCACAAGTACTGGTAGCGCTTTCTTTTGAATTCCACCAATGAAGCAACTCTCTGTCAGTCATTTTCGTAAAGTCAACAACTGTCTTGGCACAGGAAGAACAATGTTTGCCTTGGGAATTTGGAGTCATTTCTCCCCAGGGTTCTTGGCAAGGATCACTAACTTGAATTGTCAGATTTTTATTCATGACATTAAATTTTATTGACCCTTAGTATTGTCAAAACGCCAGAAAAGCAGGTATTGCTGCCAAGCTTTTTTCAGCTCGGTTTCTGGCGTTGAAATTTTAAGCAGAGTCCATCTCTTTTACTTACTTTTGCCTAGAATTTTTAAGAACTGATGAAGTCAACAATTATATTCTTATTCCTATCGATTTTTTCCGATTCGCTTTTTAGTCAGGATTACCTTCCAACGATTGAAGAAGGTAAAAAATGGACATTGATTGCGCCAAGCAATGAAAACGGATCTGACTTTATCATTCCGCAAATAACATGTGATACTATTCAGAGAAATAGTAAAGTCTACAACTACCTGCGATGCGGATTTGGCCCATGTTTTTACGATGCCTATGTTCGTGAAGACACTAGCAATCAGCAAGTCTTCTATTTAGATCCAATGGATGACAACCAGGAATATCTTTTTCTCGATTATCAGTTATCTGTCGGAGATAGTTTTCAAATCCTTCCAAACTTTCAACCCGTGGTTGACTCCGTGTATTCAGATTTTATTTTTGGCCGGATTCGAAAGGTGATTGAGTTCGACTCTTTGCTTACTTTTATCGAAGGGGTGGGAAGTAACTTATATGGTTGTATTCCTCCATTCCAAGGAGAAAGCAATTTGAATTCCGTTGGAGAAGTGGCCTGCGATGAAATATTTACTTCTACCGAAGAAATAATCGGCAACAAAGTTTTGGTCTACCCCAACCCAAATGACGGCACTTTTAGCATTAAAATATCAGAGGAAGTTCTTAATGACCCTTTTGCAGTTGTTCGAATCTGGTCAATGACTGGAGACTTACTATTTCAAGAAGAACTCAATTTTACCTCTGTAAATATTCATTTGCCTCAGTTGACATTTAATAATATCATTGTACAAATCATAAGCTCCCACCAGCAGTTTACCGAAATTGTATCTATCCGGTAAAATGTATTTTCTGCAAAGACTAAAAAATGAAAATTTTAGCGTTAAAAATATACACTAAGCATCTTTCAGATCAAATCGATTTTTATTCAAACAAAATTGGATTAGACATTATTGAAAAGTCGGAAAATCAAGCTGATCTTAAGATTGGAAATTCAATATTAAGAATTGTACAAAACGATAGTTTCCAACCCTATCACTTTGCCATTAACATACCTTGCAATCAAGAAACGGAAGCTTTGGAGTGGATAAAAAAAAGAGTGAAAATTCTAACAGATGGACAAAATGAAATTCATGATTTCGACTTTTGGAATGCAAAAGCCATCTACTTTTACGATCCAGATAAAAACATTGCAGAATTAATAGCTCGAAAGAATTTGAACAATGTGAGCGACAAGGATTTTAACGTCAACTCATTGCTACAGATTTCCGAAATAGGAATGCCAGTAAGTGATATAAAAACAACTTTCAATGCCTTGAATAAAATATCCAATGTTCAAAAATTTGACGGAGGATTTGAAAGATTTCTTGCCATTGGGGATGAAAATGGACTATTCATTTGCATCAACAAAAATGCTAGAGATTGGTATCCAAAAGACGATAAAGCCTATTCCTCAGCCTTTGAAATTAAGTTTGAAGAAAACGGAAAGCAATTTGAATTAGAGTTTTTAAATGAAGAAATAAAAACAGTGAATAACGATAGTTAGCGATTAATAACTGCCATTCTGCATTTAACAAATATTAAGTCTAATATCACCAAAAGAGAATTCAACCTTGTTATGCAATGAACCAATTTCTTGGTATGTGACTGGTTTAAAAAATACCTGTAATACAGGTCGATACAAAATGTGACATTCTTATTCAACTTAGGTATTTACATCTTGACAAACCGTACTCCTCTAGCTTTATCCATTTCTGCTAAGTAAAAGAAATAAACTCCTGGAATCAAGTTCGAAATATCTATGCTAATAATTTCGTCAAAAAGATCTGCCTGAATATTTCCGATATCAACTATTTTTCCTAAACCATCAGTCAAAAAATAATTTTGACCATTGAATACATTAGGTAGCTCAACCAGAATTTGGTCATAAGCTGGATTCGGATAAATGAGAATTACGTTTTCATTGCAGTTCACTTCAACAATCTGAACATCAAAATACTGCTCATTGCCTAGCTCACCTACAACTTTAATTCGATAATAATATTTACCAGAATTTCCGACATTATCACTAAGTGTATATTCTTCAATTGATTCATTAGACGCCTCAGCATTCACATACCCAATGGTTTGGTAATTCATTCCATCCACACTTCGTTCAATTTCGAAATGACTGTCGGTATCAACAGCGTTTTGAGTCCAATTGAGACTAACTGAACAGGCTGTACTCGACAAGTTAGAGTCATCCCAAGTCGCACTTAATGGCAATTCAAAACAAGTTTCTGGAGCCATATTATTTATAATAGCAGAATATTTTGGAGCGGCGATTACATTGGTATCCTGATTCATTGATTCTAACATTCCCCAGCTTCCATACCTCGCGCTGCGCTGACTCACCAAAGAGAAATGAGACAATTGCAATGGTTCCTCACCAACTTGAATAGTTCTCAAACTGTCGAACCATTCATTGTACAAATCATACATTACTGGATCGCGCTGCACCTCTAATAAGGCATCGCCGTAAGTAGGTTCTACACCAAAAGGATGTCCAGTCAAGTGCTGTCCACCTTCATAGAAAATAAGTGGAATATTTCTAGGATCGGCCATTTCAGTTTTGTGTTGACGAATTAAATCCATAGTACCGGTCATATTTTCCCGAGCGTAAAAAGCAATGTCGTTTGCAGTTGCGGCATCGCCCATGACATCTAAAGCAGCATCAGCATCTTCGTCCAACCCAAAATAAAAGGTAGCCGCAATGGCATCAAAACTTCCCGGAGTAAGATTTGAAACGATAGTATCGGTAATTGCTGGATATCCCGTAAATGCGCCAACCGCGCGGGTAATCCGTCCAAGATCATTAGCATAGATCGTCGTAAATTGATCTAAACAATTCTGAACATAGGGAACAATTCCCGCCGGCCAATCCAAATCATTTTGGACACATCCAAATTCATAAACCCATTGGGTTTGACCAAAAATCCAATTCCAAATTTCATTGCTATACTCTACGGTCAAATGACGCTCAGTATCTAAATTATTGTAGAACAAATTCGCCATTTCTAGCATGTAATTATTGCTGGCTCTATGAGGAACACATACCCAACCATCTAATTCAAAATCATTCATAAGCTTGATCATCATCTCATAAGGCACTCCCTTTTCATAAGCCCAGGTGTAATGATCCATTTGAGATCTTTCAGACCAATCGAACAAGGAGGGATCATTCCAACCATTCGTTTCTCCCCAGTTATTAGTTTGGCCCCAATCCATAAACCGAACTGTTTTGAAGGTGAGTAACTTTTCTAACCAAACAGGATTGAAAGGTTCAGTCAGATAAGTCGATTCCGAGCCTGGCATTAATACGCGAATGTTATGAATTGGATCATTGATATCAGAAGTTTCGATGGTCATCTCGAATACGCCATCTATTGGATTAGGATAGTCAAAAGTGATTCTGTTATTTCCATGATCGATCATATTCTGATGACTTCCCCAGAAGGAAAGCGTGCCCGTTCCATCCCACAAGATGGTATGCTGTCCGGGGGTCCAACCATCGGTAATCGCCCAAATGGTAACTACCTTTTGCGGATAGTTCGACTGCGCAATGTTTTGAGGCATATGCGTCGGATAACCATCAGGTCGGTAACTTAGATTTGCGGTATGTCCACTGTCAAAAGGTGCATTGGGATTTCCAATGTCTTTGGTATACCATGTCCTAGCCGATTTCATCAAATCTACAAAAGGAATCTCTGTTCCATAATCTACCAAGCCGGCCATATTGGTTCCGATTTCCAATTTACATTCCTCTGTAAGTTGTGCAAAACTTTGCTCTGGAATATACAACGCAATAAGAATGACAAACAAAAATTCAAATTTACTTTTATCGAAAATCATAAGTTCAATACTTTAAAATAGTTTGATAAATAGCATACTGTAATACTTTAATTAGCCCCTGCTCAATTCAATGTGATTTTGTGGGCTTCGGTCTTATTGCCAGAAATAATATGAACAATGAAAGAACCTTCGCCCAGAGACTTCAAATCGAAGTCAATAAAATTTTGCCCCATAGTGACACTCCGTTTTTCCCTAAACACCAAACGACCTCTTAAATCATAAATATTAACTTCCAGTTCAGCATCATTTGTTGAAGAATAAATTAAATCTACATTGCCAGAAACAGATGGATTTGGAAAAAATCGATTGACATGAATTCCCTGCGGATCTATTTGAATAGCCACAGTCGTACTGAGCGAAAATGTTCCATCAAAATCTATTTGCCTCAGTCGATAATAGTTCCAGCCTTCTTGAACCGTTCGATGGGTAAAACTGTATTGTTGCTCTACAGCGGTGGTATTATTTCCTGCGACCTCTCCGATCTTGTAAAAATGAGTTCCATAATTACTATACTCGATTTCAAATTTTTCATTATTGATCTCACTTAGCGTTTTCCAATTCAACTCAATCGAGTTATTTGAATATTTACCATTGAACTCCACAAGTTCAGTAGGCAGGCTTTGATTAAAGAAAACTCTGCTATCACCGTTGGGCAAATTGAATCCTTGTAAAGCCGACCAAATATTTGAGGCGATCAAACTATAATTTGACGCTACCGTTGGATGAACAGTATTCGGTACCGTAAAAGAAGCTGGAGCCGGTTGTTCAAAAGTCGCCATGTAAGAAATCATTCCTGCCAAAAAATACAGTGTAGCTCTTCCATGCGGCGCATTGTCTTCATAAATTTCTGTAACTGGAATTGTATTGAGCACAGTATTTTGAAAGAGATTACTCAATATCGGACCGACGGGAATCATACGAACTTCGTCTGCTGGATTTGACAACAATAATGCATCGTGATACGCTATCCACCAATTGTGAAAATCTCCATCTAAATAACTGTAATAATTTGTCAATTCCGTCGGACTCGGTGGAAAACCTTGACCGGCAATGTACGGTGCCATATCTGGCCAATTTTCATAAATATAAATCTTTATGCCCGGTTCATTTTGAACTAGCCAATTCACAATGGTTTGAGTAGCTGATATTGGAGAGACTCCAGGCTCGTTATAATAATCTTCATCAGGACCTTGCCATTGCATAAAATTTCCAGCTGTAATTAATGCATTGCTAAAATCAGCAACTGAAAAGGGATCTACATCTGAATCCCATGCCGGCGGAACGATATCATAACCCCACTGAGAAAAAGGGGGAAGATTATCATGCTGTTGTAAAAAACCGTATTGACCAGCCGCGGCATAAGACTGTCCCGATTCTGTAGCAAGTAAGTAAATCCAATGTGCAATTGTTGTCTCATCACTTGGTGTAGCGATCAATGGCGGTCTATGATCCAATAAACTATGACCAAACATGAAGGATGTTTCAGAATTACTTTGCGCAGTGATTTCTTGTACAAATAGAATAGTAAAAATCAAGAATAGTGATGCAAATTTTTTCATATTAATGATTGAATAGTTGGAATTAATTTAATGAGGTTAGGCATAGTTCTGGCTCTCAATTGTAAGCAATTGATCCAAGTCACATTAATTTATTGTCTTTTTATTTGAAATTTTATTAGTTAAAAAGTGGATTAAAAATTACTCAAGAATGAGTTTTTGAATCGCACTTTTCTCCGAATTCCCTACACTTAAGAAATACAATCCTTTAGGTAAATTTAAATTGGAAAAATTGACTCGATAGTCAGTTTCCGAGAATGTTAGTACTTCACGCCATAATAACTGTCCTATTTGGTTGTACAGCAATACTTCTTCAAAATTTTCACTACTTGTTATACTCACTATTCCTTCATTAGGATTAGGAAATATTTTAAAATTATAATTCTTGGGTGTCGTTTCATTGGTTGTACTTAATAGCTGAGAAGGATGCTTCAGTCCCATAACATCTCCTCTAGTCGTAATCAACTGGTCTTCCTCATTTTCATTTATTCCCAATACATTCTCAAATGAAACTGGAAATGGAATACATGCCGTGGTATCCAATTGAAGCCCAAGAATAACATCTGTAATTACAATTTCAACTCTTGCTATTGGTCCAAAACCTGATACGGAAGTTCCGTCATGTCGGGTTTGCGCCATCCCTAAGAAATCCTGATCAACGCTGTATTTATCATGCACCAAAAGTTCTTCATCAACTCCCAACCAAGAGTTTGAATAATCGAAAGTTACATTTTCGACAAATTGGGTATCGAGGTTCATTTGAAATCCTATTCCATACATATCCGCAATTGGATTGGCCATTGTTCCCAAATGAATGTCAAATAAAAATGAACCTCCAGGAGATACAAAAGAATCTACTGGAACAACAAACAAATCATTTCCCTCGATTTCATTTCCAAGAAAATCGACAAAGTTGGGGTTCATTTGAGTGTAATTCACAGCAATAACAAAGCGATCCATAAGATCCACTACTCCATTTCCGTCTGCATCTGAATGCTTAAAATTTGCATCTAGAACTGGCAAATCTCCAAACCAATCTTCCGCTTCCTGGGGAGTCCAATCGGTTGTCGCATTTGGCCTTACTGGCCCAGTGGCTTCGTAAGAAAATCCAAGGGCCAAGAAATCCAAATAATTTGCAACCCCATTGGCATTCAAATCTCCTGGCCAAACACAATCATCTGTACAGTCCTGGGCTGAAGTGATTCCGACCACCACAAAAAGCATCATAAAAAGAGAATTCAATCGTTTCATCGGACGGTTTTGTTTAAACACAGTGTAAATATGGTTCACTTTCTAGCTAAATAAAAGTACAAAATTACGTATTTTTAAGGACGTAAAGCAAAATTATAAATCTCAACTACTTACCTATCAATACTTTACGATGTTTTTAACATGTCGTTTTTAAGAAATTAAGCAAATCCTACAAATGCACAACAGCAAGTTATTGCAATATCTATCTCGATTTTCAAACAAGGAGATGAAAATCTTCCAAGACTTTGTTCATTCTCCTTATTTCAACAAACATCAGAAAACCAAAGAGTTAATAGACTATATTATAGCGGCGAAGCAGCTTTCCAGCCCTGAACTGCAGTTAGAAAATGTATTCCAAAAAATTTTTCCAGGACAAAAGTATCAAGAACAGTTGTTGCGCACGATAATGAGTTATTTGATCAAATTGATCTATAAATATTATGCTCAAGCAGCTACGCAAAATTCCGATCATAGCCAAAGTATACCGCTTTTAGAAAAAGCATTACATGATGGTCAAGAGAAAATGTTTAAGCAACAGTCTGACAGATGGGAAAAGTCAAAGGCAAACTCTAAGAATAAAGATGCCAATTCCCTTTTAGAAGCCTCTAAGTTTTATAGGCTCCAAGATAATTTTGATATCCACTATGGGAAACGATCTACTGGAATTTTTCTCGAAAAATCTCTTACCACTTTTGATAGTTATTACCTATCTGAAAAACTCCGTCTCACTTGCGAAATGCTTGCAAGAAAACAAGTAACTGGTCAAAATTATGACTTCCCACTCTTAAATGAGATCATAGCCTATTTGGAAAATGAAGGAAAACATTTCGAAAATATTTCAGAGGTTTGGATCTATTATTTAATCTTCAAAATGATACATTCCGATGACGACAATTTCTATTTTCAATTAAAAAAACGACTAAAAGTGGATGCACCTTTTTTCTCCTCACAAGAAAGTCGTGACCTGTACACGCATGCTTTAAACTTCTGCATTAGTAAACTTAATTTTGGTAACACTTCTTTTAAAAAAGAAACTTTCGAACTGTATCAGCAAATGCTCGAGTTTGGATTGTTGCATCGCGATAATATATTACCACAATGGGACTATACCAACATTGTCAAACTTGGATGTGATTTACAAGAATCAGAGTGGACTAAAAAATTTATCTTTGATCAGAAAGAGTATCTCTCAGTGGCCGACAGAGAAAATACATTTACCTATAATTTAGCGGCCTATCATTTGGCGCAAAAAGAATATGACCAGTCCCATGAATTGATTCAAAAAGTAGAATTTACAGAATCCTACTACAACTTACTCACTCGTATCCTAATGCTCAAAATTTATTTTGAAACGAAAGATTGGACTACGCTGGA
Organism: uncultured Saprospiraceae bacterium; assembly: GCA_937928045.1. Classification (GTDB taxonomy): domain Bacteria; phylum Bacteroidota; class Bacteroidia; order Chitinophagales; family Saprospiraceae; genus JABDJM01. The sequence continues at coordinate 8,892 of CALFWO010000012.1, read as the reverse complement.
ATATTACTTAGATGCTTTCAGACTATATATATTGAGAAATAGAAAACTGGGAGAACAAAGACGAAAAAGTGTCATGAAGTTTATTAAACACACTCGAAACCTTGCCAAATTAAAAGAGAGAAGTTCGACCTTTTCAAAAAATGAAATCACGAAAAAACTAGATGAACTATTTTTCAAGATAAAAAACGATGAAAACGTTTTGAACAGCAGCTGGCTTATCTCGATGCTAAAGCATTGAATCGATAATTATGGCAATTCCAGAACTACAAGTACGCATAAATAATCTGGCCTAAAACGCAACGAATAGTTCCTACCTACGTAACAACTCATTACCACTTTTTCAAACGAATCGCAGCAAATTAATATTTTGTAAATAAGCATAACAAAATGGCCAAAGGCAGCTACACCATTTATGTTATTGAGCTTTCAAAGAAAGTCTTTAACGAGAATAAAAAATTCCGTGAGGCCAATCCGCAATTCAATGGGGTCACCCAGTGTTTGTATGTCGGCATGACCAGCAAGTGTCCAAAGGAGCGATTTGAACAACATAAATCTGGCTACATCAGCAGAAGAGGTTATAAATTATCCTCCAAAATTGTTGAACAATACGGAATGTATTTAAGGCCAAGCTTATACAGTCATTTAGAGAAGTTTAACAAAGCCAAAGCCTTAGAAATGGAAAAAGAATTGGCATTAATGCTCCGAAGAAAAGGCTATGCTGTTTGGTTTAATTAAACAATTCCCATCATTCCTAAATCCAAAGGAATTTTTTTTCCTCCTTCTTGAATAGATTTATAAATTGCTTCGATAATTATCATATCTCTTTTTCCCATTTCACCTGGCACAAGATTTTCACTCCCGAATAATATGTGCTTTGCGAAATCATCCATTTGTAATTTTTGTTGACTTTCATGTGGAAAATTAAGTACTTTTCCATCTGAAGTATGCCCGGCCAATGGTCCATAATTATTCGCAGGATTTAATGCAACCCATCCTTTTTCAAATGCTGTATGCGAGCGATTCATATTGACATTGTGCGACGTAAAAATACTTCCCATAGCACCATTTGGAAATTCAAATTGAGCAGTAATTGTCTCATCAGTATCTTTAAAATATTGTGGTCGAGTGCTGAACTCTTGTGCGATAACAGAAACTGGATTTTGGCCAGAACCGTAAATTGCACTTTGAATGGAATAGACGCCCATATTCATCAAAGCACCTCCACCCGACAGCTTCCTATCTAATCGCCACTGATTCGGATGCGAATTAGAAAAATAAGCAGCGTCAGCAGCAACATAACGCACTTCCCCATAATATTTTTCTTTAACCATTTTCTTAATCTCTTGTGTATATGGCTCTGAATGCAATCTGTATCCAACACTCAATTTCACTTTTGCTTTTTCGCAGGCATTGATAATCGCATCGCACTCCTCTACAGAAACCGCCATAGGCTTTTCACAAATCACATGTTTCCCAGCCTTGGCTGCACGGATGCTGAAATCCGCATGCATAGAATTAGGTAATACTACATAAACAATATCTACTTCCTTATTATTGGCAATGCTATCAAAATTTTCGTAATTGTAAATATGCGTCGAAGGCAAATTGTATTTTTCGGCCCATATTTTTTCTTTAGCTGGTGTTCCGGTAACAATGGCTGCCAAATAGCAATGCGCGGTTTCTAATAGCGCGGGAGCCAATTGATACTCACTATAACTGCCGAGCCCAACTAATGCTACACCCAATTTTTTCTGAGGTGAGATTGCTGTAGCACAGGCCAATGGACTGGTCATTACCGTGCCCATTCCTAAAGCTAGGCTTGCATTGAATTTTCGTCTGTTTATTTTTTTCATAAGGCAAGATTAGTTGGGTAAAAAAACTTGTTTAATTGAGCGCTTAAGTTTCCATAAAGTATTCACTACTTTCTAAGTTGATAAATTCACCTAAGGAATTCTTAGCAAAAGGTTTTCTCAATTTTTCACCATTCCAATACACACCAGTGTTTCATTTAAATTAACTGGCGGTGTTCCTATTTTATAGAGTATAATTCCAGTTTCTGGAGCCATTATTTCTATTATTTTATCACCAAACTCATTGTTTATTTGACCGATAATAGTTCCTTTGACTACTCTATCTCCAGCAACTAAATCACTCACAAAAATACCTTGGTGCTCTGCCTTAATATAAGTTTGCTCATTAAGGTAAGTTACCGCTGTTTTACTTTTATGATTTTGAGGATAGATTTCATATAATGTCAACATGTTTTTGACAGCAGATTTAATTTTCACCACAGCATTTTGATGCAAATTCCCCAACTTACCACATTCGATACTTAGTCCAACAATCCCATCTTGAACCGCCTGCTTAAAAGCGTATTTTGCAGGTTCATCATCTTTTATGGTGTATGGATAAGAAACAATGTATTCAAATCCACTTGTCTCCGACAAGGCTTTTGCCTTGCTTGTTTGAATTGCTTTCGTAGTGTTGTTATAATAACAGAGAAAAGGAAGCAAGTCTTCATTGGCATCACCTCCATGCATATCTACAAAGACATCACTATGAGCAATAATTTCAGTAGTAATAAAGTGAGCAATTTTTTCTGTTACAGATCCATTTATGTTTCCAGGAAATATACGATTTAAGTTAAGATTATCTTGCGGATTAAGAAATGGTGTTCTTGAATAAAACGAACTAAGGTTGGCTATTGGAATAATGATTACTGTTCCGATTAATGAATCTGGCGAAATTTCTTGAATTAGTTCTTGGGCCGCGATAATAGGCGGATATTCAAAGCCATGAACACCTGCTAGGATTGAGAATACCGGTCCTTTCTTCTTTCCCTTGATGATAGCTACTGGAATAGATGTGGTATCCCCGTTATTATCACGAATGTCAAATTGAATTTTATGGGTGGATAACCAATCATCACTTTCCAAAATCGACTTTAAACGAACTTGAGCATTTAATGCCAAGTTGCCGAACATAAAGCATAAGGTAAATATAGTAATGCGCATCTGCTAGTCTTTCTAGTTTAATAAGACAAACCTAATAAATTTAGTTTATTTTACAGCGAATAATAATTCTGACCACTATCTTAGGTTTACTTCGATACAAAAGACGCTAACAGAAAAAAGTAGCACTAGTATTGAAATTAATTTTCGATTATCGATTGTAATGCATGAGATATACTCATTTCTACTTCATCCGTGGTTCCTTCAGCTGCTATATTGATCACTTCTATGGTCGATTCAAATTCCTTGAAAAGCGATAACCTTTTTTGTTCATCACTAATTATCAAGTCAATGCTTTCTTCCTCTGTCAATTCTTCCGAAGACTCATAAGATTCAAGAAACAATTTAGCCTCTTTAACAATGGCATCCTTCGTTAAAAATAAATTAAGAGCCAAATCAAACTTCAAGTCTAATTCATCAGACACTTTTATTAAACTTTTTACCAATCGTTCGGGAAAATTTATGTTTAAGAAAACAAACTCCGCGTCAAAAGAACTAGTTAAAATGGATTTCCATATATGCCTCATTCTTTTCTCTGTAAATGTTCCTTGTCCACTCTCCATGTCATTTAAGAACTCTTTCCTAAACTCAGCATTTTTCTCCACCTCCTCAAGTAATATTTTTTGAAAATCGATAAATTCGCAGCGATGCTCATTTATCATGATTTTTGAATGAGCAAAGAATCTTAAAAACCTCGATTTTGAATAAACAATGTAGTGCATTAAAATTATTTTTTTCCACAACTGTGAATGGTGTAAATATAACGGAAGGTTTCTAAAAACTTGCTGCTGCTTATTTGCAGCTATCACCATCCAACGTATTCTTACCATTCGTGATTGGTAATGGCAAAATTCTAAGATTGTTTTTAATTATTTCAGGAAGCATAGCAACAATTTTGCAAGGACTAACACTATTTATCGATAAACCCATTCAATATTACATACTATTTTCAGCAATTGAAATATTTGTCACGGCCTACATTTTTTACGCTGCTGTAAAATGGAATGCAGGTACAACAAAGTAGAATTTTAATAGATTATAGAAAACGGTAAACTAAGATTTTCGGTTCTTTTCAAGAATTCGTTTTCTAATTCTACTCAATGATTCGGGCTTGATACCGATATAACTGGATAGCTGAAACTGAGGAACTCTTTCGATCAAATCGGGTCTTGTTTCTTGCAACTTCAAATATCTTTCTTCAGGAGTACTATTTTGATATTCGGCAAAGTGTTTTTGTTGATTAATTATTTCCTTTTCAAGAATCATCTGTGCCAGTTCTTGAAACTTTTGATTAGTCTTCATTAATTCACTTCCCTCTTCATCATTTGCCACTACTAAAATAGCATCCTCCATACATTGTATGAAATATTTTGATACCTGGTTACTACCTACGCCTATTGCAGGCAGAATCCAGTCGTCCTCTGTATAAAACTTCGTTATTCTTTCTTCTCCATTTTTCAAAACATATTCACGAATACATCCATTCAACACGAAATAGTTATCACTTGATTGCTGGCCTTCTCTTAAAAGGAAGGTATCTTTTTTAAATTCTTTAATTTTTAAATCTTTGGAAATTATTTCTTTTTCAGCTGTACTAAGAATTCTAAATTTCGAAAAATATTCGATGAGTTTATCTTGCATTTCTTATCAATTTGACTACAATTTACATTAAACTATTCTTAAGACAATTAGATTCTAATAATTTATTTTCGCAATTACCTAATTTGGATTCGAACGACCATTTTGAAGTCTCCTCCATTGACTTCATACGTTACGAACTAAGTTAATCACTTTTCCGCTGAATAGAAATTCCAACTGCTTTAAAAAAGGTACAATAATCTTATTCGCTTGTTCAGTATTAAAAGTTCAAGCTAAATATGCTGCTTTGCTTCTTATTGTGTCAAAAAGAGTTTTCTAATCGTAGTTTACAAATTCCCAATTAGATTTATGGGTTCGTACCGCTTTATATAGTTATTATTTTTCTAACCTAAAACTGCGTAATAATTTTTTGCCCCTCAGCGCTGAAAAGTATTGTTGCCAATTCTATTCCTATGACTTTAATATGATTTTATGTATTTTTCCAAAAACAAACAATCCCCTCCACCAGAAAAGCTATATGTTTCATACTCCACGCCAAACCACTCAATACTCCTATTTCGTCTCCATCTTTCTTGTTCTATTTTTTCTGTGCAATAATTCTTCTACCTGCATAAGTCAGACTACTGCTGATTGGGAAAGGGAATTATCTAACGCCAAAGGACAAGATCGAATTGATTTGATTATTCAAATATCAGAAGAACTTTCTAGCGAAAATTTAACCTTAGCCGAGTCTTTAGGCTTAGAAGGGTTTAAACTGGCCAAACAGTTTGGGGACTCTCATTCGATGTATAAAATAGGAGCTAATTTGGGAAAATTATATTATTCACTAAATGAAATAGATGAAGGAATCGAATGGACTAAAAAAAGTCTAAATTATTTTGAAAAAGATAATAGTTTAGCTTTTGAAAAAGGGAAACTGCAATTGAATTTAGCTTCCCTATACATTAGTAAAAGATCTTATGACAAAGCAGACAGTTTAATCTCAGCTAGTGAATCCTATTTTTTAACTACTAATGATAAGCTTTGGCTAAGTAAAATTCAAGCGACTAAAGGACTCTTGTTTTTGTATAAAAAGGAATATGATTCCGCATTAAGATTTTATAGCGAAGCATTGAACATTAGTAAGGCCTTGGAGAATAAAAAACAAACTGCCATTCTCAAGGGAAATATTGGATTAATCAAATCCCATCAAAATCAATACCCTGAAGCACTTGAGACACTACTTGAAGTAATATCAATGAATTGTGGTAGTTTGACTAAAGCCAAAGTGTATTCTTCCATTGGAGGTATTTACCGTAATCTGGAAGATTGGGAACTTGCTGAAAGTTATTTTAAAAAGTCAATAAAGTTGAAAGAAAAAATTGGCTTAGTGTGCAACATATCTTACAATTTATATGATCTAGGAGTGCTCCATAAAAGACAACTCAACTATGGAGAAGGGCTCAAATATTTAAAACAGGCACTGACCTTGCAGAAAAAATGTGATCTAAGTAAAGCCAATACTTTAGGAGCTATTGGTAATAGTTATAATGCTCTTGGGCAAACTGATAAAGCCAATAGATATTATGAGGAGCAAATGGAATTGGCCAAAGTGGAAAATGATTGGGAAGGAATTTGTTTGGTCCATTATAATAAAGGCTACTATGCGTTTCAGAAAAAGAACTACAACGAAGCGAAAGTTCATCTAATGAAAAGTCTCAAAATTGCTGAAGAGAAACAGAAATTGCGCTCATTGATGAAAAACCATGCGATGTTGGCCAATACCTATGAGGAACTAAAGATGGAAGATTCATCTGTTTATCATGCCAATAAGTACTATATGCTTAAAGACAGCATAAGTAGTTTCAAAAAGATTAAAAAGATCGGCGCAATTGAACAAAAACATCATTCAAACGCTAAAAAGGACAGCCTAAACAAAGCCAATCAGAATGAGTTTTTAACAGCTGAAACAAATGGAACTTTTAATCCAACGAATCTATTATTTGGATTAAGTTTGTCAGCCTTGCTGATCTCAATTGGTTTTTGGCTATCAAAAAAACAGGCCAACAAGGAAAAAGCCAAGGAACCATTAAAAACTTTGGATCAGACAAAAGTTGATCAATATTTTAAAGAGATGTTGACTCGATTAGATCAATTGAAACTAAGTACCAGGAAGGAGAAAGACCAAATACCGGAAAGAGATGTGGATTCCATAAATGACATGTCAAAATTTTTAATCACGAATTTATCGACCTCAAACGATTGGAAGTCTTTCGAACATTACTTTGAAAAAGTGCATAAGGATTTTTTCAAAAACCTAATTTCAAGTTATCCAGATATTACCACCAATGAAATGAATATGTGTGCCTTGCTCAAGCTAAATCTTTTGAATAAAGATATCGCACAAATTATGGGAATCAGTCCTGGAAGTGTTCGTAAAGCGCAAAGTCGATTATCGAAAAAATTAAAGCTTTCTTCCGAAGAAGGCTTAAGAGAGGTGGTATTAAAGTTCTAAAATACCTCATTATTTTGCTTGAGTCTACTATTTGTCCTTAGTAGGCTACTATTTGTCTTCGTCATAATTCATTGAGAAGTATACTTTTAGGCGATCAAATAACTGCATAATACCCCACTATGAAATTTTTAAATTTTACTTCTATTCTATGTTCTATTTTGTTTTTCTTACTTCCAATTAACAACATTACAGGTCAGTATTTAGAAGAATTCTCGATACCAAACAGAGGAGTAACTGGATGTCAAGGATCATCAGGGGGTTGCCATGTTAGTGACTATACTGGAGTTGACTGGGTTATAAATGGCAATTTTGCTGGATTTGATGCCGATGATTTTGTCGAAACCAATGCTTCAGGGGTGTTGTTTTTTTCTGGCGATATTGACGAAGAGTTGTGTTTCGAATCCCCTATCTTAGATATCTCCGCAGTTCCCGGATCTTTTAGTATTTCTGTTGATATTGTCTGGAATCATCATGACAATGCTGAATATGTTGACGTCGAATACGATATTGACAATGCAGGATGGGTTACGGTTCCTATTCAGTTTGGCGATAATTCTGGCACTGGTCATACCGTTGATTTTTCAGGAAGTGGAAACACTGGGTCTGGGACAGTATCGGTATCGGGATTAACCGGTAGCAATACCTTGAAAGTAAGAGTTTGTGCAGATTCGAATACTGCAAGTAGCGGCGAATCACATTCAATTGACAATATTGATGTTCCAGAAGCAAACGTTCTTGTACTTCCTATAGAACTCATGTCTTTCACGGCTAATAAAAGAGAAGATGAGGTCCAACTCAATTGGACGACTGCAACAGAATTGAACAATGAAAAATTTCAAATAGAACATAGTACGGATGGCAAATCATTCGATAAGATTGGAGAAATAAAAGGAAGTATCAACACAATCTCTCCGACTGATTACTCCTTTAGTCATGGGCAACCAACCAATGGATACAATTATTACAGGTTGAAGCAAGTAGATGTGAATGGCCAATATGAATATAGTGGAATAGTAAGTGCCAATATAGAAACTACCTATAAGGATATAGGATCGTTCTATCCTAACCCCAGTAGCAATGGTCTTGTCAACTTGGAATACAACTCTCGCAGTAATTCTGAACTCGTACTTTCTATTTATAGCGTTTCTGGAAATTTTATTACAACTAAAAGTATTCCCGTTATCAAAGGTATCAATGATCTTAATATCAATCTTACCGATTTAACAAATGGGTTATATCTTATTAAAGTTGATAGTGGGGCAATGTCTAAGTGGAGAAAAGTAATTATTAAATAAATATTTTCCTTCCTTAAATCATTTTGCCGCATAGACTGAATATTTTGAATATTATTTGGCATTCAGTTTTCTTCAGAAGATTAAACAGTTTTCGATAAAAAAAAGTCAGCATTTCAGCTTAAATAAAAATTTGGTAATCTATGGTAACTGTGGGACTAGAAACTATTGTGCGAATTACCAGGCAACATATTCATACTTTTTAAAAAGTAAAATCTTTAATAGGCGAAGAAATATCTACTAAAGCTCCATTTGGATCTTTAAGTAAAACTCTACGTTGACCATAAAATGTATCATGTGGTCTACTTACTACGTCAAATTTTTCTGATTTCGCAACCAAAAATAATTCATCGGCATCTTCAACCACAAATGTGATGTAAAATCCTTGTGGGCTGTTCTTAAACTCTTCCGGAACCATCTCATTAGATCTGTCAATTATACCTAATTCGAGCTTTTCATCTTTTGAGACCAAATGCACAAACCAATCGCTATCATA
>CALFWO010000011.1 GCA_937928045.1 uncultured Saprospiraceae bacterium | reverse complement strand
ATATCATCAAAAAAACTATTGGATATTGTTCCAGTTACAAAGTCTCCGTCAAACGCATCAGAGAAACTTCTCGTAAATACCACATTGTCCATTTCAAAAGTAGTACTGATAATATTCAAAGCATCTTCAGATCTCATATCAGAAAATGAACTATTGGAAATTTTAACTGGTGCGTCATAAAAATTCACCGCTCCTGATTGTGCCCAGTTTGGAGTTCTCGGAGGAGCTAAGTTTTCAAAAATACAGTTTTGAAGGATAGAAGTATCTGGGGTGTTCAATACCAAAATTCCAGAACCTTTTCCAGCCTTGGAAAATATTTTAACCGGAGCTGAAGGACTTCCTAATAGCTCTATTGGCGAAAAGGAAACAATTCTACTATGAATATTAGTCATGTCCAAAACGGTTCCTGGTAATATTCTTAGCTTGTATCCTTTGGGGATGACCATGTCATTGTTTATTTGATGAGTACTTTGCGAACAAGTAATGATTTTTTCTTTTTCGTCAATAATAAGAAATGGAAATCTTTTGCCAACATCCATAGTTTTTCCAAAAACATGAGATTCTAAAACTCCTTTATCTTTAGTATTCCAAGCCAAAATCTTTTCTTCACGATTTTTCGAAGTGCCAATTGTTTTATAATTGACCCTTAACTTTGGTACATCCTTTTTGTAATTGAATTTTAGCTTTCCTTGCTTTTTGCTGACAAAAAGTCTTTCAAAATCTTTATTTACGTTGAATACAACAGTCTCCTTTTGTTGAGCTAAGATAACTGTCCGTTCTTTTGGAGTACCAAGTTCTCTTCCACTTGCTAACTTTATAGAATTGATCTCTTTAGGGAAAATTCCATAATTTTCAATGTTTAAAACAATTTCTGATCTACCGTGATCAACATAAAATATGTTTAATGATTTAGTAGGGAAAAGTGCGTTTTGAGCAAATTTTCTATTCTTTTTAAAAAGTACTTCATTCCAAGTTTCCTTCGCTTCCGGATAAACTTTCTCCAACTTTTTTCTCCATTCCTTTAATCCTGGCCAGTTTTTTAATTTCTCATAGAAGCTTTCTGAACTAAATTCTTCTAGTTTCCTTGCATAGATTTCGTTATACTCAATATTGTTAGTAGTCCTCGGGAAGTGAGTAACATACTGATGAGGCTGTGGCGCGTTAGCATCAAATCCAATCGGTTCCAAACGAGAATTAATTGGATTGTAATATGCACGAACATTGTGAAGTATCATGGAGTGACTTGCGCCGATTACATTGCATATAGCGTTATAGGTAGCCAATTTTTCTAGATCATAAATTTCAGAAACTGGTTTGTCGCCATCGACAAAAGCTTCCATTAGGTTTCTGGCAATTGTAAATTGACCGTTTAAGGTTTCGTCATTTAAAACTTTATTCGTGTTAAATGGGAGTATGTTTAAATTATTGTATTTGTTATTAGTAATGTAACTGATTTCATTGAAATTTAAGCCTTGATTGTACAACTCTCTACGCTCTTTCCAAATTGGATCTTCATCAATCTTGATAAGTACACCAGCTCTTCTTTTATTGTATTCGATCAACTGCTTATCAAAGGACTCTTCAATCGCATAGAATCCCAACTCCCTTATTTCAGTTTTTTTATCGGGATCATTTTTAATGATTAAATCAAAGTTTAAAAAATCATAGCGTAACCCAAGAATGCCATTGGCTTTTAAAACTTCATGAAATAACCATTCTCCATAATAGTTTCTGGTCTTGGGATGTTGCAAAGAAAATTTTCGCATTCCATTAATCGTAAAGTTATTTTTCAACTTTACACGAAAAGACCAAGTATCACCTTCTAAATGTTGTGTCCAATCTCCTTTGATTCTAATCTCTGCTTCGTATTGTTTGTCATCATAAGTAACAATGGCATCGACAAAGTCATCATCAGAAGAAAGTAAGATTCCTTTCTTTACAGCAAAATCCCTTTTTGCTTTTAATTTATCATAGGCCTCGTTGTCAATCTCAAGGCTAATTGATTTCGTCTCTTTAGCCTTTGATTTGTTTTTACTAGGAGTGACAGTGACTTCATTTTTCTGAGGAGTATCGGCTTTTTCGTCCACTATTTTTCCCTTGTTCTTACCATTAATCAAAGATGGAAGGAATAGCATTCCTACTAAAAGAAGAATGAAGGCTATGATTAATATAGCAAATCGGGTAGGTCTTTCTCCTGAAATTCTCATACCTGATTATACCTTTTGTAAAAAGCTGAAGGAGGCATCTGGAAATTTTTCATGTAAGTGATCTTTCACTTCCATCAAACTTTTTAAATCTTTAAAACTGATGCCAAAGCTCAATTCCAATCCATCTGAATTTTCATCCATCCGTCGCAATTCCAATGCACTACTTTTTGAACGAAGATGTTCTACCAGTCCTTCCGATTGATTTCTATTGGCTGCTGGTAGTCTAATAATAAGATTTTGTGTTACTTCTTCAACAGTTTTTCTATTCGTTATGAATATAACCAAACAGATAGTAAGTGTTCCGATGAAGGTCACTAACATCTGTTCCGCACCAATTCCAAGTCCAATGCAAATAACAATGAAGAAATAAGCAAGTTCCTCAGGTTCTTTGATTGCTGTCCTGAATCTAACAATCGACAATGCTCCTACCAATCCTAACGAAAGCGCTAGTGACGATTTGACAATCGTAATAATGATCATCGTCGTCAAACCTATCAAAACAAAATTTTTCGATAATGCTTTTCTATTGGACAGCGAATTCCCGAATCTCACATAGAAATAGGAAATTATAAAACACAGCAAAGGTGTAAGGATCAATTGTAGACCTAGCAAGGTCATATTTATTTTCTGCGTTGCAGGATCAAATAGATTCTGAAAAAAATCCAGCTCTTCATTCATGTTTTGAAAGGTTATTCTGCCGCAAATATCTAAAAAAACAAGGGGAAATTTGCTTCCAATGAATATCGATTGTGGATAAAGCGAGAAACTAAGACAACCTTGATTTTTCCTTTGCTGATCGCTACCTTAGCAAGAAAGATATTTGTTATGAGATGTCATCTTCAAACAGCGACCAATAAGCTTGAAAAAAGCCTTGAATTCTATAGGCAATTGGATTTTAAAGTCTTATCAAGCTCAAATCCAGCCCTTGTTACTGATGGTCAATTTGTAATGGAAATCAATCCAGATCGATTTGCAAGAGCTTGTTTGAAGTTCTATCAAAAAGATTGGAACAAGGAATTGGAAGTACTCGGTAAACATACCAAAATCAACGAATACCCGGCTGGTCATTTATTGGCAAGTCCCTGTGGCGTACCAGTTATTTTACTAACAACTGAGAGTCCAATTACAAATAAGATGAAAGAGGCGCTTTCGAGCAAATCCTTCGGACTAACTGGAAATTTCGCTGGAGTCAGTTTGGAATCCTCGGATATGAAACGCTCCATCGCCTTTTGGCAAGTATTGGGTTTTGAACAAACCATGGGAGATCCTGATCAAGGATGGGTAGCCTTTAAAGAACCTGGAGGAATGGGGCTAAGTTTGATGAAGCCTTTGAGTTGTCCACATCTTTTTTTTAATCCTTCACTTACCTTCTTCAACGGAAAAGAAAACTTGGCGATCATATCGAAAGTAAGGGAAAGAGCAATTCCAATTGCTGAAGAAATCACTCATTTCAACAAAGAAGGAATCGTAGATAATATTATTCTAAGAGATGCAGGTGGATTCGGAATGTTCCTTTTCAATGATTGATCTGCATTAGCAATATCCAATTGCTTCTTTGGCGATTAGATCATTTCATTAAGTTATACTAAACGAAAGCGCTCAGGCTCTGCTTTTCTAAGCTAGTTCTCCTTTGAATCGATAGATATCTTGTTCAGAATTACAAAGAATGGCTTGATTTCCTTTGATGGCAATCGCTGCTTTGATCAGTTTCGGATTACGTTCGATTACGCGAAGCCAATGATCTTTGCTAAATTCTCGTCCACGGATATTGGCCTGATAATAGGGATCTGCCTTGTTCAATAACTCCTTTGGATGCATATCTAATGACTTGAGAATTGTTTGCCAACTGGTTTTTGTCGATGGTGTTTTTCCAAAGGCGTAAGTTCTAACATGAGGGACAATTCCGCGAGCATGGGCCACAGTTTTCCGATCTCTGCTGGATTCAGGATGATAGTAAATGATAATTTCTCTCGAATTCGTCTTCATGGTATATTATTTTGAAAATTATAAAATAATCAAATAAATATACGGCAAAATTGAACAAATAGCAAATCTGTGTAATTTCAGACCTCTTACGGGAGTATGTATTACTACTTAGGCAAAGTCAGCTTCTCCTAGAAAGAACGCGCTTAGAATTGAACTAGAATGGCCTGCGACCGATGAATTATATTAAAAAAGGACTTTCTATTCTGCCGGAGGAAAAATTACCATTCTATTTTCATCAGATTTCACCCCATTTTTCACAAAGCCATCTTTGATAATTTGCTCAAATTTAAATCCTGCCGACTTTAGTGTCATCTCACTAGCTTTATTCCACACGGCATAATCAGCTTCAACACATTCGGCTTCTAAATCCAAAAATCCAAATTCAACAACAGCCTCCAATGCTTCTTTCATATATCCCTTCCGCTGGAACTTCGGAACAGTCCAAAATCCAACATTCCAGCGATTCACTTCCTTCGTAATTCTAATTACCACCCGCCCGGCAAATTCATCACTTTCTTTTTCGATCATGCTAAAGACATATGCAGCGCCCTGATCCCAAGCCGCTATTGCCCCAGTGACATTGGCTAACAAGTCTTCCATTTTTTCAGGTGTATCCCACATCAAGCCATCAGTGAAACCAGGAACTTTTGAAGCTTCAAAAATATATGGAACATCAGATTCATTAGGAATGCGCAGTCGCAAACTATCCGTAATCATGGTAAAAGATTTTAGAATCATAAGACAAAATTTTCCGATGGTTTAATCAATAAAAGTGCAAGTTACGATTCGATTTAAATAAGTATTGTTTTGATTGTTTTATCGATCAGATTAATCGGCTAGTATTAAAAAGTTAGAATACTAAAAGCTTTGTCTTACTTTCGCCGATATTCTAAACATTACCTTTCGTTGGAGGTTTAATTGGAACAAAATCAATCACTTTGGATTCAGTAACACAGATCGTTTTAGGGGCCGCAGTAGGAGAGGTGGTTTTGGGAAAAAAAGCAGGTAATCGAGCGATGTTGTGGGGCGCGGTAGCAGGCACTATTCCTGACTTGGATGTTGTGGCTAATTTCATGACTGACGAAATGACTGCCTTGGCTTTTCATCGGGGATTGACGCATAGTATTTTCTTTGCAGTTGTAGCACCGTTTGCATTCGCCTATGTGGTCAATAAAATCTATGAGAATAATCTTTATAAAAGTGTAAAATACCGGGGGCTGGGTACGACCTTTTGGCTTGGTGCGGTCTTAGTTTTCATGGGATTGTTCAATTATGTTCCAGTGATGGCCAGCGGTAATATTAGTATGCCCGTGGTGGCGGTTACAATCGGAATTTTTTCCTTACTATCTACTATTATTTGGAAAGGGTATTACAAAAAAGAACCTTCCGAAATTAATACCAACTACTTTGATTGGGTCTGGCTATTCTTTTGGGCGACGATCACGCATCCATTGTTAGATTCCTGCACAGCTTATGGCACACAACTGTTTCAGCCATTTAATGATTATCGCGTAGCTTTTAATACTATTTCTGTTGCAGATCCAATTTATACGGTTCCGTTTTTAATTTGCTTAATTGCCGCTTCGATTTATACAAGAGGACGCAAAGCGCGAAGTGTTATTAATTGGATTGGAATTGGTTTAAGTTCTGCATATTTATTATTTGGCTGGTATCATAAAACCCAAGTAGATCGAATCGCAGAAGCGGGTTTCAAAAGAAACAACATGGAAGTCACGCGCTATACAACTAATCCAACAATATTGAACAATTACCTTTGGAATGTTGTAGCAGAAGGAGACACCGCCTACTACCATGCGCAGCTGTCTCTTTTCGACCAACCTGCAGAAATTGGCAAATTTAGAATCTTCCCTAAAAATCATCATTTAATTGATCAATATAAAGGAGATCGCACCTACGAAATATTGACTTGGTTTAGCGATGGTTATTACAACATTATTCGAAGAAGAGATGGATTGCTTCAGCTCAATGATATGCGATTTGGAACTTTCGGAGATTTGGACGGAAACGAGGAAGACTATATATTTAAATTTATTCTTTCTGAAAAAAATGGCGAGCTGCAAGCGGAGCAAAGTCGAGCTGGGCGCCAAAGTATAAGTGGCACATTTAAATTGTTGATAGCTCGAATCTCTGGAATAAAGCCTGATATGTCTCCGGGTTTCAAAACTGGTCCGCCCGTGTTAAAGTGATTTTAGTGATCTATTGCACTTGGACTATGGTTTTACCGTCTTTTTTTCATAACGCCCTCCTAAATATTCAAGCTCGAAACCATCAACTCCTGAATCTGGATCAAATCTTTTATTGATATAGTCTTCCAAGGAATTGATATTTTCATAGGTGTAACTTTGAATTGATTTAAGTTTAAAGTCAGACCTTGATAGTCTGGTTTGTATTTGAATTACGCATTCAGGCATTGGAGGAAGTGTTATTTTTTCAGTTTGATCGGCATCGTGATAAACCGTCCATTCTATATCAAAATCTTCATTTTTTACTTCCCAAGTTACTCCATAGAAATCAGCATTTTCTCCATTCGGGGAAACTATAAAAGAGTTAACATCCGTACCATCCATAGTTATTTTGGATGGAGTAGGAGAGTAGTCATAAATTGGAGCTCCAAAATCTCTCAAGAAATAATCATTCTTTGGACTTGTGATCTCAATATTTGTGTAAAATTCTGCAAAAGTATTTTCCGGATAAATTATTTTTCCATCGGCCAAGTCGCCATAGTCTCCAGGACCAAAGTTGTTATCAAATTCAGGATCGTAATACCGAATTGCTTCATCCAATTTTCCTGGAACTCTTAATCCCGTAATATTCTTTACTCGAATATCTCCATCAATAGATGTTGTTAAGTCTGCGATTGGAAGCTTCGTATAATTATCGAAGTCAAGCAGTATCGAATCATTTGGGTTTATGTCATTGAATAATTTATAGGAGATTTCACCACTGGGTTCATACGAAAGTATAAACATATCATTGCAATAAATTTGACCTTCTAAATATGGATTATCACTAATTAGCCATTCGTATCGCTGGATATTATTACGATTACAAGCATTGTAAATGAAATAGGTTTCAGGGTTTATTCCTGGCTCTGGTTTCCAGAAGATTGGAATGCTTGTGTCAAAAGCGAAAGGTTCAAGCGAAGTTTTTATCTTATGCATTTCCCAAGCCTTTCTATTAATATTTGTATAAGTATAAAGTCTGTATTGATTGAGGTCTAAGTTGGGGAAATCCGAAAAGGTAATATTTAAATAGTCATCTTGTAAAGGTATTTCGTTTACAAATTCAGTTGGTGAATTCCAGAAATTATACCTGCAATCCACCAATTTCCCATCCTTTGTGCTTAGGAAAATATGATCATAGTTGATAGCTGGCCAACTTCTTTGGGTAATTTCCAACAACACTTCTTGATCAAACTCTTCTGGGGGAATTTCGTCTTCAGTACAAGCGCTAATTGTGCAAAGGGCTATTGCCAATAGCATGAATTTCAAAAAGAGAATATTAGCCAATGAAAATCTCATCTGACTAAATTATTCATTTTCCGTCAAATCTCCAATTAGAACTTGTATTTTAACCCTCCCATCATCCATCTGCCAGGCATTCTGGCCCCGAGGAAGTCTTGATATTCGGTGTTCATTAAATTGTGGATTTGGAATTGAATACCAAAATTATTGGTGACACGGAATCCAACTCTAGCATTCCATAATGTATAAGAAGGTGCCAAAGTAGAATTAATGGCCTCCGCAAACCTTTCAGTTCTTTGCTTGTAAATTCCATTGATCGAAAGATCAAATTTATCAAGATTTAATATAAAATTTGTCGTGACCAAATGCTTAGCATGAGAAGAAATATAAACGGAAATAACATCTTCTTCGTTGGTAGTATTTAAGAATGTGTAACCAAGAGACCAAGACAACGTTTTTCTATCACCTAATTTTTTGCTCAACCAGGATTCCAACTCAAAACCACTTGTTGTAACATCTGTTATATTGTTGGCATAAAAATAACTTACCCCAGCATTGAGATTGCTATTGCGTTCGATGTCTTCCGCCAAAGTTGGAACATAATCGATTAAATTACTGGATTGTCTTGAAAACCCAGTAGCTTTGATTGTCCAGTTTCTAGCCAATTGAACATCTATTCCTATTTCTTCTGACCAGCTGGATTCTGCCGCTAAGTTTGGATTGCCCAAAGATCTTCCAGGACTTAAAGATTCGATATTGTAAGAAACAAAACGCTCGGTGTAATCAGCTGCTCTGATAGATCTACCGGCAGAAGCTCTCAAAGTTAATTTATCAATATTATAGGATAAGTTGACTTGAGGCGTAAATTCTAATTTGTAATTGTCATCATAATCAAGTCTTAAACTTCCTGTGACATTCAATCCATTTTCCGCTCTAAATACTCCCATAGCATAGCCACCGAAATGGATATTATTATGATTTCCGCGATCAGTACTTTCTATAGAACGACGATCAAATTGGCCTCCTACTTTGATAGACAATCTATCACTAAGAATTCTCAAGTGATTTACATTTAGATTCCAAAATTGGGTGTTGTGTAAATTGGTTGAAGGAAAGTCTGGAGAAAATACGAACTCGTCCGTACCTGCTCTGAAAGCTAAATTGATATCAGTAGAATTGTTTTCGTTTATATTATTTATTTTGATTTGGTTCCACCAGTTTCGGGTGGCTTCTACAGATTTATCAAAAGTACTATTGGTGTAAAAATATCTTGCGGCAAAATCACGATCATCATAGGCACTGCGAAGTTGAATATTCCATTGATTATTGAATTTATAACCTGCGGAAATACCCACTGTTCTGATGTCAAAAAAATTATTGTAAGCCGCTAAGGAAGTAGAATCCGTCAATGAATTTTCTGGGACCAATTCTCCGTCGGATTTATTCATGTAAATGCCACCACCGATGTAATATTTATTGTTGCCTACTGACATTCCTTGTTGAGTATTCACCAATTTATTTTCCCCATAATTCAGTTCTCCAGAAATGTCAGTTCTAAGGTTGTCTTCCGATCTAAAACTTTTGGTGATGATATTAATGACTCCACCAACGGCATCCGCACCGTAAATGGCCGAGGCAGCACCACGCAGCACTTCAATTCGTTCAATCTCCGCTGGGGTCACTGGCATGTAACTATTAAAATGGCCGGTTAATGGATCATTTATTTTCATACCATTAATCAATACAAGCACTTGAGTATAGGTGGCTCCTCGCATACTGATGTCCCCTTGAGCACCGAACGCATTGCGCGATTGTACTTCTATTCCTGGTAGGTATTGGAGTAAATCGTCCAGAGAGGTATAGCTCATCTTAGCAATTTCCACTTGCGGAATCACCGTAACGTTTCGACCAGTCTCATTCGATTTTAAAGGAATATTGGTCGTTTGAATGACGATGGTATCTATTGCTGAAACTTGCGCTTGACTGAGCAATTGTGTATTCAGACCTAAGAGAAAAATTAGCGAAGCGAATAGACTTTTGATTATTCTAATTTGGCCCATAATTGTTATGTTCTTTTTGCAAACGGGCGCAAATCTAAAAAAACAACTATTAGAATCACCTTGCTAAGTGTCAGCATTATGTCCTATCTTAAGATTAGGTTTGGACTATTTACTAAGTCTATGAATGTCAACGAAATAATCAAAAGCTAAATTGATATTTAATCAAATGAAAGTTTGAATTATTAGTAATATTGTAGTTCTAGTCTTTTTCATTGACATGATCGCTAAAAAAACGAAATACGGATTGAAAGCCTTGGTTTTTATTGCTCGAAATAGCAGTGGAAATCCTGTGCAAATCAAAACCATTTCAGAAAGTGAACAGATCTCACGTAAATTTTTGGAAAGTATCCTTTTATCTCTCAAATCTCATGGACTTTTGGGGTCTAAAAAAGGAAAATTTGGTGGTTACTATCTATTGAAAACTCCCGAAGAAATTAAGATGTCCGCAGTAATTAGAATCCTAGAAGGCCCAATAGCTATGGTTCCTTGTGTTAGTTTGAATTTCTATGAGAAGTGTGAGGATTGTAAAGAACCTGATCATTGCGCAGTTAGAAACCTAATGGAAGCTGTAAGGGACAGTACTTTGGAAATCTATAATAATCGTACGCTCGCTGATTTAATTTAAAATTTTCTCCAAAATTACTTGACAAATCTCCGGAAATATACTTACTTGCGCTTAATTCCTATTAAGTCGATAGGAATAACATGTATTAAGATAGTTTCCATACCTTTTCATTAGTGGGAATAGATTAAAATTGCAGAAAAGCAAGGATAAATTAATTGAATTTCTAAAATAGAATAGAATGAGTAAGATTAGATTGGGTGATGAAGCACCAAACTTTACCGCGGTATCTACGGAAGGAGAAATCAATTTTCATGATTGGCTTGGAGATGGCTGGGGAATTTTGTTTTCGCACCCGGCGGACTACACCCCAGTTTGTACGACTGAACTTGGAACCGTGGCGAAATACAAAGCGGAATTTGGAAAAAGAAATGTAAAAGTGGTAGCGCTAAGTGTGGATGGTTTGACATCCCATAAGGGTTGGATAAAAGACATTAATGAAACACAAAATACCATTGTTAACTTTCCAATAATAGCTGATGAAGATCGTAAGGTTGCCCAGTTATACGACATGATACATCCCAACGCAGATAGCAAACTTACTGTTCGGTCTGTTTTTGTGATTGGTGATGATAAAAAAGTAAAATTGACGATCACCTATCCTGCTTCCACAGGAAGAAACTTTGATGAACTTTTGAGAGTGATTGATTCTCTTCAGTTGACTTCAGATTATAAAGTAGCGACTCCTGCTAATTGGAAACATGGAGAAGATTGTGTGATATCCCCAAGTATCTCGAATGAGCAGATTCCTGAATTATTTCCTAAAGGAAGCAAAGAAATAAAGCCTTATTTAAGACTAACTCCTCAACCGAATTTATAATTAGCCGAGTCTACATTTAAATTCATATGCTTTAGCGTTATTTATGAAATTAAATATTGAAAAGAAGAATCAAGCGTTAAGAAATAAAACTCCGCAAGAGATCATAAGTTGGGCATTGGTTCATGCCAATCGTCCAATAGTTACCACCAATTTTGGTCCTAGGTCAGCGAGTTTATTGCACGCAGTGAGTAGCTTTGATGACAAAATTGATGTTGTATGGATTGATACTGGCTACAACACTTCTGCTACCTATAATTTTGCCAATGTTCTGATTAATCAATTGAGATTAAAAATGAACATTTATGTTCCGCGACAGACTGTTGCGTATAGAAACGTGATTATGGGTATACCTGAGGTTGGAACAAAGGCTCATAAACGGTTTACTGCGCAGGTCAAAATTGAGCCATTTAGAAGAGCTTTAGAATTACATAATCCAGATATTTGGTTTTCGAATATTAGAAAAGGCCAAACAACCTATAGAGATAGTTTAGACATTCTATCGATCGGTACAAATGGAATATTAAAAGTATCTCCGTTTTACTATTATTCGGATGATCAAATTGATCAATATTTATTGAAATACAATCTTCCAAATGAACCAAGGTACCATGATCCTACTAAGGTGGATGATCGAAGAGAATGTGGTCTTCATTTGATGAAATGATTAGCATTTTATAAAAAACAAATGGTCATCATTAATCTGGAAATGGGTTGAGAAAGTGCAGAAAAGGGAAATTGAAGGATAAAAACCAATTTCATTTAACTTAAATCACTCAAAAGTTGGATGTTCCAAAATTTATCGAATATCTAATGTTTTATAAATCAGTAAGTTAAAAATATTGTTGAAAAAAAAACCTCGAAAGACTTGCCCTAAATGCCCAAAGGTCATACTTTTGCAGTCGCCTCGGAAATGAGGCTAAACGGTCCGGTAGTTCAGCTGGTTAGAATACCTGCCTGTCACGCAGGGGGTCGCGGGTTCGAGTCCCGTCCGGACCGCAAAAAAGCTTCAAGTTTACTTGAGGCTTTTTTTGTTTATTGGATTTAATCTGGCGTGAACACTTAAATATAAATTCAATGTCATTTGACCTTGCCTGTTATAATAAATTACATGAGCGCTTCCAATTTCTCTTTGAAACTGATTTAATTCGTGAAATTTGTAAATATGGCCATGCGAAGATTTTTGAGGCCGACCATGAATTAATGGATATTGGACAGGTTATAACACACATGCCAATTGTAATTGAAGGATCGATAAAAATATTAAGTGAAGATAAAGAAGGGCGCGAGTTGTTACTTTATTACTTGGAGTTAGGAGATACTTGTGCGGTGACTTTAAAATGTTGTTCTACGAAATCTAAAAGCAAAATCCGAGCTATTACAGAGGCAAAATCCGAAATCCTATTTATCCCTGTTGAGAAAATGGAGGATTGGATGGTGAAATTTCGGACTTGGAGGAATTTCATTTTGGAGAGTTACGATATACGTTTGAATGATATGCTGAATGCAATTGATAGTTTAGCATTTGACAACCTTGAACAAAGACTTCAAAAGTATTTAAGAGAAAAAGTAATGGTTACAAAAGAAAAAAAATTGAATATCACCCACTTTCAGATCGCTTCAGACTTAAATTCTTCTCGGGTTGTTGTTTCTAGACTTCTTAAAAAATTAGAACTTGATGGTGTTGTACGTTTAACAAGAAAACATGTGGAGGTAACTGAATTTAGTAAATAGAATATCTACTTTTCCATTAAAACTATTTCTAGAGTTAATTACTTTATTGACGAATTCAACTATTCAAGTTCAATCACCTTTAGTAACCTCGGTCACACTTCAAACAAAGTGATAGACATAACTTTGGACATTTATTGCTCGATTAATGTCCTGTTTATGAATTGGAAAAAATTTATCCCATCCTCAGAGTGGATTTCTGATTATAATAAAACAAACCTCAAAGGCGATATTTCTGCAGGCCTAACCGTTGGTGTAATGCTAATTCCACAAGGCATGGCATACGCTATGATTGCAGGTCTGCCGCCGATTTATGGATTATACGCTTCGACACTGCCTCTAATTATATATGCATTTCTCGGAACTTCAAGGCAATTGGCTGTGGGTCCAGTGGCGATGGTTTCAATATTAACAGCAGCCGGGGTGGGAGCATTAACACAAGAAGGAACAGAACTTTATATTGTGATGTCCATTACTTTGGCATTTTTAGTGGGACTCATTCAATTTCTTCTTGGGGTTTTTAGAATGGGGTTTTTAGTAAATTTTTTATCTCATCCAGTTATTAGTGGTTTTACTTCTGCAGCAGCATTAATTATAGGGCTAAGCCAACTTAAACATTTGCTGGGTATTGATATTCCAAGGAGCCATTATATCTATGAAATTTTGATCAATGCATTTGAAAAAATAAAT
This sequence comes from uncultured Saprospiraceae bacterium, assembly GCA_937928045.1. Lineage (GTDB taxonomy): Bacteria > Bacteroidota > Bacteroidia > Chitinophagales > Saprospiraceae > JABDJM01. The sequence goes on along the minus strand of CALFWO010000011.1, from coordinate 98,039 downwards.
GAAATAAATTGGCTGATTTTTGCGGTTGGCATCAGCGGCATCATTTTGATTAAGGTTGTAAAGAGAATTAATAAAGCCATCCCTGGTCCTTTGGTTGCGGTAATTGTCAGTACGGTAGCCGTCTGGTCATTAGGCCTTTCAGAAAAAGGTGTAAAAATCGTAGGGAATGTACCTGCTGGTTTACCAGACTTTGTTTTACCTTCTTTTAACCTAACTTCCATACAATTACTAATTCCCTCTTCACTGGCCATTGCATTGGTAAGTTTTATGGAAAGTATTGCTGTTGCAAAAGCCATTCAAAGCAAACATAAAGACTATAAAGTTATTGCGAATCAGGAACTAATCGCTTTGGGTTTAGCTAATATTGGAGGATCATTTATTCAATCTTATCCAACTACAGGAGGTTTTTCAAGAACTGCAGTTAACGATCAGTCTGGCGCTAAAACAGGATTCGCAGCTGTAACTTCAGCAATATTAATTATTCTCACTCTTTTATTCTTAACACCACTATTCTATTATCTACCAAAAGCAATCTTAGCATCGGTGATTATGGTTGCAGTCTTTGAATTAATTGATCTAAAGGAAGCCAAGCATCTATGGGCAGCTAACAAGACTGACTTTTGGATGTTGATTGCGACCTTTTTTACAACATTAACTTTAGGAATAGAGAAGGGAATTGGAGCAGGAGTTTTTCTATCCCTTGCAATAGTAATTTATCGAACAACCCGACCGCATGTAGCATTCTTGGGTAAAATCCCCGATACCTCACACTATAGAAATGTTGCTCGATTTCCCAATCTAAAAGAAATAGAGGATCTAAAGATTCTAAGATTTGATGCTCAGTTGTATTTTGCCAACACCACTTTCTTCAAAGAAACATTGGAAAAAGTACTCGAAGAGAATGAGCAATTGAAAGCTGTGATTTTAGATTTTGGAAGTGTAAATCAATTGGATAGTAGTGCTTTATATGCCGTAGAAGAGGTGTTAGAAGAATACCGTTTAGCTGGGCGAGAAATTTATTTTAGCGAGGTAAGAGGTCCGGTGAGGGATGCTTTGTTTCGAAGTCAGAGCATTGAAAAAATAGGAAAGCAATATTTCTTCAGGAGTACCCAAGAAGCTGTAGATGCTTTTGTGAATAGTGCTGCAAATAAATTTGCAACTAATCATTTTAAATACACCATGCAAAGCAACGTAAAACCCGTAAGGTGATCTAGGTTACACTCTTACTCAAATATCCCCTTTATGTTTGCATAAGATGAATACTAATTAAAATTTTGCAATAATGAAAGTAGAACAAATCTATACAGGATGTTTGGCTCAAGGAGCTTACTATATTGAAAGTGGAGGAGAAGCTGTAATTATTGACCCAATTAGAGAAACAGAACCCTACATTGAAAAATTAGCAAGAGAAGGGGTTAAATTGAAATATATTTTTGAGACACATTTTCATGCTGATTTTGTTTCTGGTCATTTAGATCTGGCAAAAAAAACAGGAGCTACTATCGTATTTGGTCCAATGGCAAAGACCGAATATGATATTTATTCTGCAAAAGACCAGGAGGAGTTGAAAGTTGGAAAGTTGACTTTCAAAGTGTTGCACACTCCTGGACATACAATGGAAAGTTCAGTTTATTTATTGAAAGAGGAGAGTGGGAAAGATCATGCAATATTCTCAGGTGATACTTTATTTCTTGGAGATGTTGGGCGTCCTGATCTCGCAATCAAGCAAGGAGCTGTAACAAAGGAAGATCTTGCTGGATTTCTTTATAATAGTCTGAGAAAAAAAATAATGCCACTTGCAGATGATGTAATTGTATATCCTGCTCACGGTGCTGGCTCAGCTTGTGGAAAAAATCTTAGCAAAGATACTTGGGGATATTTGGGTGATCAGAAAAAAAACAATTACGCGCTTCGGGAGGATATGACAAAAGAAGAATTTATAAAGGAAGTGACCTCAGGTTTAATGCCGGCCCCACAATATTTTGCCAAAAATGCAATAATGAACAAATTCGGTTATGGCAGTTTTGATGAAGTGTTGAGTAAGGGTGCTGTTCCATTGACTCCTTCTGAATTTGAAAAGTTAGTAGAATCACATGAAGCTCTAATGTTGGATACTAGAAAGCCGTTGAAATTTGCAAAAGCGCATATTCCAAATTCCATATCAATTGGAATAGATGGTGGTTTTGCTCCATGGGTAGGAGCTTTGATTACAGACATCCAGCAGCCCATTGTAATTATTGCCGAAGAAGGAAGAGCTGAAGAAGTGGTCACAAGATTGGCAAGAGTTGGTTATGACAACACGCTCGGATTCTTAAACGGAGGTATTGAGGCGTGGGTAGCTAATAATCGAGAAACTGATCAAGTCATATCTATTTCGGCAGATAAATTTGCAGATAAATTGAAGTCTGGTAAGGTTGAAACAGTTTTAGATGTACGCAAACCAACAGAGTTTCTTTCCCATCATTTAGAAGCCGGAACAAATTTTCCACTTGATTATATAAATCAAAACATGCACAAATTGAATCGCAATGATACTTATCATATTCATTGTGCAGGGGGTTATAGATCGATGATTGCCGCCTCAATTTTAAAAGCTAGAGGATTTCAAAATATAGTGGACGTAGCAGGGGGGTGGAAAAGTATAGAACTAACTAATGCTCCAAAAACTGATTTCACTTGCCCTACAGGAATTGTACAAGAAGATATTGACAAAGCGTTCAAAGCAGTAATATAAATTATTGAAAAATAAGTATTGAGTGTTAAGCAATACTTCTCATAATGATAACAAAAGCAGTATGAATTTTATTGAATTTATAAGCCAACCGTGGCATTGGTCTATTTCAGGATTGGCCTTGGTAAGCATAATGACTTTGTTGTTATGGTTCGGTGGAGAGTTTGGAGTCTCTTCAAATTTAAGAACGTTCTGCGCCATCGGAGGTGCCGGTAATACGCATTCTTTTTTTGACTTTAATTGGAAGAAACAAATTTGGAATTTAGTTTTCATTGGAGGAGCCATTATCGGCGGTTTTATTGCTGTTTCATATTTACCAAGCTCCGACCCTGTTCAAATTTCAGATTCGACACAAATCTATTTGGAAAGTGTGGGAATAAATGCTCCGGCCACCATTGCCGAAGGTAGAGGGTATCTGCCAACTGAAATATTTGGGAGCACTAATTTATTTAGTTTTAGAAGTTTTGTGTTTTTAATTGCTGGAGGATTTTTGGTAGGGTTTGGTTCAAGGTATGCAGGAGGCTGCACTTCGGGCCATGCTATTAATGGGCTCTCCAGTTTACAAATACCATCATTAATAGCCGTTGTTGGATTCTTTATTGGTGGGCTTTTAATGTCTTGGATAATACTTCCTAAGTTATTAATCCTTTAAAAATTAATTAAAATGAAATTTGTAAAATTTTTTGTAACCGGTATTTTTTTTGGAATAGTCATGACGAAATCTGAAGCCATTTCTTGGTTTCGAATTCAGGAAATGTTTCGATTCGAAAGTTTTCATATGTATGGTATTATAGGTACAGCCGTGATCGTTGGCGCTTTAGTTAAATTGAGTATAAAAAAACTACGGGGAAAAACAATTAAAGGGGATCTCATATCTTTTAAAGATAAGGACATGAGTATTCCTCGTTATCTTTTTGGTGGCATTATTTTCGGTCTTGGTTGGGCCATGACCGGCGCTTGTCCGGGTCCAATGTTTACTTTATTGGGACATGGTGCATGGGCAATATTAATCGTTATCGGCTCAGCAACCATTGGAACTTATTTTTATGGAGCGCTGAGAAATAGGCTGCCGCACTAAAATTTAATAAATGAAATATTTCAGTCATATGCCATTTAAACGAAATTGATCATTACATTTATTTTAATAAAGTTAGATACGTATGAAATTTTCTTTTAAATCAATGTGGAATTATAAATGCCCTAAATGTCGTGAAGGCGATTTGTATAAAAAGCCATTTGATATATCAAATCCACTTGATATGCATGCAAAATGCCCAAACTGTAGCTTGGATTATCATCCGGAACCTGGTTTTTATTTTGGAGCACTGATCATTTCGTATGGAATATCCTCATGGATGCTGCTACTTCCAGCTCTATTAATGGTATTTAAATTTGATTGGTCAGTAAACCAAGCAATGTTATTGGCCATTGCAATTGCGGGTATTACTTATTTAAAAATCCTTAGAGGTTCAAGATCTCTATACTTGCATTTGACTATGCGATACGATAAGAGTGCAAGAAAGAGTGATAATTCAGCTTCTAAGTATGATAAGACTATATTTAAGTAATTCCACGTGGAAGACTTACCATAGGATCATTTGCTACGCCTATCACTAAAGATATTTCAACCAAAAATTTAGATGAAATAGCTTCAAGTAATCTTGAAGCTATTTTTGTTTAAATCCTTACCTATTTTGGTAGCAATGCAACGATAGGCAAGTGGTCTGACATATATTGATCATACTTGTACAATGGAGGTACTTGAATTGGAGCAGGATCTCGACTATCAAATATATAATCTCCTCCTCTCATTCCGATGGCGTTTACATTAGCATCTGCCCATTTCCCATCCTCGGCGCAACTGATTATTGGTCCAACTACACTTATTTTGGTTTTCATAATTTCACTTTTAAATGGATTCCATTCGTGGGAATACATATCTCTCTTGTTCCAGTCCCAACTTGTTTCATTATAATCACCCACTGCAATGATGCGGTATGTTTTTTCAGCATCGCTTAGTTTGCCTCTAACTGCATTACTATAATGTGTCCTCATTTGGTCATAAGAATAACCATGCGGATTATGAGCATTGATAAAAATGGTACCCGAAGAATCAAAAGTATTTTTCAATACTAGAATTTGATATGGTCGGTCTCTTGAAAAATCTCCAGTAAAACTTTTTACTAGGGTGTATTTATTTCCATCGTAATAACTTGCCATATCGCTTCGCCCTTCTTTTGAATGAAAGCATTGCATTTTCCCTAAGGTGTTTGGCGCAGCAGCAGTTTGCTCATACCAGTAACTTGCTTCTTGAAAACCTACAAAGTCTAATGATGGAACGTTAAGAGAAGCTGGTAGGGCTTCAATCATTTGTGCCATGTTTTTAGCGCAAGTGGTCAGTTTGGTGCCTGGTAGAAAGGTGCATTTTGCACCAAGTACTGGTGCAGAACCTGAGGCATTATGCGTCATTGCTTGAAAACAAATGTTATAAGAAAGTACCGCAATATGAGTTGGAGTTGGTTTGGATGAGGAATTCATTTTTTAAATATTAAAATTGAGAATAAGCGATGAGATGTTGTCAAAACTGGTATGAAATTACTGGTTCGAATGACTATTTTCTGCAGTATAAATACCTAATTTTATTGAAGTACTTTTACTTGTATTCATTTATGGTGGCGATAAAAAAAAGCCTCAAGATTACTTGAGGCTTTTTTTTATCAAACAATATTTTATTACTCTATATTCACTTGTTCTTCTTCTGCTTGAGGTCCCAACAAATCATAAAACTGATTTAGCTTTGGCAATAAAATAATTCGTGTTCGTCGATTCATGCTTCTGCCTTCTGGGTTATCATTACTTGTTAAGGCGTTGTATTCACCCCTGCCAGCTGCAATTAATTTATTAGGATTCACACCATAATTTCTTTGCAATGCTCTTACAACAGAGGTTGCTCTTTTTACACTCAAATCCCAGTTATCTTGCATACAAGTACTATTGATTGAAACATTATCAGTGTATCCTTCAACCATGACTTCTAAGTCAGGTTTGCTTTTAACGATTTGAGCAATCTTTCCAAGTACTTCATTTGCGCGATTGGTCAACATTGAACTACCACTTTGATACAACATCTTATCCGAGATATTTACAAAGACTACTGTCTTATCAACTTTAATGTCCACATCACTATCATCGATTCCATCTTTGAGAACAGACTTTAAGTTTACAGCCAGCGCCAGATTAATCGAATCGGCTTTAGTTTTTACTGCTTGCAAATGTTGAATGTATCGATCTTTTTTATCAATCTGGGCCAAGGTCTCTTTGATGTTTTCGTTAGCCGCCTGCGATAAAACCGTTAAATCTCCGACTTGTGTTAGCTGCTGATCTCGTACACTTTTTGCGTCCTTTAATTGTTCTTGCAAACTTGAAATTTGAACTTTATTGGTGTTCAGCTTATTCTGAAGATTAGCTCTTTCTTGCTCGCAGGTGGAGAGTTTTGATAAATAAGTATTTAGTTCCTCTCCGCATTTTCCTAGCTGCTTATTTGCAAGAGCGAGTTTATCTTGATGAGCCTGTTGAATGACAGATAGTTTTTTCTTGCTGATACAAGAAGTCGCTAAAAATGAAATAATGCATAGTGCTAAAATTGATTGTGATACTTTCATTTTGATGGTTGTAAGTGAGGGAATATTTATTGGTTAGGTCGAAAGTTGACCGTTGACAGCGATAAAGGAGAAAGTTATTTGGAAGTAAGTTCTTCTTAAGCAAGAAGAGAATTAGGATGAAATGGTTGTCTCAAAGTCTTATTAAAAAAGAAAAGAGCTAACCTTTTAGGTCAGCTCTTTTCAAAAAATTGTAAGGAGGTAAAGGTTTATTGCAACTAGATATTTTCCAACGAAAATAATTTCTGCTGAAATATTGTATTGTGAAAAGGGATATACTATTAACTTATTTTTAAACGTTAGCTGATTAAATTATTATTGTCCAAGTATTTTTGCGTCTACAAAAAAGTCAGAAGTCACTTTAATTTCATAATCTTCATCAAGAAGTTCGTCAGTTACTGTATTTACTCTTAAACTGAATTCATCTTTTTTAATGTACTCTTTCAAATCATTGCCTGCGGTTTCCAATTCTATCAAAGGACCGACATTATTAGGAACAGGGTTTAACGAAGCTATTTCTAATTCGGCTAATCCATCTGCATTAATAAAAACTTGAACTGATTCTAAAAACCTAAAGTCAGCATCAGATGGCGAGGATATTTCCATCTTTAGTTTGGTTAAAAGGATTTCTTCAATGAGGTCCTTGTTTGTGTTATTTACTTCAAATGTGGATTCAGAATTTGTTGTCATTTCGGGAGTGAAAAGATTAAATGGTAAATTCAGAACGGAAGACGCAGGGATTACGACCGATTCTTCATATTGTAATTCAAACTGAGTTAAGCTGTCAATTTTATTACACCCTACTCCCAAGATCAGTAAGGCTGCAAAAAAGAAATAATTTGTGTTCATGAAACGTGGATTTGTGTTATTGAAATTGATTTTTAACAAATATCGATTTACAAGTATTTACGTAAGTGATCGGTAAGCTGGATGTGTATTTCTTTGAAAAAATAATAAAAAATTACAAGATGCTGTAATAGAGGTGTTTATGTTGTGGAATTCCCAATGACCCACATTTCTTCAAGTGTCGGGGTGCTACTTCCTCCTTGCGGCTCCAGCGTTATAGCAAAGGTTTCGACACTTTCAGCAAAAGTCATTCGCTTTAATTCTGATCCATCTGAGATGTCAAAGACACCAAGACTTATCGGCGTTCCTTCTACTATTCCCCAAAGTTGATATTGCTTTCCTGTTGGAGGGGTTGGAAGGGTAGTAGTGGCTAATAATACAGACCGGTTTTCTCTATTGTAAATTATGTTAGCTTCTCCTGATTTGCCTGGTGCGGCTGCCATTAATATACGCTCAGAGGATGGTAAAAATATATTATCCAGCATCTGTTCAAGTTGTAAAATAGTCGCGTCTTTCAAACTACAACTATCTTTTTCCAGTAGTATTTCTTCAACAAGTTCCAGTTTTTCTTCTCTCTCCTGATTCCACATCCAACCTAAAATACCAGCAGCAATAATTCCCAATAGAGCCAAGGGAAAAAGCCATTTATTGATTCCAGCTCCAGCGCCTTTTGGGGAATCAATATTTTTATCGGAAGCAAGAACATTATTGATGATTTCTGATTGCAAGCCGGCTCGAGGCTTCTTAGCTGTGGAACTGGCAAACGCAAATAACGTTTCTTCAATCTCATTTAGAGCTGAACGAATTTCTGGATATTGATTTACATGCTCCTCTACCTCACGACGCTCTGCGGGAGACAATTGATCGAGCACATAAAGCTCGAGCACACCGGATGATATGTAATCTTTAATATTCATTATTGTATCAAAAAATGATGCATCAAATATCCAAATGGCAAAAGGTAAATTAGTTTTCTAAGCATTTCATCACTCAATTGTTCTCTTAAGGCAACAATTGCAGATCGCAATCTGGTTTTGACGGTTCCTAGAGGAATATCAAATTCTTTGGTGATTTCACGCTGAGAATAACCTTCATAGTAAACAAGATAAATTAACTTTTTATATTTTTCTTCCAGTCCATTGATGACCTTAATTAGGCCATGGTCTTCATTGATAGTATTTACATGAAGTTGTTTGCTAAAGTTTTCGTAGTTCGAAATATCATCCACTTTTTTGGACTTTTTGTAATCCGAAGATCTAATTTTATCAATTGCGGAATTACGAGCTATATTTATTAACCAAGTAAATAACCTCGACTTCTTGTCATCATATGAGGAAGCTTTTTGCCAAAATTTTAGAAAGACATCTTGCAAAACTTCTTCCGCTACTTCATCTGACTTAACAATATTCAAAATAACTCCATAAAGTGCAGATGAATAATGTTTGTATACAAGATCCAGACACTTACTATCTTTTACAGATAATAAGCAAACAATATCTTTTTCAACTTGACTTTTTTCAATTTTCGCCAATGGTAGTTATCGTTCTTTCAGATTTGTAATTCAGAAAAATAAATATAGCTAAAATAAGCTGAGAGTAACTTATTTTAGCTAATTAGATTTCGAGTGGTTATAAAGCCTTAATTTTTTTGGCATAGACTGGGCCTAATTCATATTGACAACTCAATAATTCCTTTTTCAGGTTCAGCATTTCATCATCTAGCTGATTGACCTTGAATATTTCTGCTACCTGATATAGTATTGCTGGTTCACTGCTTTTGTTTACAACATTTTCATTAATGATCTTAAGTGCCTTTTCTTTATTTCCAGCCAAGTGATAAGTCCAGGCTAATAAACTATAAGATTGAGGAATAGGTCGCATGTTAATTTCGCTTTGAGCTAGCTTAATTGCATCCGTTGAATTATTCAGTTCTTCTGCAAAAATTGAAATATTATGTTTGTTATACATTTTACCGTATCGATCATCTTTTACGGCAGTTAAGTATTTTAGAATGTATTCTTTTCTGACTGCTTCTTTTCCTTCAAATGCTGCGATTTCTGATTTTAATAAAAAATAGTCAGGTGCATTAAAGGAATTATTGATCTTTTTAAGAATCCTTTTGGATTCATCCGGATTGCGCTCATGACTAAATGCAATCCAAGCCAATCCCTTTTTTGCATATGCATCATACGGTGCTATTCTTAGAGCTGCTAAATAATTTTGATAAGCATCATTTATTCGGCCGGCATGGCCATAAAAATCTGCAAGATTTGAATGAGACCACTGAATTAGGTTTTTATTCTTATGACTTTTGGCTTTTTCTAAAGCTTGCTCCATGAATACAATTGCTTGATCTAGATTTCCATTATGATCCTCCCATTTTGATCTGCGAATTAAATAGTCAAAAGCATTTTGATCTTTTATATATCCTAGATATTTTTTAGCCTGATCATTATTACCAATTTCCAAGTGTACATCAAATAACATTTTTTGAGTTGCCTCTAAAGACTGGCCAATAATTTCAGCTTGTAATAAAAGTTCTTTGGCTGAAGTAAAACGATGTTGGGAAATATAATTCTTTGATAAAGAACGAATGATTCCCGGATTTTGGCTATTGGTTAATTCGTTAGCTTTTTCTAATTGATTTCCTGCAGCTGCTAAATATTGAATATCTCCAGTCAATGAAAATAGAGTTTCATTTGCTGCAGCCATTTTGACTAAATATGGATATTGATTGGTATTGGCCAAATATTTATTTGTCCAGAATTTTAAATCTAAAGCTGTAGTTGACAATTCTATACTGCTATTATGATTCAAAAAACTATTGTAATCTTTTTGATTTAAGACTGTTGCTGGTTGATTACTACAACTGAATATTAATATTAAAAAACTTAGTGTAGTTATAGACAAGATGATACCGCGCATAATTTTGGATTATTTTATTTAAAAAAAGAGATGTTCACAACTTGGTGAACATCTCTGAGCATTTGAAATTACCAAGGCGAAGCGAGGTAAGGGAATGAAGAATTGAATGCCTTGTCATTAGCATCTACATGATCATCAGAAAGATTTGGATTCTCACTGAAATCTTCTCCACCAAAAATCAATAGTAATTCTACTGTGATGACGTCATCGGTTAAGTTTCTTCCTGTAAGCACATTGGTGCCATCATAGAATGTGGTTGTTCCATCAAGCGTTACAGTTAATACATCTGTTGCTAGTACTCCAGCAAATGCCGCCGCATCTAAACCTAGTGCATTTTGATCACCATCATTTGCGTATGCAGGACTAAGTGCTTTTAATCCAGCTTCAATAGTTCCGGCGTAGGCAGCACCTTGATCCGATGGAATTGTTTGATTGTATTCATCTTTTTGATTACTTGGGATAAAAACTGTATTGATGGCAGGTCTTCCCATTTGATCAGCTAAGTTGTAAGTTCCAGAAAAATCTGGTTCTACTACCACTGGAGGATTTGTCATTTCATCATCATTGCTGCATGACGGGAAGATCAAAGCTGAAAATAGGAGTAAAGAAAGTATTTTTAAATTTTTCATTTTTTCTATTGTGTTTTGGAAAGAATACTTTCCAATAGTTTTTAAATTGATTATTACTTTGTTTTAGTTTCTACCCAAGTATTTATTGATCCAGATCCGCCAATCATATTTTTTGGAACTTCCACTACAATGGACATGACATTGGTACCGGCAAATGTATCAGTCCCGGGATCATCAAAACCAGTGGCAGTACCCCCGATTATTTCACCATATTTTGCGAAATCCATAAAGAATGGATCATCTCTTGGACCAGCAAACATTTTCATTCCGTCATTACTGCTAATAACTGGCGTTTGTCCATACTCAGTAATTGCCACTTCATTTCTTGCTGCTGAAGTCATGACCATTCCATTTTTTCCAGTGGAGGACGGAGCTATCGGGCCAAAGAAGTACATTTTACCATCTCGAGGAATCGCTTGAATTATTAGGTCCTCCACGGCATCACCATTGGTGTCAATATTAAATTCGACCAATGTATTTTCATCAAAGGTGGTATTAGCCGTGTTATTCGGACTAAGCAAGCCTTGAAGATTTGCAACAAAGACGATATTGTCATTGTCTTCGCCTTGGAATCCATAAAAATCGGTGATATCTGAAGCCCCACCTGAAACAGCTGGTGCATCAATATGGTCTGCGGACATTAGCCCTAATCCTAAAAGCAATAGCGTCCCTATTCCTAGTTTAAATTTCATTTTTTTCATAATTAATTGTTAGATTATTTAATCGTTCGAACTTACTTACGTAATGGATTGCATAAGTGGATGTTTTAGGGTGGTCATCCTTTGGATGCAATGAAAAATATGGCGTTTTCGATTGGACCTTGAACCAGTTGTAGTCTTTACTTCTTTTTATTCCGTATTGGTTGTAGCCAGTCGCAACTTTGAGAAGGTTGACTGAAAGCAATTATATCTAACGAGACTGTAGGAGGTTATTCTTTAGGGATTGCAAAAAAAAAAGAGTTGATCGAAAGATCAACTCTTTTTTAAGATTAGGATTTGACGACTTTAGTTTACCGTAATTTTCCCCAATTTATCTTTTCTTAATTTACTTCCGTAAATGAAGTATTCATTATTTGAAATCTGTAAATTAATTGTGGTTCTAAAAATTGTTTCATCATCTTTTGCGCCAAAAACTACATCAACAGTTTTATTTCCATCCTTATCAATTATGGCCATCATAGGTAAGCCCTTTTTCATATTGGTTAGCGTTTTTCTTTTGTCTGATTCCAAACCTACATTTTTAGGGTTGTCATTGTATAAGAAAATAAAAGAACCATCTTCTTTTTGAATAGGCATAAAGGACATATATGGTAGTCTATTTTGAGTCGGCGCGATTCCTCCATAGAATGTGACTAGCCCAAGACTAAGCCCCGTTTGCGAATACGCAAAAGCTTGTCTTTTATCTATGTCTTGAATGTAATTTACTTCAGAATTTTCGTTGATGTTGATCAACATGACATCTTGATATAAATACCTTGTTACACGATTTCCACGAGAATCCATTGAGACTGTAACTAGCCTACGTTCTGCAATCATTGTAATAGAGCCATTAGGATTTTCAAAATAGTAAAGTGGAACGAAATCTTTTGGCATCGCTTTGTCTTTCCTCGCAGCTGCATCTTTCAGAAATAATTTCTTATCGCTATAGGTGAATCCCACTACCTTTTTGTTAATTGATTCAAATGTTTCGGCACTTACTTTTTCAATATAAATTCCCTCGATACCCTTAGATCTCGTTCCTTTTTTTATTAAATAAAATCCAAAAATATTTATACTTCCATCTGTTGCAAGTTGATAATCAATTTGCTCTATAGGTTTGTCAGATGATCCTAGTTTCATTTTTTTAGACTCTCCCGATTTTGAGAGTTGATTTAAAGAATATTCTACTGTTTTTACCTTTCCTTGTCTTTCCTTTGATGCAGTTAAAATGTAAACATTATCATCTTTGTCAAATTTGGCATTAACGAAATCAATTCTATCATCCTCATTGTCGGCATAAGGAAATCTTTTATTGTATTTACCTAAAGTGTTTAAATCAATATCGAAAAGTATAAATTCGGCTAGTTGCTTCTTTTCTTTTTTCTTTGGGACAAACATTCCTACAAGAAGGTTCGAACTTGTTGGTTCTTGATGAAAGGTCAATTTTCCACTTCTACTCTTTCGTTCTACGGGCATATCAAGAACTTTAGTCTTTTTAGAAAGCTTGCCGGATTTTGAAAGTTTGTATGCATATATAGTATTAACTTTATCTACATAGTGAGACGCGAACAACGTAATTTGATCATTGCTCATAAATATCTCTTCAAATCCGATTTTTTTTCCATCAATTTTTGGTAGCTCAATTTCATTTTTTGATGTTCGATTTAAATCTGGCGAATAAATCTCGAGAAATAATTTGTTCGATGTTGCCGATACAGCATAAACGTCTTGGTTGCTGTCTTGCCCAAATATTTTTTGAATTATTGCTGCATCTTTGTCATTGGTTTCGCCCCATTCGATTTCAATTTCTTGAGCAAAGGTAATTGTGCCAATAAGTAGCGTTAATAGTAGGAAGATGTTTTTCATTGAAAAATTGAATTAATTTAGGAGTTTATATCTTTAAGGATCAAAGTTAAGCAATTGGCTATCTTAATGAAACAATTCATTGACGTTTAATAGTAATTAATCCCTTTCTGCATGAATAGTATTTCCTTTTTCGGTTTTTTAAAGAAGTACCTCTTTATTTTATCATTAATATTTTGTGTTCAAATTGGGTTTGGACAAGATTATTACCACGCTTTTGGAGGCCAATACGATTTTGGAATATTTGAGACAACATATATTGATCTAGGAGGGTTTACGCAATCCACCACCCAAACTCCATTTACTCCTGGAGTTTTTTACAAAGCAACATTAGCATTATCAAATAACTTTGCGGTATCTGGATATCCTTTCGTGGGAATATCCGGTGAATTTGGATCTTTTGGAAGTTTTTTTAACGTTGGCTTTCAAGTTCCTGTAGTGGCTGAATTTTATCTTGGAGAATTAGATGATTCTGCCTTTTTCATTGGAGGAGGATTGTCCTTTGGTGCTCTTAGTTCTTCAGGATTTGGTTCAGGCAAAATTTTTGGTCCTCATTTTGGGGTTGGAGGGCAATTTTATATTACGGGAATACTTGTAGGTATACGAGTGGCTTATACGCATGGCATTAATAAAACAAAGAGTGTTTCTGATCTAATAGTTGAAGATGATTCTAAACGGTTATTTACTCTAGGAGCATATTATCCACTAGGTACTTGATTTTCACCTAATACAATGTTCCAAATAACATTGTTGAAATGTTCTTTTGTTATCTGCAACTAGCAGCAAATCTGATCTAAATAATATACAATTGTTATTGTGCATTGTCAAACACAAGAATATCAAATTAGGCATATAATCATATATCCTTTGTTAATTTAGCAGCGAATAGAACACTAAATTATCACCAATGGAAACCTTCTTCGACGATCTTATGAATAGTATCATAGAATACTATGACCAAGCTATAGCTATCTTACCGCGTCTTGCAATAGCATTACTCGGTTTTATTTTCTTCTTATGGATAGCAAGATTCGCCTCCAGGGGATTTACCAAACGAATAGGATCTAGAATGGATGATCCACTATTGGTTCAATTTTTAGCTAATGTTGTCCGCATTACTATTGTTGTCATTGGGTGTCTGATCGCATTGAAAATAATTGGACTAGGGGGTGTAGCCACCTCTATCATGGCTGGTGCAGGAGTTGGCGCTTTTGTTATTGGATTTGCTTTTAAAGATATTGGAGAAAATTTCCTTGCTGGAATTATGATGGCTTTTAAAAGACCTTTTCGATTAAACGATACAGTTGAACTAAGTGGCATCACTGGTAAAGTTGTATCATTAAATTTAAGAGATACACAATTGAAAACCTTTGATGGAAAAGATGTTTTTATTCCCAATGGAGCTGTAGTAAAAAACCCCGTTGTTAATTATACTATCGATGGATTCATTAGATCTGATTTCATTATAAGCATCGACTATGAAAATAATATTCCAGAAGTCATTAAGCTAATTCAAGATACCCTTGCAAAGATTGAAGTACTTCAATTGGAAGGTCGTTCGACTAATGTTGCAGTCGATGGCTTAGGCGCAAGTACCATTGATATTAGAATATTCTATTGGATGGATACTTTTAATCCAAAGATGGCTGGGAGTCTCTTGAAAAATTTGATTTTTGATCGAGTTTTGAATACCTTGACAGCGGCAGGAATTACATTGTCCTCAAATGTAATGGAATTAAAAAATTATAAGTCAGAATCTCTTCAGTTCACAACAAAAAGTGACGGGAATTGATGCTTACTTTTCTTTAAAGCAAAAAACATGATTGTTAAAATCCAAGCACCTTTTAAAGTGAGCGATGCTCAAGAAGAGCAAATGAAAAATGCCTTACAAAAATTGGTTAGGTACAATAGTAAAATGTCTCAAGTAAATGTTTTTTTTAAAATAGGAGATGGTAATCTTCCAGATTCTGTCACTTCGGATATTGAAGTGCATGTTCCTGGTCCAACAGTCTTTGCCTCTGATAGTGCTAAGGATTTTATGGATGCATTTAAAGGGGCGTTGAACAAAATGGACAGAAATCTAAAAAGGGAAAAAGAAATTCGACAATCTAAACGGTAATTTGAATACTCAATATCTTATGGCTCCGAGTAAATTATTGTTTGAATTCTAAGCGATTACAATTCGACATAGGAAAATGAATGACCGCAATGTTGAATATACTTCTCAAGATCATCTGGCTTAATTCCTAATGTCTTTGTATTGACATTAGGATGGAAGTTTACCAATTTAGCAGATTGAATCTCGCTGTCAAGCATTACTTGAACTAAACAATCTTTGTCGTTAATCAATCCAAACGGAGAAACTGAGCCTGGTTCTAAGCCTAAATATTGAAGGAGTCTTTTCGGAGAAGCGAATCCCAAACGCTGTCCCATTTTCGCGCCAAGTGCTTTTAGGTCTACTGCTTTATGAGCCTCCACACAAAGTAAATAATGGCGCTTCCCTTTGTTATCCCTCAAGAATAGGTTCTTGCAGTGCATACCTTCAACTGAAGCCCAATGTTCTTTGGATTGCTCTATTGTGAAAATCGGCGGATGATCGTGCTCGGAATAGTCGACACTAATTTCCTTGAGGGTTTCGAAGACTTTTGCTGGATTCATTGTGCAAGTTATTTTCTGAACACGAATTACAGTATTTTTTATCAATATCAAAATTGTGACTCAATTTCACTTGAAAAAAGAAGTAGATCATCTGCAAAAAAGCATTTGAAAAACACGCAATGCTTGATTGCTCTTGCCCATGGAACTTTGATTCCTATATTTGTGGCTTTATTGATAAATTAGTCGTCATAAGGTTAATTAATATTTCCTTAGACACAACAATGGACAAAGTCATTTCGAATAGTACAGCATCAGATCCTATCACAGGTGCCAATAAGCGCGCGCTGGTTATATCCGGTGGTGGTGCCAAAGGAGCATTTGCCGGAGGAATCTGTGAGTACTTGATGGAAGAGAAAGGTAAAGAGTATGACATATTCATAGGCACTTCTACTGGAAGTCTCTTGGTTCCTTTCTTGGCATTACCAGATGTCAAATTGGCCAAAAAAGTATACACCAGTGTAACGAAAAAAGAAATATTTAAAATATCGCCTTTTAGGTTTAGAACGGTCAATGGAATAATTGAAACTAGGATTAATCACTTCAATAGCTTGTTGATGTTTCTCAAGCGAAGAAAAACATTCGGAGATAGTAGTAATCTTCGAAAATTAATAGGTCGTTCTTTTACTAAGCGGCATTACGATATGCTTAAAGGGAGTGGGAAAAAAGTGATGGTCACTGTTGCTAATTTCACCAAACTCACCAAGGAATACAAATGCCTCGATGACTATGATTATGAAGATTGGTGCGATTGGATGTGGGCATCTGCCAATTTGGTTCCTTTTATGTCTTTAGTGCATAAAAATGGTTGTGACTATGCCGATGGAGGATTTGGAGATTATCTGCCAGTACACAAAGCTATTGACGAGGGTGCTACTGAAGTAGATTCGATATATCTTTCTCCTGAAGTCACCAACGTTAAACATCCACCCATCGCTACGCCTTTTGATACCATCACGCGAATGATGGAATTCTTAATGACAAGAATAGCTGAAGATGATATTGAAATCAGTTCTCTTAAAGCTAAGCTCAAGAAAGGCTCTAAAGTGAATACCTACTTTTTAGATAATCCTTTGACGGACAATTCGCTTTATTTCAATAAAAAGCAAATGACGAAATGGTGGAAGGATGGAATCGAATTCGGACGAACTCACCAACCAAAACGTTTGGCATTATAGTAATTCTTTTGGCCGCATGTAAATAAATTTATTTTTCCTTTAACTGTCTGTTGCTTGCCTTTTTACTTTTTGTAATTTTCTGACCTTTAAAACATCCAATAATAAATTCATTTACGTAATTGTAAGTGTTAGGTATTTACAGCCTATTAAATTTTTAGGTTAAGGGACTAGCTGAAATTGATTTTGGCTATAACGACACCAGGAAAAATTCTGGTGTCACCTTTTTTGTAAAACTTGAAAACGAAATGTCAGACAGTGCCGCTTTAAGTCTTGCTACTATTATTCCAACCTTCAATGAAGAAGCGAATTTGGAAAAATTGTTGATGACATTGACAAAAGAAGGAATTTTGTCAAAAGATATCCACATCGCAGATGGGGGCTCCGAAGATCATACTGAGTCAATCGCAAAGAAGTTCAAAGTCAATTTTATACATACTCCTCAAAAGGGCAGAGCGCCTCAAATGAATTATGTGGCCAACTTGGTAAAAAAGGATTGGCTTTATTTTGTACATGCTGATACTAGACCGCCAATTGGATTCCTGGAAGAGATCACTAATTCTATTCATTCAGGTTTTCAAGCCGGAAGCTTTCGGTCTTCTTTTGATTCCAATCATCCCTTGTTATCAATCAATGCTTTCTTTACACGTTTCAATCGACTTTGGTGCAGAGGAGGTGACCAAACCTTATTTGTAAAAAAGTGCTTGTTTGATGAACTGCAAGGATTTTGTGAAAAGCATATTATCATGGAGGATTACGATCTGATTGAAAAGCTACAGGCAAAAGGAAAGTTTGATATCATGCCAAAGAGTGCGATCATTTCTGCTCGGAAATATGAGAATCGTTCTTATTGGAAGGTCATGAGAGCGAATTATATGGCTTTTAAGATGTATCGACAACGCATGCCATCATCCGAGATTAGAAAAGTCTATTTAAAAATGCTTGAATAGAAATGGAATTTCTTGAGTCGCTATCTTAAGTCAGTCCTTCACTTACGCAGCCGGGCGTTTCAGAAGGTATATTTTGATAAAATCGCAGCTAACTAGATTTTTATATTCCACTCAGGCAGCTATAAGCTGCGGAGCGCGAGAGCTGCCTGACTGTCCGCCGAAGGTGGATCCGCTTTCAGCGGACAAGCAGGGAAGGGAGCGACCCTGATCCCAAATCAGGGGCTCGCCCAAAACTACTACAATTGGCCAAAATGTGGTCATAAATGGACTATTAATAGTTCGAGAAAAATGAAGGTAATAAGCTGCTGATATCCAGTATTTTACTCAGTATTTAGGCTGATTTTGGAAAAAAATGAGCTAAAAGCCGGCATTCTTGAGTACTTTTGCTATTCAGCGAAAGCCTGAATACGCTAAATAAAGACCTATAAAATTACTGCTTCACACAATCGACCACTACTTCTACGAGTTTTAAAAGGGTATTACCCCATTTTACCAGGTTTAAAAATACGATATGATTTTTCTGGAATTTGAGAAGCCATTAGAGAATTTATACGAACAGTTGGAAAAGATGAAAGAGGTCTCCGAAGCCGGAGAAATCGATCTTTCCGATAAAATTAAAGAGCTGGAAACCAAGATAAAATCCACTCAAAAAGAGATCTATTCTAATTTGACGGGTTGGCAAAAAGTCCAATTGTCGCGGCATCCTGAACGTCCATACACCTTATTTTACATAGAGCAGATGTGCAAGAAGTTTATTGAACTTCATGGAGATCGATACTATGGTGATGATAAAGCAATCGTCGGAGGATTAGGCAATATAGATGGTACCAACGTGGTGATAATTGGTCATCAAAAAGGTGTCAATACCAAAATGCGCCAGTATCGAAATTTCGGTATGGCTAATCCGGAAGGTTATAGAAAAGCATTGCGCTTGATGAAATTAGCAGAACGGTTGAATTATCCGATTGTTTGTCTAATTGATACGCCCGGTGCATATCCAGGTATAGAGGCTGAGGAAAGAGGACAAGCGGAAGCTATTGCAAGAAATTTATTAGAAATGGCACAATTGAAGGTGCCAATCGTTTGTACGGTGATCGGTGAAGGAGCTTCTGGTGGAGCTATTGGAATTGGCCTAGGTGATCGCATCTTTATGCTTGAAAATACTTGGTATTCTGTAATTTCTCCGGAATCTTGTAGTTCCATTCTATGGAGAAGTTGGGATTATAAAGAACAAGCTGCAGAGGCACTTAAGTTGACCGCTGATCATATGTTTGATTTTGGTTTGATTGATGGAATCATTAAAGAACCAGCGGGAGGAGCTCATGCAAATCCTGAAGAAACAGCTAGATTGCTCAAGCGTCACATCAAAAAGGTTATTGCCGAGCTGTCAGAATTAGATCCGGAGGAACGCATTCAACAGCGAATAGATAAATATAGTGAGATGGGCCGTTTTGCATCAAAAAAGGGAGTGGCAAAAAAGGCAGCTGTTAAACAGGCGTAACAATTGTTTTTGATATAAATTGGTGGTTTTCATCTTTAGGGATGTAGCATTTAGCTACAAATTAGATTGGAATTTACAAGCCCGTAAAGGCGCCCTCTATCAAAAGTGCATCGCTCATTTTCTTGATCATTTAGCTGACATCCAATTATTACGTATTTTCGTCTCAAGGCTAGTTACAATCATTTTGTAAATAAATCGTAGTATCAAAACTGGCCAAAATTTCTATGGAACTGATAAAGAAAATCAAACATCGTTTACATGATCGGATGATCGAAAAGCGAATCAGTAATTCGACAATTCGCAGCTCCATTGATTTTCAAAAAATCCAAGCTGTCGGGATTCTGTTTAATGGTACTTCTTTGGAAAATCGAGATCAACTAGCATCCTTTAAAGCACTTTGGGAAAAGTCTGGAAAGTCAGTTCGACTATTGTGTTATTTGGATACTAAAGAACCGCAACCGAATATGACGATTGATCATTTTACCAAACTAGAGGTCAATTGGCTGGGTAAGATTCAATCTGAAAAAGTAGAGTCATTTATTCAACAATCATTTGATTTAATGATTAGTTGCAGCGATGAGCAAGTTTTGAATGATATCGCAGCAATGAGTAAAAGCAAATTGCGAGTGGGTCCAATTACTGAAAAAGAGTATTGCTATGATCTTATGATTTCCAAGGATTCAACAACAAGTCCCAAGAAATATCTCGAGCAAATAGAACAATTTTTAACAAAACTCAAGCAAGGTAAGGATGCAAACAAAACTGTTTAGTGGATTGGGAGTGGCGTTGGTAACGCCAATGAAAGGAGGTAAAGTGGACTTTCCTGCTTTAGAAAAAATCACCGAACTTGTCATTAAAGGCGGAGTAGATTATCTAGTGGTGCTTGGCACCACCGGAGAGTCGGTTACACTAGAAGCCAAAGAGTGTAGAGCCGTTTTTGATTGCGTGCTTGCAGTGAATAGTGGCAGAAAAAAAATGGTTGCGGGATATTTTGGAGAGAACAATACGAAATTAGCAATTGAGCGAATTAATGCTTTTGACTTCAAAGGTTTTGATGGAATATTAAGTAGTTCACCCGCTTACAACAAACCGAGTCAAGAAGGAATTTTTCAACATTATTCTAAGATCGCTGATGCCTCTAAAGTTCCAGTAATTTTATACAATGTTCCTGGAAGAACTTCATCAAATGTACTTCCTGAGACGACTTTGCGATTGGCTGCTCATCCTAATATCTGTGCTACGAAAGAGGCTAAAGGAGACATCGTTCAAGCAAGTTATATTATTAAAAACGCACCGGAAAATTTCGCTGTGCTTTCTGGAGATGATCCTACGGCTTTGGGTTTTATGGCTTGTGGCGGAGATGGTCTGATCTCTGTTATTGGGAATGCACTTCCTCAAGCAACTTCGGATATGATCCACGCCGCTCAAGCTGGTGATTACGAATTGGCAAGTGAGTTACATTTAGCAATGTTGGATTATCATACACCTTTGTACGCGGATGGTAATCCGTGTGGGATCAAAGGATTACTTAATATACTTGGCCTTTGCGAAACAGAAGTTCGCCTTCCATTAGTACCACTTCAAGCCACTACGCATACAAAGTTAAAATCTCTTTGGAAGGCTTACGAGACAAAAAAAAAGTCTAATTTGATGATGGGATAGCGTAGCATAATTTTTGATAACAGTAGTTTATGAAAGAAACATTCCTGTATGCATTGGTTCTAGTCAGTTTGCTTTTCGGGAACTGCTCAAATGATGATACAACTCCTTTTGTTGACCCGTCAGAAAATGAAGTAGATACTACAGGGACTGTTGATCCTATCGATCCCACTGGAGAAGAAAATTACCTCTCAGGAAATTCGGACTACATTTTTGATCAATCCAAATTGCATAGTTTTGATTTGACGCTTTCCCAAGAGGATTACGACAAAATTAATAATGATCCTGCTGCAGAAGAATACGTAGGAGGAAGTCTAACCTTTGAAGGAGAGACGATTGCTCCAGTTGGTATTCGCTATAAAGGATCAATAGGTGCTTTTGTGAATTGTCTTTCAGGAAGCAACTGGGGAAACCCGAGTGGTTACAAAACTTGCACTAAGCTTTCCATGAAAATTAAGATCAATTGGGAAGGGTCAGATGAAAAATTCTATGGACTCAAAAAACTTCAATTTCATTCGATGAATAATGATCCGACTCAAATGAGGGATCGATTGGCTTATCATTTATTTTCGGAAATGGGAATTCCTTCTCCAAGGGCAGTTCATGCTAGGTTGACCATCAATGGAGAATATGTCGGACTATTTATTCTTGTCGAGCAGATTGACAATCGATTTGCTAAATATCATTTTGATGATGGAGATGGCAACATTTACAAAGAGGTTTGGCCTATTGATGACAAAGGAGAAGTTCAGCCGGATGATGCTTTCCGAGCTGCTTTGAAAACGAACGAAGATGATCCTCAAGATTTTGATTTAATCCGAGGGTTCGCATCGGACATTAGTTTATCGACTGTGCAGAATAGAAAAACTGTTGTAGAAAAATGGATGAATGTTGATGAAATAATTTCCTATGCAGTAGTAGATCGAACCATTCGAGCGGATGATGGTCCATTCCATTGGTATTGTGATTTTGGAAGTTGTGATAATCACAATTATTATTGGTATGAAGATCCAATAGAAGAAAAATTTCATTTGATTCCTTGGGATTTTGACCATGCTTTTGAGAATATCATTAGCAATGTGAACCCAGTTGTTCCTATCAAAGATGGCTGGGGGGAAATCACCAATAACTGTCAGCCCTTTCCATATGGGTTTTTATTTGTGTCTCAGAAGTCGGCGGCCTGTGATAAATTGACCGCGGCATGGGTGGCATTTGATGCATTGTATGATACTAAGCGCAGTGAATTTATCAGCGGCCCATTTTCCAAAGCCAATACAGATTTATTATTGAATGCTTGGACCAGCCAAATTGAATCTGCAACTTCTTCTGCCAGCGCAGCTCATGATGATGCAATCAGCACTCTACAATGGCAAAATGCTTTGAGTGATTTAAGGGAGCAATTGGATTTTGCTCGCTTATAATTGTAGAGAAAATTACTTCTTGTTGTTCATTAACATTTTTAGGACTTAGCCGATTTGCTAATTTGAATTTTTGGTTTCTTTTTTGCGACAATGACAAAAAAGAAAACCATAAAGTTTAGAAATACTTGATAAGCGACGGTCGTCTCAAACAACAAGAATTTCGAATTCCGCTGATTTTATATTTTCTTTCGACAGGCAATTGGTTCATCTCTTATGAAAAATTAGATCTAAGAATTCTGACTAAGAACTAAGTAAATTTTTCATAATTAATGTCAAAATTAAATGAATACAAATTTCAACGACTCGTTCGCCCTTAGCAAAGGGATTTTCAACAAACCTCAACAATTAAAAATGTTGAATTGTTATGAATACAAATCTCAACAAAAAAAAGACATCCAGAAAAAATCTGAACGCCTTTTAAAATCTTAAGAAACAAACTACTTAATCATATTCAAATCCATAGTAGGATAAGGAATACCGACTCCTTGCTTGTCAAATTCTTTTTTCACGTTCTCTTGCATGTAAAAAAGCGTATCCCAGTAATGTTCACTTTTACAAAATGGACGAGTTGCAAGATTTACGGAGCTATCTCCTAATTCTGCGACCACCACTCCTTGACTAGGATTGTCTAAAATGAAAGGACAATTTTTTCCAACTTGAAGAATAATATTCCTTGCTTTGTCAATATCATCTCCATAGCCGATACCAAAAGTTAATTCTACGCCTACTTCTCCTTGGCCCGAGATGTTGGTGATGTCATTTCCAGTGACATTACTATTGGCTATAATAATTCGTTTGTTGTCCAATGTCTTCAGAGTTGTATTGAACGCATTAATGGCCTCTACTGTACCAGTTGTACCACCTCCGCCAATGGTAACCAAGTCACCAATTTTGAACGGCTTGAAAATCATGAGCATAACGCCTGCAGCTGCGTGACCTAAGGTTCCATTCAGCGCCATTCCAACACCAACCATAAGTGCACTGAAAATGGCAATGAATGAAGTGGTGTTAACGCCGAACATGCTTGCCACTGAAATGAAAAGCATAATTTTTAAGGCAATGTTCAATAAAGAAGCGAGGAAAGTCGATAAACTTTCATCCATTCCAGAAGACCTAATTCCTTTGTTGGCAATTTTGACAATTTTTTTGATAATCCAAAACCCAACAATCAGCGTTAATATCGCAAGTAAAACCTTTGGCGCATATTCCATGGCCATTCCTAATCCTTTTTCAGTTAATGCAGTGATATCCATATTTTATTTTTGTATAAATTTGTTACAAGAATAAGACGAATAATTTTACCAATAGGTACATTTTTTCATCAGCGTTATTACTTTGATTTTTTATTGACCCTCGCGCATTCTTAGTCTAACACAAAGTATTAAGACTAAAGAATAATATTACTGAGTAATTTATCTAATAATTGATAGGAAAAGAATGCGTTCTTTCAGGAGAATTTAATAGGCTAAATAAAGTTTAGTGGTGTATTCCAATGTGTAATATCGCGTATTGTCCATTGAAGAATAGTTTATAATTCTTCAAAAAAGGCTCTATCGATTTTAAAATTATTTTGTTCTACATAAATCAAATTAGGAATGTGCTTGCTTTCGAAAATTAATTAATAGAATACCCAACTCCAA
Source organism: uncultured Saprospiraceae bacterium (assembly GCA_937928045.1). Classification (GTDB taxonomy): domain Bacteria; phylum Bacteroidota; class Bacteroidia; order Chitinophagales; family Saprospiraceae; genus JABDJM01. Next base: position 73,688 of record CALFWO010000011.1, on the reverse strand, counting down.
GACGATCTAGCCCTGCTACAAATTCAGAACCTGCATTCACGGTTCTTTCATCAGCCCGTAAATTTAGACTCGTCCGATGTTTTTTATTCAACAAAACCATCTTTAAGCGATGTTTTCCTTTGTTTAATTTACAAAGTGCATCCAATTCGTTAATCAAGGTTTTATCTAAAGTTTCTATTGGTAGCTTCAAAGTCACAGACTCTGTAAGCTCTTTGCCAATGGTTTCTAAAAGCTTGACATCTTTCACCTTCAGTTGATACTCGTCTGAGTTCCAGCGCTTCTGATAAATTCCTTCAATGAAAAGGACTTGGCCTGCTTCAAAATGACCTTTGAATTTTGCATAATCCTCAGAGAATAACATCAACTCAGTAGATCCGGTATAATCTTGGACCTCAAAAATTCCAAAGCCAGTCCCTTTCTTTGAGATTCTGTGATTGGCCATCGAAACAATACCAGCCAATTTTACTTTCTGACCTTTTTTCTCCTCCAATCTTTCCAATGGACAAGTAATGAAGTTATTTATCTCAATTTGATAATCATCAAGTGGATGACCTGAGATATAAATTCCAGCAACTTCTTTTTCCTTGGTCAATTTCTCTATCAAAGACCATTCTACTTTAGGCGGAATATTTGGCTCGGGTACCATGGCATCTTCTGAAGCGCCAAACAAGGAATTGGCTGCCTGAGATTTTTGATGCTGATAAGCATTTCCAAACTTCATGATGTGCTCCAAAAAAGTATCATACTTTTCTGATGGCGCAAAATAAGTCTCGCGGTTAATCTCTTCGAATTCATCAAAGCCACCACCTAAGACAAGACTCTCCATTGCCCGTTTGTTGACCGTACTAAGATTGACTCTTTTCAAGAAATCAAAAACAGATTTGAATGGACCATTTTTTCTTTCTTCTACAATTGCTTCTACTGGCCCTTCTCCAACTCCCTTTAGTGCAGCCATTCCGAATCGAATTCCTCCGGCTTTGTTTACAATAAAGTTGGCTTCAGATTCATTTACACTTGGACTCAATACTTCTAATCCCATGCGTTTACATTCTTGCAAAAAGATCGCAGTTTTGGAAATATCATTTTTGTTATTCGTCAAAACAGCTGCCATAAATTCGGCAGGGTAGTTCGCTTTTAAGTACGCCGTTTGAAAAGCAATCATGGCGTAACAAGTGGAGTGAGATTTATTAAAAGCGTAAGAAGCAAAGGCTTCCCAATCCGTCCAGATTTTTTTCACAATATCTTCTGGATGCCCATTCTTCTCACAGCCTGCTAAGAAAGTTGGCCACATCTCATCAATCAACTTCTTTTTCTTCTTACCCATCGCCTTACGAAGCATATCCGCTTGACCCTTCGAGAAGTTTGCTAACTTTTGAGAAAGCAACATCACTTGCTCCTGATAAACTGTAATACCGTAAGTCTCGGCCAGATTATCTTTCATAATCGGAAGATCGTAAGTGATCGTCTCTCGACCATGTTTACGCGCAACGAAGTTTGGAATATACTGCATCGGACCTGGGCGATACAAGGCATTCATGGCAATCAAATCTTCAAACTTACTCGGTACCAAATCTTTCAGATGCTTTTGCATGCCCCCGCTCTCATACTGGAATATACCAACGGTTTCACCGCGTTGAAATAGCTTATAGGTTTTTTCATCTGTTAGTGGGATTTCATCAGGATCGATATCTATCCCATGCCTTAGCTTTACGAGGCGAGCAGCTTCCTTGATAATGGTCAATGTCCGCAATCCCAAGAAATCCATTTTCAGTAATCCAGCATCCTCAGCAACAGAATTGTCAAATTGTGAAACCAGCAGTTCCGAATCTTTCGCCACAGATACTGGAACATAATTGGTAATATCATCGGGCGTGATGACGATACCACAGGCATGGATTCCTGTATTTCTAACCGAGCCTTCTAATCGGGCCGCCATCTTAATGACCTCTCCAACAATGTCGTCTCCCGCGGCTAATTTTCTGAAAGCTTCTGCCTTTTCCTTATCCTCTGAATTTAGTTTAGCATTTAACTTTGGTGCGACGCCACCTTTGGCAACAACATCTCTCAACTTGGCTCCCAATTGTAAGGGGAAAGTTTTCGCAACACGATCTACTTCAGACAATGGAACGTCTAATACCCGACCAACATCTCTCAATGAAGACTTAGCCGCCATGGTACCATAAGTGATGATTTGTGCCACTTGGTTTCGACCATATTTATCAATTACGTAATCGATAACTTTACTTCGGCCTTCGTCATCAAAGTCAATATCAATATCGGGCATGGATACACGCTCAGGATTCAAGAAACGCTCAAAAAGTAAATCGTACTTGATGGGATCCACATTCGTAATCCAATTGCAATAGGCTACTACCGAACCGGCAGCTGATCCACGACCTGGTCCTACACTTACGCCCATCTTCCGGGCGGTATGCGTGAAATCTTGAACAATCAAAAAGTATCCCGGATAACCAGATTTTTCAATAACGCCTAATTCAAAATCCAAACGCTCTTTAATCTTTGGAGTGATGGTCCCATATCTTTTTTTCGCTCCTTCATAAGTCAAGTGTCTGAGGTAAGCATCTTGTGTTGCAAATTCTTTCGGCATTGGGAAATTCGGCAACAGTACATCCCTCGCTAATGTTAAAGAATCTATTTTGTCATAGATCTCCATGGTATTTGCCACTGCCTCAGGTACATCTGAGAAAAGTTGACTCATTTGTGCTTGAGTCTTAAAGTAAAAATCGTTAGAAGGGAATTTAAACCTTTGCTCACTTTCTCTTAAGCTTCCAGTGTTTACGCAAAGTAAAATGTCATGCGAAGGAGCATCTTCTTCTTCAACATAATGCGAATCATTAGTCGCAATTAATTTGATATTGTGTTTTTTAGAAAACGCAATTAAATCTTGGTTGATGTCCTCTTGACTAACTCCTAGTTGATCTATATTTTCTAATCCTCGATGTCTTTGAAGTTCGATGTAATAATCCTCGCCAAACATATCTAGCCACCACTTCAATTGCTTTTCTGCTTCTTCCTTTTTTCCATGCAAAAGCAACTGCGGAATTTCTGCACCCAGGCAACAGGAAGTAGCAATTACTCCTTCATGATATTGCTCCAATAATTCTTTATCAATTCGCGGAAACTTGGAATACATTCCTTCGATGTAACCAATGGAACAAAGCTTCACTAAGTTTTCATACCCCTTTCGATTCTTGGCCAACAAAAGTTGGTGGTAACGTCTATCCTTTTCTCCTTTACCTTTTAAAAAAGACTTCTTATGACGATCCTCCACCAGATAGAATTCGCAGCCAATCATCGGCTTGAGCTTTCGTTTTTCTGCTTCGGCTACAAACTTAAAGGCGCCAAACATGTTCCCGTGATCAGTCAAGGCTACTCCTCGCTGCCCATCTTTCACCGCTTTGTCCATCATTTGGCCAATTTCTGAGGCCCCGTCTAGCAATGAGTACTGTGTATGGCAATGTAGGTGTACGAAATCCGGCATATTGTGTGAATTGAGTAGAAGGATAAAGATAGGAAAGTGAGGGCCGAACTCAATGAAATTGACCATAGAACTTCCTAACAAAAAAAGATAGTAGAAGGCGTGTCATCAGACTTGATAGATTTCCCAAACGTAGGCAATTAAACTAGCCAATGGCTCAAAATAATTATGCTCGATTTGCGACCTTGTACTCACTAAATGCAATGGTCACCTCGGTTCCTTCAGTGGCTTTGACTTCCATTTCCCCTTCGAGCTGCTCAGTCAACACATTGATCAAAGTTGTCCCAAAGGATTTTCGTTTTACTTCGGAAGGTACATACCCGATGCCATTGTCTTTGATTTTCAGAATAAGCGCTCCTTTTTTCTCTTCCAACCCGACAAATAATTGTCCATTGTTTACATCTTTAAAAGCGTATTTCAGGCTATTGGTGATCAATTCATTAATAATTAGGCCCAGCGGAACCAATGTGTCAACATCCAATTCTATATCCTCGATAGCAGTATTAAACTTTATATTTTTTTCATCCACCTTATAGGTAGTGAAAAGTTCCTGTGTTAATTTTTCAAGATAATTTTTGACCGAGATTCCGGTCAAGCTTTCTTTGCTGTAAAGATCTTGGTGAATTAAAGCCATGGACCTCACCCGACTTTTACCTTCGTTGATGGCTTGCTGGGCAGCTTTGTTGTCTATTGATCTGCTCTGTAAAGTGAGGATACTTGAGATCAATTGCAGGTTGTTTTTTACACGGTGATGAATCTCACGGAGGAGTATGTCTTTTTCCGAAAGCGCTTTAGAAATGATTTTATTTTGAGCATTAATTTTTTGATTTCTTTTTCGCAACAGCCAAATTGAAATCATACCGAGGCAAAGAATAGCAAATCCCAAAAGTCCACCGATCTGATACTTTTCTAGGCGTTCGTTGAGAATCAATTGGTCTTTTTCGAATCCTTGTTTGTATAGTTCTTTTTCTTTTTCACTTTTAAAACTAGCAAGATTCTTGGCCATAGAAATTATCCTTTTCTCATCATTTATTGCAGCCTGATGACCAATTTTTTGACGAAGATATTTTGCTTCATTCTCAGGGCTGTTTTCCTTTCGATATATTTCGATCAAGCAGTCGCAGCCTTTGCTGGCGTCCTCATAACGCAGTCGTTCGATAGCTTCTTTATGTCCTTCTTTGCAAAGGCTTTTGGCCATTCTGTTATTCCCTTTTTCAAAAAATCGAATACCTTTTTCAATCAATAGAATAGGGTGGACCTCTGTCAATTCAAATTGATCAATATTCGCTAAAAGTTTATCCAGTTTATTTGGGTTTCGCGATTTGTAAATATTTACCAAATGGTTTATAGCCGTATAATTTTTTGCATTGAATTCTTCATTTCTAATAGATTCTGCTTGTTCAAAGTAAGATAAAGCTTTGGTCGTGTCTTTTTGTATTAAATTTGCTTCTCCTAAGATGACATAACTTTCGATTTTAGTAATCGTATTTTTTTCTACTCCACCAAAGTCTAAAGATTTGTTTGCATAGTTGATTGACTGTTCAAAATCTTCCATTTCGAGATGCAGTCTTGCAAGGTTATTATATATAAAGGTGTATCCAGCATAGGGTAAGGACAATGCTGTAGTATATTGTTCGATCGCCTCGGCATATTGTTTCTTTTGCTGAAAATACATCCCCCTGATGGTATGATATGAACCACGGCTAGTATGCTTGCTTTCGTACATTCGAGCATCTAAAGAATCCAAATTAATTTTTGCTTGTTGCAAATCTCCCGTCAATAGAAAGTAATGCGCCCACATGCTGCTCACCCATACGGGAATTAACTTATTCGGCAACTCATCACCAATACTTTCCATTCTTTTTAAGTCTTCAAAAATTTCTTCCTTGGGACGATTAATGTACAGCTTATGTCGTATGCGAAATTTAAGAGAACGTGCAATAAAAAATTTCAAATTCTTTTCTTCAGCTAGTGCTAGTGAAGCCTCGATGAGACTATCAACTTCTGGGTGCGAAAATTTATAATGGGAAACTAATTTTAGGTTTCTATTTATTCTTCCGATTGGTTTTAGATTCCCTTTTAGATCTTGTTTTATACTATCGATTGCAAAAGAAAAATCTGTTTGACTTTGGCCAGGTAAGGTGGCGGTTAGAAGAATTAGGAACAGTATTACTCTTGACATGATGATTGTTTTGGAGTCGACTACGAAGTTACATTTAATTAAGATAGGATGCAGTAAAATTAGTGGATTGCATTCTTTGGAAGTTGAGGTGTAAGGGGCCCTCCGTAGGATCAGGCTATCCAGTGCTCCCTTAGCGGTCGGTCTGTTGGACCTGCGCATAGCGCAGCACTTCCTATCCTTGAGCCGATCCTCAGAAATATGGGCGAGGTTTCTCAGAATGTTCTTTATTTAACTCATGAATACTTTTGCTAAATCAGGGAATTATTTTCGACTAGTTTATTCTAACTCCAAATACCAATATGGAGGCAAATAAGAGTTTTTGGGTTTGAAGGTGCTTTAAAGTTTTCAACTTAAAACTAAACCCATCAAACAATTTTGTTTGATGGGTTTCTTATTTGGAATAATTCGAGTGTTCTCTTTCTTTGAATATAATCTATGGTGTATAGATTAGTCCTAGACGAATTCCGGTACTCCAACCAGTATGTTTTACTCCGTATAATTCAGTCTTTCCGAATTGATGAAATCCAAAAGATGGCTGCAACTGAAGACTTAAGGATGTGTTCAATTCATAATTTATATATGGATTTAAGTGATAGCTCAAATAAATAGGATTAGCAGGGGCATCAGTCCCTTCGCCACTAGGATAGTTGATAACGATATTATTGTCATTGATTACTCTTCCGGAATACTTTTGCGTGAAGTTAATGGCGATTCCTGCACTTGTTCCAAAAGACCACTGGTCGTTGTTGAATTGATAACCTAAAGAGACTGGAATTCGTAAGGTGCTTAGTTTGTTGTGGTGTACAATTGTACGCGTTGCGTCTGCCATTACCTTTTGTCCTTGGAAAATGTCATTCCTTATTATTATAGAATCTTTTGTTTCTATGATTCTATTGAATTGACTGATAGATCTGTTGAAGGCTATTCCTGTTTCTATAAATACATGTTGATTGAAACGGAAGTTAACAGTTGCTCCAAAATATTGACCGGGGAATAACTTAAAGGCTTGATTCAACTCCTCAGCCCTGGTAATTTCTCTAGCTTGATCACCTTCAAATTTTTCCCACAATACCTGTGTTCCTCCATGGAAGCCAATGCTGAATCTAGCTTGACTTTTATCGAACTTTACGGACGTTGGCGAAAAAGCTGGTAAAGACTTGCTTGAGACTTCCAAAGGATAACCAATAGCCTTTGCGGTCAAAAGATCAAAGTTTTCTAGCATTTCACTTTTAGATAAAATTTTATCTTCATTTGCAATATTGGCATTGTTGGCTGCGATTTCATTTTCTTCAACCAGGAATTTTTCAATTGGCTGATCGCTTTCATTTTTAGTGTTTAAAAAAGTATGGTTTTGGGGAGTTGTTGAATTTTCAATACTAGAACGAGATACAAAACTATCAGTTCCATTTGTTCTTAAATCCGAAGAAAGGTATTTATGACGATTTTTCGCCGTAATTATATTTGTTGAAATACTTTCATTCAAAAGACTATTTGAAGTGTTGGAGTTTAAATTTGGCTTTTCATCAATATTAACGTTGTCTTTATTAGCCAAAGTGTTTTTTTGAAAGTTTATAGTGTTGGAATTCTGAGTTTGAGAACTAATTTGTTCTTCTATTGAAGTGATGTGTTGAGGTTTAGTATTTGAAGAATTATAATCGACCAAGTCAAGATTTTCGTTGCCAATAATCTTTTCAGCATCTGTGTCGATTTCGGATATTTCTACAGTATTAAAAGGACTTGATTCCTCTGAATACTGATAGATCAAGATTCCGCCTAAGGCTAATAATAGCAATAATAGAAAAGGTAGGTATTTTTTAAACTGGTTATTTGAAGGAGTTGGAGATCCAGGGCTTTCATTGCTGTCAGTGATTTCTGTAGCAATGCTATTCCACAAATCATTGGGATCTATCCCTTCTCTGGAGGAAGCGTTATTAAATTTATCCCGTAAGTTTTTTTCAAAATTTTCCATCTTGTAGTTTTTGAAGGCTAGGCCTTAGTTGTATGAAAAATTGAATTGTAAATCTGGATCATTTTGTAATCTTTTTTTTACCCACATTCTAGCTCGGGACAATCTCTTCCGAGAAAGCGAAGGAGCAATAGATAACATTAAAGCTATTTCATCATGCGTAAATTCATCAATAACAAACAAGTTAAATACTTCGAAATACTGTTTAGGCATCTGTTTTAGCCAATTTTGAGTCTCTTCTAATGTTAACGAATTAACTATATTCTCGGGGATGGCTTGTTCGTGGAACTCAGTGTTTAAAACAGAGGTCAGGTTGTTTTTGCATTTTGCATTTTGTTTTAAACAAGCATTAATAGCGATTTTTGTGCTCCATGTTTTGAAACTTGCTTTATGAATATCGAATTGCTCTAGCGATTTAAATATTCTGATAAAGGTTTCTTGTAGGGCATCTTTCAGAAAGGAGTGATCATAAAGATATCGTCGACTAATTGCATTCAAGTAGGGAAGCAACAAGTCATATAGTTTGCGCTGAGCCTCTCCATTTTTGGAAAGACACAGCGCAATTAGTTCTATATTGATTTCTTCTTTCAAAAATATGATTCTTTGGACTTTGTAACTTAGTTGCAAATACAATCTAGATTGATAATACCAAATGCCGTCGAATCAATCATGCAAGTATCTCCAAAGTTCATCATAATTGTTGGACAATCATAGGGAGCAACATAGCAATTGCAATCCTGGTCCACTATTCCCGGCAATCCATCAGCACTTAAGCATGGATCATTGTAGTTTAGTTGAAGATTTGGACAATCAAATGGTATGGCGTTAGTCAAACAGACGCAAGTGGTATCTACAACACCTACATTTCCTAACATATCTTCACAGTCGCTCCAGAAATTCAATTGAAGATCAGGACAGTCAAAAGTCATTGTATCTGATTCAATACACTCACAATTAAAGTTAACAACTCCTACTGTTTGCTGACTAGTTAAGCATTCTTGTCCAATATTTAAACTAATAAGCGGACAATCAAATGAGCCTTCTAGTGAATCCGTAAGACAAATACAATCACCTGCGAGGATACCCGAATTATTGATAAAGTCAATACATGGGTCGCCAATATTTCCCATAAACTCAGGGCAGTCGAAAATAACAGTAGAGTCAAGTCCAACACAAACACAATTGGAATCTACGATTCCTGCGAAATTTCCGGTAATACAATTATCTCCAATATTCAAGTCTAACTCTGGACAATCAAAGTCGAAAACAGTATTATCGATATCATCTCCGTTACAAGAGGTAAAGAGTACAGCCCCTAAGAATAAAAGGCAACAAGAAGTTATAATTAAATTTTTCATTAGTATTGATTATAAAGCTCTACATGAATAACGAAAAGAATCTCTATTTATCCAGTTTAGCCTAATAGTTTTAAAATAAATTAGTTAACAGAAGCGCTCAATGACTTGTATCCTCTTGCTTTTAATAATGTGACACTTTAAGGCAAAAAATCTCAAATTATTTTATTTATTCACCTATCTAGATAGTTAAGCCATAATAAATCAAGGTGTTACATGCTTTTTGTAAACTATTAGTCAATCCTAATAAAACATTAATTCAATATTGCGGGCAGTAAAAATGAGCGTACAATATCATCAACCTGATTGTGCATGAAAGGTTGGTTGTAAGCTTGAGCTGTAATTACAATAACAACAGGAATATCTTTGAAAATAAGAATTTTGTTACCACCATTACCACTGGCGTAGCTTATCTCATATTTTTTACCTGAGACTTCATAAGATTTGTTCCAAAACATATATCCGTAAAAATGATCCTCTAGAAATGGAATTTCTACCTTTTGGTCGAGACTATTACTAGCCCATTCTTTTAGGAAAATTTCTTGTCCTTGCCATAGACCTTGATTAGAATAGAGTTGACCTATTTTTGCATAGTCGAGGGAACTCAATTTTAAACTTCCTGCCGTGTTCGGTACGCCTGTTGGTGTGTATTGCCATTTGTATTTCTCAATATTTAGCGGCTTGAATAATTTTTCCAAAGTATACTTGTCCAATCCTCCGGGAACCCTTTGATGAATAATATCACCAAGCAAAACTGCCCCAGCAGAAAGATATCTCCAATCTTTTCCCGATTTTAAATTTTTATCCATTGGAAGATCCAACCCAAACTTCACCCAATCTTTAGTAGGGTACATGTTTTCTTCCTGCCCAGGGGAATCGGTATCAAAGTCAAATCCTTCTAACCCGGTAGACATGGTTAATAAATCTTCGATGCATATAGCTTCTTTTTTAGCATCGTAATTATCATAGGAACTTAATTTGTAGAATTCGTTCAAAGATTGATTGGTGCTTCGAAGATGTCCTTCTTTAATTGCAATTCCCGTCATCGTTCCGGCAATGGTTTTTCCAACAGATCTGGTATCATGCAATGTTTTTCTTTTCGCCCCATTAAAATATTCTTCTAATAAAATTTCTCCAGCTTTAAGTACAACAATGCTGGTGATATCTTGAAATTCTTCACTGGCGATTGCAGTATTCAATTGTTTTATTTTTTCAAAGTCTATTTTTGCGTTGGAAGTCTTAAAGTCCGAATGTTCCTCAATTTTTTGAACCATTGTCTTTTTTTGAGAAATATTTTTTTGTGGCTTTTCGATGATAATGGATCCCTCAGAAATGATTGGTCCAACTTTTAGTTCTTCAATTTCAACATAGGGTCTGATCTCAATGGTCAAATGATGTTGGCCATTCGTAAGTGCCATTTTTCCACCGTTTCCTAAAAATCGATTCCATAGAAATCTTCCCCAAGAATCTATTTTCTTTTTTGTTGTCAGCGGTACCATCATGGAAGACCATTTGCTTTTGCTTTCTTTGGTTCCAGCTCCAGCATTTAGGTTTTCAGTATATATTTTTTTGCCATCCACCAAAAAAGTAAACTGATAATTACCTGCATTGATCAATGCTTCTTCGGAGGAATCAGTTGACAATTCTTTTAGATAGTCCAGTAAAGGCTGATCATGAAAAGCACGAATGAATAGATTGATATTCTTGTCGTATTTAATGAAGTCTATCGTTTCTTTTTCTTGAAACTCATCGATGGAAATATACTTTTGAGTAAAATAAACTTTTGAAGTTTTACTTATTCTTTCGGGAGACTCGATTGTGCTGAAAGCTGAAGTTGAACAGAAACATGCAGTAAGTAGAATAGCTAAGGTTAGATTTTTCATGATCATTTTATTTGATTCCCAGATTAGATGCAACCGATCTAAAAAAGGTTACAAATTATGAATGTGATGAATTCGTTAGTAGTAGAATTGATGCTTGTTTCTGTTTTAGAATAAGATTAGAAACACTTTTTAGCCTTAAATCCACAGATATCCTTATTCGAAAATAAATTCTCTTTCAATTTCCTGTAACCTTTTTCTAGCTTAGTGTATCTAATCAGCATCATTCATTAAATTCTATAAAATGACTGGACCAGTAATACCTATGGTGGCCTTTATTATAATGTGCGGATTCACCTTTTTTTACTTGCTTAAACTAAGACATGTCGAGCGAATGACAAGAATAGAGCATGGAATGCCCGAAGCTAATACGAAGACCAACGCACTAAGAAGTTTTGGACTTTTTCTTATTTTTTTGGCCTTAGGATTGTTTACGGCATATATAACATCAAAGGCTTTCAATTGGCCGGACTATATTTTTATTCCAGGATTTTTACTGCTTTTTGGAGGCATGGGATTAGTAGTATCCCATTTTCTAAACAATAGGAAATAAGTTGGGTTCCGAACTAGATGGCAAACACGTCAGCCGTGTATTGGATGGAGAAACTGAGGTCTTTCGCCACTTGGTGCGTGAGCATCAAGAGATGGCGTATTCTATTGCTTTTAGTATGGTGAAAAATGATGTAGATACCAAAGACATCGTTCAAAATGCTTTTATACAAGCTTACAAAGCGCTGAAGAGCTTTAAAGGAGATGCAAAGTTTTCAACTTGGCTATATAAAATTGTTGTGAATGAGTCGCTTCAATTTATTAGAAAAAACAAAAAATGGGGGAGCTACACTGCAATTGAAGATGACCATCAGGAATATGGATCAGCATTTAATGACGCGATTGTGATTATTGATTTGGGTGAAAAAAGAGCGGCCATTCAAAAAGCCTTGGAGGATATGAAACCCAAAGAAGCGCTTGTTTTAAAGTTGCACTATTTGCACGAGTACGCTTTAAGAGAAATGGAGGACATTACTGGATTCTCCAAGAGCAATATTAAGATATTGTTGTATCGAGCTCGGAAGAGTTTTATGAAAATATATTTAGAAAATAATTGATTGATTATGGAAGATCAGCATCAAGAAGACTTAAAAATTCGCCAAATGCTCCAAGCGAGTTTTGACGAAGAAGGAAGAAATCTCAACATTGAGGATGATATATTAAAGTTGATTACCGTTCAAAAAGACCGCTCCATGGAATTGAGAAAGCTGAAGAAAAGAGCACTTATTGGATTTTCTATATCAGCTGTTGCGGTATTAATTTATATTGTCTATAACCTTCAGTGGTCCGTTCCAAGTTCAAATCAACCAATAATGGAACCAGGCCTATCTTTTTTGTTTTATAGTATCGCACCAATTATTGCAGTATTTATTATTCTCTTGCAAGGCGCGTTGTTGTTTAGTAATCATTCAAAAAGTTTTTAAAAAAAAAAGTGCTTCGGATTACACACTTTCCAAACCTCCTTTCCTGAGATTATACTTAAGCTTGCGGGCCCAAGGTTCCTCAGTTATCCACTATCTCAACTTGCGCCTTGATAGTAAAGGTTCAATGCCAGAAAACTACATAGAAAATGATCGGCATCTTAGACTTGGTTTGCATAGCAACTCGACGGTTGCGCTTTGCAACAATGTTTTCAACATTGCGGGGTTGATCCCCGAGCTTTTAATTAGCGTTCCCCAAGGCATGCCTTGAAGCCGGCTAAACGAATGTACACCACCTGAAAAATACTTGCGGTATTCTTCAGCCCATATTTTGCAATGGGTTTAGGCAATTACTACTTTTCTACGTTCGAGACTTTTGCTTTTAGTTTGATCTGGGAATCGAACCCAGCACACTCCGATCCTAAGTCAGATGCTCTACCAATGAGCTAATCGTACTAGCGGATTTTAAAAGAAGTGTCTCGAAAGCGGCTCCGAAGATTTTAGCCCTCAGAATACCTCACTCCTTTTTGCAAGCCTTCCGACTCACCGTACTTCAGGATAACGATCCATTGCTGGACACCTATCCTTGATACTGAATCCAGCCGAAATAAATTGAATAGATTTATGTCAACCAGCATTCTACAACTTTCTCTATTGATGTCTCCACCTCAATCTCAGTTCCACTGCTGAGATAGTGCTATCCAATATGCTCATCGCTTGACACTACATATTAGGATATCAACTGTTAGTTGCTTGCTTACTTAAACTAACCGAAGTTAGTCTCCAATAAAGGTGATTTCCTTTTCCGGATTTATACTTGTTGCCAAGTTTATTTTCGGGTCAAGCCCTAGACAATAAGCTGCCTATATTTATGCACTCACCGAAGTGAGTGAAAATGTCAAAGAACATGTTGATTGCTTCATATACAATCATTTGTTAACCCAGTAGGAGTCGAAACCACAATCCACACATCTAAGATGCGATGTTTTGCCGATTAAGCTATGGGCTAAAATTATATTTAGGATATAGTAATCCCATTACTTTTCACCTCATTCGTTAAAAAGTCAGAATACGAATTCCAGAGTGTATTGAATGTTAATTAATTCGAAATTGAATTAATAGTCACTAATTTAACCAAAACAAAAAAATGAAAATTTGCATTGGCACTAGCCAACGCGAGCGAAATGCAAGAGAAGACTAGGCGAGTAAAATCCCGCTAATTAGAACACAAAATGGTGTCCGTTTAAAACTAATATTTAAAAAATTATTTTTCATATCTGACGCAAAGATAACGGCACATTTTTTAAAATTGCAACTTTTTTAGTAAATAAATTTGAAAAAGAATGAAGTTAGCTAAATTTGAATGCAATGGTGTTGGGGCGCTTACTAGTTTTTGGACTTTGCCTTAAACTGAATTTTATTGACGTTACGATAATCTGATAATAAAGGAATTCGTCAGGAATAATACTGGTAAACAATATATGTTAAGACCATACTAATCCAATATTCCTTCCGTTTTATCCACGTCCTCTGCAACGAATCTAATTACAATTCTAAATCAAGTATTTAAATCTTAGAAAGTTTAAACACTTTCAGAATGAATCTTTTCAATAAGATTCAGGAATAAATTGCTGCGCATAAGGAAAATTATACTTCACTAAATACCAACTTTTATGAAAAGTATATCTTTTTGCGTGATTCTCTTATTTATCTCAAACTCAATTCTAGCTCAGTTTACACTAAATCGAAAAATAAACAGCTTTGGGATTTCATTAGAATCGAATATGTCATTCGCTAGAATCAATCTTTCCAATGAATTTATTCCAACATTTGGAGGGACAATATCTAATGTAGAAAACAGAAGTAAACCTGGATTTGGTTTAGGAATCAATTATCAACATCGATTTAATGATAAAATCGGATTTAAGATTGATCCGAAAATTTCATTTTTAGAAACGGAGGTAATATTTGACTTGGAAGGTGCATTTGATCGAAAGTTTTCGAGAATTAAAGAATATGTTTTGGTCGAATTTCCCTTCGGAATTATTTATGAAAATTTAGCTAAAAAAGTAAGTCCAACCTTTATGCTTGGTGGAAATTTTGGTTACGATTTGACGAGTGATACAAATGATCCAACAGCATTAGTTAGCGATGAAAACGCCTTTCAAATTTCTTTGGAGGCTGGGATAGGCGTAGCGATTGCGTTTAAAAATTTTGTATTAAGACCAGAGGTGGTATTTACTAAAGGCTTGAGCGAACAAGAAAGATATTTAGGAGTACCTAGTGATTCAATTGATAAAAACGAAATGGATAGATTGTCACTGAGGTTTTCTTTCTATGGACTTTAAAAAAAGATAAAAGGCCAAAATAGTTTAGTTTCTTGGAAGATTCATCTCTTTAGGAATCTTCCAAGATCATTTTTCCTATTAAGTTAATATATTACTGTTTTTACCTTTTCATTATTGAAATTTTGAATATTGTCATTTTGTAATTTCGGAAGCCTGATCTCGAAAAGTGTTCCTTTGTTTACTTCAGATTGCAATACCGAAATGTCGCCTCCAATTTTTTGCAACATACGTTTGACTATACTAAGCCCAAGGCCTGTTCCTTCATATTTAGCGCGGTCATGTAATCTCTTAAACATTTCAAATATTTCTAGGTGAAAATCTTTGGGAATCCCAATTCCATTGTCCTGTAAAAGAAATATGTGCTCCTTTTCTTTTTCGAAATATGAAAATTTAATTTCAACGCGGTTCGATTGATTGAATTTAATACTGTTTTGAATAAGTTGCCAAAACGTTTCCTGCACAATTGAATAATTGGACTGAAATTCAGGAAGTTTCGTAAAAAATAATTTTAGATCCAATTCAGAATTATTTTTAGATATTACTTCTTTCATACCACCAATCATTTTATTAAAGTTGATTGGTCGTGGTGCCTCTTCGTATTTTGATTTAATTTTCTGATATCGTAAAACGTCTTTTACGATTTGACTAAGTTGATTTCCCGAGCGTCTAATATATCCGATGTATTCATTAACATTATTGTTCTCTGTTTTCTCTTTGATTATTAAATCAGAGAAACTTACAATACTTCGCAAAGGTTCCTGTAGGTCGTGGGAAAGTATACGATTGAATTGATCTAACTCTTTATTTGTTTTTATCAATTCTGAGTTGTTGTCAGCAAGTTCTTTTGTTTTCTGTTCAACTTTTATAGCCAGTTTATGATTGTATCTTCTTTTTTGAGCAAACGCGCCAAATAGAAATAGAATACTAATAAAGAAAAACGAAATAATGACTTGTTGCGTTTTTGCTTTATTTTGATTTTTTAACACCTCAATGGCTAATTCTTGATTTTCTTTTTCTTTTTCTTCTGTTTGAAATTTTATTTGTAAGTAAACAGTTTCTTGAGCCTTCTTTTTTTCATTGGCTATTTTCAAAAGATTATCTGAAATTAATAGATGCTCATATGCCTTAGTATCATTACCGACTAAGTGATAGATTTTATGGATTTTTCCATGTATTTCAGACTTGACAGATGTTTCTAGATCAGTTGTTTGATCGAGATAAATTTTATAGAAGTTTAAGGCCTCGGTATATTTTTGTTGTTTAGTTAATAGTTCGCAAGATAGTTTCAAACTGTTTTTGATGATAATTGGATCCTGCGAACCTTTTGCAGATTCCTCTAGATCGTCTGCCATTTGTTGAGCCAATTTCATTTTATTATTCCTAAGGGCAATTGTTCCTTTTAGATATATGAAATCAGGTCTTAAAAACTGTTGCTCGTTTTGTTCCAAATATATCAACGCTTGATCTATTATTTCGTTAGCCTTTTGGTATTGCTTTGTTTCTATATAGACTTCACTTAATTCGTAATCAATTAGACATTGGGTATTTGGTTGAACTTTATAATGGAATTTATTTGAATACAACGTTGATAGGTGCTGCTCAGCTAGTTTGTATTCTCCCTGATCTCCGTAAATTTGAGATAAGATCATTAAATTTCTTATTACGGTAGTGGTGTCTTTTTCTTCTTTTGCTTTAGCGAGACTTTTGTAAGAAAGTGCTTGAGCCTCCTTATAGTCTCCAATCGTTATCAATGTAAATCTATATATGTAGTTGAAATTCTTTTGTGCGATTGTGCTTATTTCTTCTTTTTTACTCAGATCGCTGTAAGCAGAAAGCATTTTGTAACATTCTAAAATATCTCCGGTCTTATGAAATTGATGAGCTCTTATTACAGCAAATCGTATTATGTCATTATTATCTAATCTCGATGAATTTTGCAGAAAATCTAGACCATTGTAAATTCCTTCTTGAAGTGTAGAATCGTTTCGGGAATTATACTTATAAAGACTATCCATTAGCATGGAGAACAACTCCTTTTCAGATCGATTACTGGATTTTAGAAATTCATAATTTCCGAAGGCTTTGGAAGTCAATGGAGCACAGAGGAGAAAGCCTAAAATTAGGATAGTAGTTAAATTGCTTAAATACTGTTTAAATACATTGTTTACTAAAGCGTAAGACTGGATCATTATAGATAAACGCAGCATACAATATGCCAAGTTTAGAATATTATGGTTATCCCCAATTTTTTATCAGATTCGATTCGAAATCGATTGATTAACAACCTGTTAACTCTTTGGAATTTATTTTTCTTCATCTTTGTTAAACTATTGGCCAGTTTTAGCGTCAAATAGTCTAATACCTTCTAGATTAACTTATCATGAGACAATTATTTGGCTTTCTTTTTTTCTTATCTATATCATCCATTATAGTAGCGCAACCAAGTGGAGGTCAAGGGCGTCAGGGTGGAGCAAGTTTAATTCTCAAGGGTAAAGTTATCGACCAAGAAACGGAGGGTCCTCTCGAATATGCCACCATTAGTATTTTTCAGAAAAGGGATGGAAACTTGGTTAACGGGGATATTACCAACGTAAATGGAGAATTCTCCATAAAATTGAGGCCTGGCGTTTATGATGTGAAGTTTGAATTCTTGGGGTATGATGAAAGTCTTGTGGAGGCAATAAAATTGTCGCCAGAAAACCCAGTGAAGGATTTGGGAAAAATTACCATGGCATTTCAAGCTGCTGCCTTAGATGAGGTGGTTGTTACGGAAGAGCGAAGCACGCTTCAAATGGGATTGGATAAAAAGATATTTAATGTTGGAAAAGATCTTTCCTCTAAGGGCGGATCAGCAGCAGATGTCTTAGACAATGTTCCTTCTGTTCAAGTAGACGTAGAGGGTAATGTATCGCTTCGAGGTTCTCAAAATGTTAGAATCTTAATTGATGGAAAGCCAACAGGCTTGATTGGAAATGGAACCAATGGTCTAAGAGCGATTCAGTCCAATATGATCGAAAAGATCGAGGTCATTACAAATCCTTCAGCAAGATATGCCGCTGAAGGAATGGCTGGAATTATCAACATCGTATTAAAGAAGAACCAAGCCAAAGGTTTTAACGGAGCTTTTGAAGCTACAGTTGGCTGGCCCCGAAATACTGGCTTGTCTGCAAACATAAATTATCGAGCGAACAAATTCAACTTCTTTTTAAATTACGGAGTCTCTTATCGGAAAGGACCAGGAGGAGGTTATAATGATATTTCCTTGATAAAACCTGATACCACTTTTTTAACGCGACAAAATACTGATCGTACACGTGGTGGTCTGTCTAACAATATTCGTTTTGGGGCTGATTATTCCGTTAATAAGCAGAATACCATTACAACAGCTTTTAACCTCAGGCTCGGCGATGAAAATAATTTTTCAAGTTCTGAGTATCTGGATTACATAAATAACTTTGATAATTTCATCAACAGAACAATTAGAACAGATAATGAAACGGAAGATGAATCACGATTAGAATATTCACTGACGCATAAAAAGACTTTTGATCGAAAAGGTCAAAAGTGGACGACAGATATCCGGTACCAAGATAATATTGAATCTGAAGGATCAGAATTGGTAAATACTTACTATAATTTGGACGGTTCCTTATCGGGTAGGCCACAAGATTTTCAAAGATCTGGAAATGATGAACGATCGAATCAGTTAACTATTTCTTCTGATTTTGTTTTACCATTTAGTAAGGAAAGTAAATTTGAAGTAGGTGGAAGAGCTTCCATCAGAAATATTGATAATGATTATGCAGTTGAAGAATTAAATGACAATGTTTGGACTGAGTTACCTGAATTTACGGATCAGTTTGAATACGATGAAAATATTTACGCTGCCTATTTGATTTACGGCAATAAGGTCAATAAATTTTCCTTCCAAATAGGATTGCGCCCTGAATATACAGATGTGACGACAACTACGTCTGATTCAGTCAATGCTAGAGATTATCTTAACGTTTTTCCTTCTGGACATATCGGCTATGAATTATCAAATAATAGCAATATTCAATTGAGTTATTCGAGAAGAGTTCGACGTCCTAGATTCTGGGATTTGAATCCTTTTTTCACCTTCTCCGATGATCGGAATTTCTTTAGTGGAAATCCAGATTTGAACCCAGAATTTACTGATGCTTATGAACTGGGTCATGTGAAATACTGGGACAAAGCGTCCCTTTCATCCGCAATCTATTATAGACACACTACCGATAAGATTCAAAGAAATACGCGCGTGGATAGTTTAGGGAATTATAGAACCAAGCCAGAGAATTTGGCTACTGAAGATGCTTTTGGATTAGAATTCAATGTATCGCTAAGTCCAATTAAATGGTTTAAGTTCAATTCTGACTTCAATTTCTATCGGTCTATTATTGATGGACAAAATGTAGATGAAGATTTTACTGCTGATACTTATACTTGGTTTGCTAGAGGTAGCGCAAGATTTACTGCTTGGAAAACCACTGACATACAATTGCGATTCAATTATCGAGCACCAAGAGAAACAACTCAAGGTTTGGCAAAGGCAATTGCAAGTTTGGACTTCGCTGCAAGTCGAGACATTATGAATGATAAAGCTACTTTGACATTAAGTGTTAGAGATGTTTTTAATTCACGAAGAAGAAGATACAAGACTGAAGGTGTCAATGAAGATGGATTTCAATTTATTCGAGAGGGAGATTTTCAATGGCGAGCAAGACAGGCAGATTTAACTTTCAGTTATAGACTTAATCAGAAAAAACGAAGAGGAGGAAGACGCGGTGGTTATGATGGCGGCGGTGGAGGAGAATTTTAATAAAAAAAAAGAGGGATTGTTTTTTAAATAATCCCTCTTTTTTTGAACACAAATACTTCTAGTTTTTATTTCTGCTTTAAAATCAAAACACTCAAAGGAGGTAAATTCAAACATAAAATATTTTTCTGCCCATGTAGTTTTTTCTTTTTGGATTTAAAATTGTTCAATTCTAAATGTCCGGAACCTCCATATTTCTTATCATCAGAATTTAATGCCAGTTGCCATTCCCCGGACCTAAGAATTCCAATTTCGTAATCATTCCTGGGAACAGGAGTGAAATTACAAATTACAACAAGTGGTGCTGACTTCTTTTTTCCTTTTCTTGAATATACAATAACAGAATTGTCACGATCCGAATAATCAATCCATTCGAATCCATCAGCTGAAAATTGATTTTCATACAAAGCTTTGTCCGCTTTGTATAATGTATTCAAGTCTTTAATCAATTGTTGAACTCCTTTGTGCAAAGGATATTGTAGTAGGTGCCAATCCAATTGAGTCTTAAAATTCCATTCAGAACTTTGGGCAAATTCACCACCCATGAAAAGCAATTTAGAACCAGGATGAGTATACATATATGTATACATCATTCTAAGGTTTGCAAATTTTTGCCATTCATCACCAGGCATTTTATACAAAAGTGAACATTTCCCATGTACCACCTCGTCGTGGGAAAGCGGCAGCATGAATTTTTCTGAATAGGCATATACTTGCGAAAAGGTAATGGTGTCATGATGAAACTTTCGATTGATGGGATCTTCTTTGAGAAATTTCAATGTATCATGCATCCATCCCATCATCCATTTTTGACCAAAACCTAAACCTCCTTCGGAAGCCGGCCTAGTTACTCCCGACCAAGAAGTAGATTCTTCCGCAATGGTTACGATATCAGGATACTCATTACTTACAGCTTCATTGAATAACTTAATAAATGCAATGGCCTCAGTGTTTTCATTGCCGCCGTATTCATTTGGTATCCAATCACCATCTTCTCTGGAATAATCTAAATATAACATTGATGCAACCGCATCAACACGCAGACCATCCACATGAAATTTATCACACCAGTAAATAGCATTGGAAATTAAAAAGCTGCGAACCTCGTGACGGCCATAATTAAAAATCGCTGATTTCCAATCCGGATGGAATCCCTTTCTCGGATCTTCATGATCATATAAATGAGTCCCATCAAAATCAGCTAGACCATGTGCGTCAGTGGGAAAATGGGAAGGTACCCAATCTAAGATAACACCAATGTTTGCTTGGTGAAATTGATCAATTAAGTGCATTAATCCTTCTGGATTTCCAAAGCGACTTGAAGCAGCATAGTATCCGGTAATTTGATATCCCCAACTTGGCGAATAGGGATATTCCATGATAGGCATGAATTCAACATGTGTAAAACCCATCTCCAATACATAGGGAACCAGCGTCTGTGCTATTTCCTCATAGTTCATCACAGATCCATCCTCCTTTTTTCTCCAACTCTCCAAATGGACTTCGTATGCAGAATACGGCTGGGGTTTTTGTCCTCTTTTTTTTCTATTTGACAGCCATTTTTTATCCTGCCATTGGTAATCAAAGTCCCAAACAATAGAAGCTGTACTTGGAGGATGCTCCCATCTTTTTCCGTAAGGATCACCTTTTAAAACGGTGCGGCCATTGTTGGACTTTATGGAATATTTATAAATAGTTCCTTTGTTAATATTTGGAATAAATCCTTCCCAAATTCCTGAATGATCCCATCTTGGATAAAGCTCATATCCATTAGTTTTCCATTCATTGAAATTTCCTATCACAGCGACCTCTTTTGCATTCGGTGCCCAAACTGCAAAGTAAGTACCATTTGTACCTTCATGTGTCATCAAGTGAGCACCTAGTTTTTCATAGATCTTTCGATGGGTCCCAGCTTGGAATAGTTGGATATCCTGAGCGGAAATCAAGCTGGTATGAATGGTTTGTGAGAATTCTTTGAGCATATGCTTAAATATAAAAGGATTAATTGAATTGAATACGGCGCAATGGATTTAACCTTGTATTTTCGCAATAATTAAAAGATTAAAGATGATCCGAATTTACTTTCTTCTATTGATAACTGCATTCGTAGCGAGTTGTAATACAGCTAGGAAAACAGTTGGAGATCAAAAGGTAGCGACAGTGGAAACCGAGGTTGCCAACAAAGAATTGAATACAGTGGAGGCTCGTTATTCTAAAATGGAGTATCAAGTCAAAATGAGAGATGGAATAAGTTTGCATACTACGGTATATACTCCGAAAGATGCAAGTCCATCAAATATTTATCCCATAATGTTAAAGCGAACTCCCTACAGCTGTCGTCCTTATGGGGCAGATAAGTATCCTGATAAATTGCAAGCCTCAAAAGCATTGGTCGATGAGAAATTTATTTTTGTTTACCAGGATGTAAGAGGAAGATGGAATTCCGAAGGTGATTATGACAATATGAGACCGCAAGCTCCATTAAAATCTCATCCTTCAGAAATTGATGAAAGTTCCGATACTTATGACACTATTGATTGGTTGGTTAAAAATGTGAATCATAACAATGGTAAAGTGGGGCAATGGGGAATTTCTTATCCCGGATTTTATTCTACCGTTGGAGCACTTTCTGGACATCCAGCTTTAAAGGCATCAAGTCCACAAGCCCCCATCGCTGATTTTTATTTTGACGATTTTCACCATCAAGGAGCTTATCTTTTGAGTTATTTCCGAGCAACAACCGTTTTTGGTTATCAGTCTGAGCCAACTACAGAACCATGGTATCCTTTTATTACTCCAAATACACCGGATCAATATGAATTTTTCATGGAAATGGGTCCACTTTCCAATGGAGATAAATATTACGGAAAGGATAATTTTTTTTGGCGACAATTAAAAGAACATCCAGACTATGACACCTTTTGGCAACGAAGAAATATACTGCCTCATTTGACTAATATTAATCATGCAGTATTGACTGTGGGTGGATGGTTTGATGCAGAAGATTTGTATGGTCCTTTAATGACCTATAAAACCATAGAAAAAAATAATCCGGGTATCAATAATACTATTGTTATGGGACCATGGTCTCATGGAGATTGGGCGAGAGATAAAGAAGATCAATATGTTAGTTATATCAACTTTGGTAAAAATTTGTCTAAATATTTCCAAGAAGAAATAGAACTGCCTTTTTTTAAACATCACCTAAAAGGAGCTGATAATCCTGAATTACCTGAAGCCTTATTGTATGATACTGGAAAAAAAGAATGGCGGGAATTTGAGCAATGGCCACAACCAAACTCAGTTAAAAGACAATTGTATTTTGCTGGAGATGAAATTTTAAGTTTTAATAAAAAAAATGGCACAGATAAAATTTCTTTTATCTCTGATCCCGCGAAGCCAGTTCCTTATTCAGAAGAAACTAGAATGGTTTTTACACCCAGAAAATTTATGGCGGATGATCAAAGGTTTGCGAGTCGTAGGCCGGATGTATTGACCTTTAAAACGGAACCGTTGAAAGAAGACATAACTATAGGTGGTGAACTATTGGCGAAGCTAAAAGTAAGCACGACAGGAACAGATGCAGATTGGATAGTTAAGCTAATCGATGTGTACCCGGGAGACTTTCCGGATGACCCAAATAATCCCGAATCGATTAAACTTGGTGGATACCAACAAATGGTGCGCTCTGAATGTATAAGAGGACGGTATCGGGAAAGTTTCAAAAAGGGTAAACCATTCGAACCGAATGTGATCACTCCGGTGGATTTGAAGCTACAAGATGTATTGCATACCTTTAAAAAAGGGCATCGTATTATGGTTCAAGTACAGAGTACCTGGTTTCCATATATTGACAGGAATCCGCAAACCTTTGTTAAAAATATTTTTAAGGCGAAATCAAAAGATTTTAAATCCGCAGAGCATAGCATTTACGTATCTGGTGATGATGCAAGTTTTTTATCTGTTGAAATTTTAGACTAATGTACTTAGCAAAACGATTTTTTATTTTCCTATTTTTCTTGAAATGTTCAAGTGTTATTGGTCAAATAGATACTTCGGGGATGAATTCAAATCCGGTAGGTCCTTGGACTATTGGCGGGAATGTTAGATTTTCAAGTACTAATTTTAATCAATTGTTTCCATTTTCATTTCTTTCCAATGTTGAAAAAAGCAATTACTTTAGCATTAATCCGGTCTTGACTTATGGGCTCAAGAATAACCGTACTTCCCTGAATTTATTGTTAGGATATACTACTGGCAGTCAGTCTGGATCATCATTGGTAAATGTTTCTGATCCAATAGGATTTATCTTGAGACCAACTAACGATAATCTAAATGGATTTTCGTTTGGAGCATCAGTGGACCATTATTTTATTCTAACAAGAATATTGGGAATACGTTTGGAACTGGGAACAAATTTTCAAACCTTCAAGTCAACTAGAATTCAAGAGCAGGTTGTATTAAACGGAGATACCTTCCCTCAAAGTGAAATGTCAATTACTGATAATTCAATTGAATTTTTCTTAGGACCTAATATTGACGTTTTTTTACACCAAAGAATTAACTTGATTTTCAACATGGGAAACATCGCATATGTCATTAATTCCTTAGGAAATAATACTAATGGTACTGAAAGTACAAATCAATTTTTTGCCAATTTTAGTCCAGATAATATTGGTTTTGGGATTGACTTTAATTTCTAAGAAGGGCATTGATAACCTAAGTTGTTTGTCGGAAAAAAAGTTGAGACAAGCTATCTTTCCGAAGGCTTGATATCTTTGAATTGATCCAGCATTTCCTTAAATTTTTCCCGATTCACCGGCTTGTAAATCTTCTTATCAGATGGAGGATATTTGTCTAAATATTTTTTAACCAGCACCGGTCTTTTTTCAAATCCTCCACCACAGTTTGGACATACATTTTGTAAAACCTGCTCTACGCAGTCTTTACAAAATGTACATACAAAAGCACAAATCCTGGCTTTTTTACTATTCGGAGGTAGTGATCGATTACAATTTTCACAGTTGGTTCGGATCTCAATCATTGGATTTTTTAAGGAATTAGTCTTTCTATATTGACTTTAACCAATCTCTCATAAGTACCAATACTTCATGCGCAAAAGTTTCCCCAAGAACGCCATATTCGCTCGGCTTTCCTGTTCTACTATGTTGAAACAAATGATTAACACCTTCAATTACTTTTACTTTATATTCCTCCGTTGGGGCGGCATGCAATGCGGCACGAAAAGCAGAAATATTATCATCAGCACTTACCTGAGTATCTTTGCTTCCAATCATTGCAAGTGTAGGACAGGACATTTTCTCTAGGTAAACTTTAGGTTCGGTGTTTAAGAAAAAATTCATCCAATCATTGAACAATGGATCGGCATTCATTTTATAATATTGATCAAAGCTTCCTTTTACTTTTTTCTCTTCAGCACTGAAGTTACTGTCGTAAAATGACTTTAGCATTTTTCTTGCTTTAGCGCTTTTTTCAGCGTTGCTCCCTTTGCTCGTAGCAATTCTAATCATGTCTGACTTTATTTGAGACTCCTTCTGAATTTGCTCAGGCTTGACGCCTTCCGCCAATGAGATATCTCTAATTTGTCTTTTCAAAAGTTGATGCCCTGGAACGGCAGGACCAGCCAAAAGAATAGCAAATTTTACATCCTTTGATTTAGCGGCAACCATGGAAGCAATCAATCCTCCTTCGCTGTGACCAATGAACCCAATTTTTTCTTTATCAAATTGTGGCATAGCTGACATGTGGTTCAAGACAGCTAGTGCATCATCAGCAAAATCCTTCGTGGTACATGCTGAAAACTTTCCACTTGATTTACCGACGCCTCTTTCATCATAACGATAAACAGCAATTCCGTTGTTCGTTAAATAATCTGCAATTACCCAGAACGGCTTATGGTGAAATATGGTCTCATCTCGATCCTGAGGACCAGAACCCGTTACCATTATAGCTAAAGGAAATGGGCCATTACCTTTTGGTTGTGTCAGTGTTCCAGAAAGATTAAATGATCCAGATTTATTTTCAACCGAAACATCGACTTCACTAATGTTATAATTAAAAGGTGCCTTTGGATGTTGTGGACGATTTGGAGCTTTGTTAGCAACAAATGGTTCCAAATCTAGCGGGAAAGTCATTCCATTTTGAGACCATGTTCCTTTAATCAATTCACCATCCATTTCACCTTTGTAACTGGCTCGAAGATTTGGATACTCGATGTAGATTTGATTGTTAGCAATGGAAATTTTCTCTGCTGGAACTTCTGCTTCGCCTTGCTGAGGAACTTTCATTACGCAAGTCCATGCATTTCCTTTGCCGTTAATGTTAAATATGACATCTAGGCTTCCAGCATCCCCTAGTTCTATGCTTCCTTCCCATGCACCCTGGTAGGAGGCCGGTTGCGCGATTACGCTGAATGAAAAGCAGGTTAAAAAAAGTACTTGAATAAATCGCATTTGTTTAAATTTTCGAAGACTAAGAAGTCTGTTTACGA
Organism: uncultured Saprospiraceae bacterium; assembly: GCA_937928045.1. Lineage (GTDB taxonomy): Bacteria > Bacteroidota > Bacteroidia > Chitinophagales > Saprospiraceae > JABDJM01. The sequence continues at coordinate 47,641 of CALFWO010000011.1, read as the reverse complement.
ATTTTATAACTGTAAAAAATACTTGCAATTGCCGATGCAATAACTAATACAGTCGTTAAGGTAATGAGCTTTGATCCTTCTAAAAGCAAGCTAAAAATGACAACCAAAATCCCGGTCGCAAAAAATAATTTTCCGCCAAGCTGATTGGTTTTGGTCCAGTTATCCTCATTTTTCAAACTCCACGGGGTTCTAATTCCAATGAAGTAATTCTGTTTAACTGTTGGAATGTAATTTCCCAAGATGATCAATGTCAACCCGAGAATAAAAAAAACCGTCGGCTGCTTTAATTGTCCATCCGTATTGCTTAGTGCAGCGTAAATTATCACGCAACTTAGTATACTCATCGCACCTATTAATAGCAAACGTAGATTTTGATATTTTGTGCTATTTGTTTGCACCTTTTTCTTCGGGTCGATAGTTGGAAGTAAAGTCATGATCAAATAGGTCAATAAGGGCAATAGAATTGGAACGATGATCAGGTTAGATTTACTGCCGTATCCATCGATTTCTCCAGAGATATTCCAATGGATTGGCACTATTTCAGGTAAACTAGGCCATATCCAAGCCAAAAGTATAAATGGTATGGCTACAACTGCAAGTATCGATATTTCTTTAAATTTTACCATATGACTTACTTTTTAAGGGTGATTAACCATTCGAAAAGATCCTCAAGCACAGTGGTATTGATCGAATAGTGAATAAACTGTCCTTTTTTAGCTTTGGTCACTAGTTCTGCCTGGTAAAGCAGATCGAGGTGATGAGATATGCTGGGTTTGCTCATGTCAAACTGTTCAGCTATCTGTCCTGCATTCATGGACTTTTCTCGCAGCAGATGCAGAATTGATCGGCGCGTTTCATCGTTTAGTGCCTTAAAGACTTTATTCACTTAGTTAAGTATTTAGATAAATGTCTAAATAACTTTATAAAAAAACAAGTTTCGAATATCCTTTCTCGACTAATCTTCTAAAAATTCCGTCGAAATTTGATGCTGAGCAATAAAAAAGCACCCACCTATATCAGGAGAGTGCTTTTAATCTATTACCTAGAGAGAAATTATTTTCCTCCTTTCAATGTATCTTGTAATTTTTTCAACTGATCCCACTTACCTGCAGCAGCCAATTTAGCTTGTTTTGCCCAAGTACTTGGATCATGCATTTGATATCTTTTTCCAGCAGCATCTAGGATGGCTTTAAGTTCAGTCTTTTTTGCTTTTCCTACAGCGGCAAAAGTTGGAAATCCTCCTTTAGCCAAAAGCCCAGCGATCTTTGGCCCTACACCTTCGATCTTTTTCAAATCGTCAGCAACAACCTTCTTAGTTACTTTTTTTGCAGGAGCTTTCTTAATAATCGCTTTTTTAGCTGAAGTTTTCTTTGCAGCCGCTTTTTTCGTTTCTGCTTTTAGAGATACTTTCTTTTTAGCTGCACTTTTTTTGACGTTTGTCTTTTTTGATTTGTCAATCTTCTTTGACTTGTTTTCAGTTCTTAAAAACAATACGGAATTATCAATTCCGTAGTAAGGAGAAGGACGGTAAGCATCTGCATCCCAATCGTTGGTCCAATTGATTTTATCAATCAAGTAACGGAATTCGTAGTCTTTTCCTGTTTTTAATTCAATGCTAGCAGAAAATCCATTCTTTCCAGCTTTCATTTTTACCGCTTTAGATACATTCCAATCGTTGAAATCTCCAAGTATAACAACTTTTTTACCACCATTAGTGGCTTCTTTTGGAAGGTTGAATGTAACCTTACAAACCGGCTTTGATTTTGAGTACTGCTTTTTTAGGCTCATTTTGTTATCTGTATTTTAGTCCTGTAAAAGAAAATTTTGTTTTTGAATTTTGTCTCCTAATTATAATCGCAAGCGTGTATCTCTTTGATACTCAATATTACCTATAAAATTTGCGCAAAAGTACGCCTTTTATTTAATATCTTGTTAGAAATTTTTAAAAACCAATTTTTGTTTTTAATGATCAATCTAATCCGAGTCTCCATTATAATTTGTCTTTCTCTTTCTTCAATCGTTTTGCGTGGGCAAGAAAATTTAAATCCAATCGATGCGGTCAATCAATTGTTTGATGGAATGAGAACCAGTGATTCTATAATGGTGAAAAATGCATTTCATCCTGAAGCTCGATTGCTTTCAATAGCTCAAAAGAAAGATGGAACAATAGCTCTGCCTTCCAATAAAGTAGCGGACTTTGTGAAAATGGTAGGGACCCCTCATGAGGAGATTTACAACGAACAACTTTATGAAGTGAAGATTGAGGAAGATGGGAGATTGGCTACGGTTTGGGCGCCTTATACTTTTTATGTAGGGAAAAAATTATCTCACTGCGGAACCAATGCTTTTCAACTTGTCAAAGGAAATAACGGATGGCAAATCATTCAAATTATTGATACTCGGTACAGAGAAAATTGTGAAGAGGCTCCATCGGTTTTGATCCATACATTAATGGATGATTGGCATCATGCCGCTGCCGTGGCAGACGAAGATGTATTTTTTGGATCGATGACTAAAGATGGAATCTATCTTGGAACAGACGATTCTGAAAGATGGCTACGAGATGATATGGCTGAGTGGGCTGATCCCTATTTTCAAAAGGAGAGTGCTTGGTCATTTACAGCTAAAGACAGAGAAATCTATTTTGCAGAGGATGGACTTACGGCTTGGTTTGAAGAACGATTGGATACTTGGATGGGCCCATGTCGAGGATCGGGAGTCGTTAAATTAACTTCGGAAGGCTGGAAAATCGCACACTATAATTTGGCGATTTTAGTTCCTAATGATAAAATAGATGGCTTCTTGGAATTAATAGGAAAAGAGAAAAAGAAATAACTGATTGAAAATCACAATTAGAATATTCTGATTGTGATTTTCAAATAGTCATTATTAATTTATCGACCGAAAGCATCTATCCAAGCCAATACACCGCCTTCGAGATTTCGAACATTGGAAAATCCTGCTTGTTGCATTAAACTTTTAGCCATTCCTGACCTTGCTCCTGATCTGCAATGCACAACAACTTCCTTGTCCTTCGCATCTGCAAGATCTTCTAATTTTCCTGCGATTTCGCCAAGTGGAATTAGTGTCGCCCCTAAATTGAACTCTTCGTTTTCATGTACTTCACGTACATCAATAAATACAAATTCTTCTTTGCTGTCTAATTTTTGCTTAAGTTCTTGTACGTTAATATCCATTTAAACTTTATTTATACTAAAAATTGTTGCCTAATGGTAAGGCATATTATTGGTTATTTTATTTCAGAATTTGAATCTTTTGAACACCACTTCGCTCATTTCCAACTTCATTCAATTGCAAGTAGTACAAACCATCCATTAATTCTGATACATTTATTTTTCCATCTAAATCTCCTTGAAGAATTACTCTTCCGTAGATGTCATACATGGTAAAGTTAAAATTACCATCAATTGTTTTCACATTGATCTCACTTTTGGCAGGATTAGGAAATACTTCAAAGTCGATAACATCCGAAATCTCATCAATTGGAGTAGATGGGGGAGTGACATCGCCGAACACCGGACGAATCATATATGCTCCAGGGCCATTCTGAGTGACCCATTCTAAAGTGTTGGTATTTAAGAAGTATTGTTTGTCCTTGAACTCAGGGCTGTTTAAATCAAAACCTATATACAGCAAATCTCCATTGTTGACTTGCTCAATTGCAAAATACATTTTACCAGGATTGATAGAAAGCGTGGTCGCATCTCCGTTTTCGTCCAGCAATCTATACTGAGTAAATCCTGCTATGTCCGCGATGAACTGGTCAGGAAATAATACGCCAATCTCATCTGACGTATAAATTGGATCTGAGTCCAATGAGCCTTCAAATATTTTTACTACAAATTCATCTCCTGGTGCCTGTCCATTTCCAAATCTTGGAAAGTAGATTTCAAATCCTCGGAGTTCATCAGCAACATTGAGATCGAATTCTGAAGCTATGGCAGCACCTTCTTGATCCATTTTTATAGCTACTTCTGCGCTGCCGTCGTCATATCCATAAAAGTCTGTAATGTAGTTTGTTCTAGAAACACTGTTATTCGTTTTTATTCCAGGGCCAAATCCACTGAACTCTTCCGTGTTGTCAAACTCGTAATTGGTAACTAATTCCAATGCATCAATTCCATTTGGTATGATAATGTTTGAAGAAATCATTTCAGGAATGATTCCATTAAATCTCATGTTAGCCGGAAAATCTAATATGGTCACTGTAGGGTCAATGAAGTTATTATCCTGAAAAAGAACTTGACCAGAAATATTATCCGAAATCGTCATAGATCCAATATCTGTAATGGAATTGTCAGTGCTGAAATGATTAAAAAGTTCAATTTCTACATTGTCCGATATTTCATTAGTTGGATTGTTCTCAAACTGTACAAAAGGAATGTGATTGTAATTCTTCAATATAAGTGAAGGTGACTTCGTAAAGGCCATGTCGTTTAAACTTCCAAAGCTGTCAATTACATTATTTGATAGCCTAACATAATCTAAATGCCAAACATATTGTACGCCTACACGATTACAATTATTAATAAATCTAAACTGAAAATCTTCATGAAAATACTCTGCTTCATCCAGTGGAATCACTATTATGGATCCAAAGTCAATTTTTTCTAGGATGCCAGGAAAAGGAATTGAAGGGTTCGTTACATATTCAGCAACTCTTCCGTCTACTTCTTCCCATGATCCATCGTTCATTTTGAATTCTACTTTAAAGGAGTCGATAGCTGTTGGTGGATAGCCAAGTCCTTTTGGAGATAAATAAAAAGATAAATTGACATCCTCGTTTTCGTTGTTGTTACTTAAGTCAATATAGGTAGAGGTTAAAACATCGGAAGGTCCGTAACCACCACCATATGGAGTTCCGTCTTTTCCAATTCCATCAAATGTTGCCACCCCTATCGAAGGAGGATTAAATGCCAATTCGTTATTAACCCAAACGCGATCATCTAACCAAAGCGAAGGATTCGGAAATGGTCCTACATTCGAAAAGTCATCAAAGAAAGGAAGCGATTTAGATGGTGGATTATCAATATTGATAGTAAAATTGTAAATATCACAAACACAGTATTCATCACAGACTACTACACAGGCTTGATCTGCTCCTCCAAACCTAAATGATCTATAATTAAAACAGCCATTATCATCTGCATCTCCGACTCTTCCCAAAATGGGGTCATTACAGTCTTTGGTGTAATATTCAAATGTTGTACCCGGAAGTGTAGGTGTCGGTAAACAGATGTTCGTTGTCGTTTCCGTTTGAACAGTTTGGGCCAATACGTCAATGGTGTTATTGGGCCGTCTTACGACTACTGGAAATTCTACGGTGATCGTATCGGCAGACTCAAATGCAATCAATTCAATTGTATCAGAAACATCTAAGTCTATTCCTGCATCAGCGGTATAGACAAGGCAAAAATTTTCTAAATCTATTTGAACACTTCCGTTGACCAGATCATTGCAATTCCCACAAGCAATACTATCCAATAAATCAAATGTCAAAAGAAGGAGACAAAATTCTTTTTCTTCTCCACTTGTGGCATATACAATTCCACCCTCACTACTATAGTCAAAGACTTCAGCGTCTTGGCAAGGTTCAGCACTGCGATCACTGTTAACTGGATTGTTCCGATTCCATTCTGCCATTTTAGCTTCATTGGCCTTAGAAACTTGGGAATTGTAGGTCAACGGAACGATTTCCATTTGGCAAAAGGAAAACGCTGGTAGGCAGAAGAGCAATATGCCAAAAATAAAAAGTCTCATAAATGATATTGTGTGATAGTTCTAGATCTGGTAGAAAAACGCAAATTTATGCTATATGTTGCTGATATAGAGCGGTCTTGGTCCTCATTTTTATGACTATTTGAAGTGCTTATTGGGAATCATTAGAGTAATCGTCTCCTCCTGTACAATTTTTCGGTAAAGTGCCTACAATTTCTACATCGATTGTAGCTCCAATATCCATTTTGGCTCCTGGACGATAGGAAGGGTTTTGCTTACTTACATAGGCCTGTTCTGGATCCTTCACATTTGATCCTACGGTTACATTACCTACCTTTAAACCATAATTTTTAATCAAAAATTTTGCAGCATCATAGGACTTGCAGATCAAATTAGGAACCTCGACCATTCCTCCGCCTCGGTCTGTTACTACGAATTCAAGTGTTGAACCCATAGGAACTTGAAATCCTCCACCTACTTTGTCAGTGATATTCTCACCATCATATCTAATTTCAAGGATGGTATTCCTTTGCAGTTTAATGCTGTATTTTCTATCGACTACTTTTGAACTTACTCCAATCCGCTCCAATTTGCGTGAATATTGCTTGTAGTCATCATTTCCAGCAAGTAAATTGGGCACCTTCACCAGATCTGGAATATTCTTGGTAACCGTAACATAGATTTTTCGATTCTCTTTTACTTTGAAATCAGCTGGAGGATCTTGTACTAAGATACGATGAGGAGCTTGATTCAGTAAAAAAACGGAATCTGATACAACCAATTCGAAGCTTTTATCATTGGCCAATTTTTCCGCTTCATCAAAGTCCATCTGGATAAAATCTGGAACCTTCAATGCTTGACCATGATTGGTATAATAACTCAACCAAATTTTTGTAATGAAAATCCCTAGGAATGCTAAGACTAGAAAAATTCCTAAATTTTTCAAAAAAATAGTACTCTTTAAGAATAACCAACTCTCTCGAGCAGCTATGAGTAGACCTTTTTTAACTTTCTCTAGCATTAGATGATTTTGTTCCCCTTTCTATCAAAATAGCCCTTATCAAAAGTAATTTGGACAATTCAAGGCCGAAAGATAAGGAATCGTGGTAAATTCAAGACATCCAATTACATTTGGGGTATGAATAAGGAGATTCTTCGATTAGCCATACCGAATGTATTGAGCAATATATCAATTCCGTTGCTTAGTACAGTGGATACTGCGCTAATGGGACGCTTTTCGGAAATGCATCTTGGGGCTGTTGGTCTCGGGGCACTTCTATTCAATTTTTTATACTGGAACTTAGGTTTCTTGAGAATGGGAACTACTGGCATGACGGCCCAAGCCTTTGGAGGGAATGACAAAGCCAAAATATTGAACACCCTACTTCGTTCCGTTTTGATTGCCGTTTTATTAGGGTTGTTACTGTTGTTGTTACAAAAGCCAATTGCTACACTTGGCTTTTCTATTCTGGGTGTTTCCGAAGCAAATGAATCACTAGTAGCTAATTATTTTTTCATAAGAGTTTGGGCTGCACCGGCAACATTAGCTTTAGTCACATTAAATGGCTGGTGCTTCGGAATGCAGAACGCTATTTTCCCATTAATTTTTACCCTCTTCGCAAATTTGATCAACATTGCCTTAAGCTTTTTTCTAGTCTGGCAATGGAATTGGGAAATTGAAGGCGTGGCATGGGCAACAGTTATCGCCCAATATGCGGCGTTAATTTTGGCTGTAATTATGATAATTTTTAAATATGGCCAACTAAAGATTCATTTTCAAAGAAAATTATTTTGGGTTAAAAATGAAATGTTAGAATTTTTTTCAGTCAATCGAGACATCTTTATTCGCACACTTTTTCTCACTGCTTCCTTTGCCTTTTTTTATAGGCAGTCTTCAGTAGCCGGAGCAACTATTCTTGCAGCCAATGTGATTTTGATGCAATTCCTGAATTGGATGTCCTACGGAATAGACGGATTTGCATATGCAGCCGAAGCTTTGGTTGGAAAGTATAAAGGAGCCAATAATTTGGAACAGCTAAAAATAGCTATTCGCAAATCATTCATTTGGTCGATGATAGGAGCTTTAGTTTATGCTCTAGTCTACGGTTTTTCCGGTGACTTTTTATTACATCTCTTTACGGATCAAACAGAAGTTATTCTTGTAGCTAAAGATTTTATGTTTTGGATGATATTACTCCCATTGTTTGCTACTCCTAGTTATATCTGGGATGGAATTTATATAGGTCTTACAGCAAGCAAGGCCATGCGGAATAGCATGGCCTTGTCTTTCTTAATATTTGTTGTTGCCTGGTTTTTTACCAGAGAATTTTCGAATCATGGCCTTTGGTTCAGCCTTTTAGTTTTAATGATCACACGCGGTTTAATTCAAGGTTTTTTATATCTAAAAAAAGGTGCTGAAATCAATTAGGTCTAATGTTGAATAATTAATTTTTGGCTAGCAATAATAGCTTCCTGCTTTATCCATTGCACGAAGTAAACTCCAGTAGAAATAGCAGAGGTATTGATTATTTGCTGTTTCTGACCAGCAACCAAATCCATACTTTCAATTATTCTTCCTTGCACATCTACCAATTGGAGTAATCCCGCATGGCTTTCCGTATCAGGGAAGTCAATGGTCACAGATTGGTCCGCTGGATTAGGAAAAATGGAAAGCTTCACCAATTCAAAATCTGAGGTTCCAAGTGCCGGATTATTTGGATCTATATCAATTAAAAATTCTGTTTTCCCTATAAATCCTCCTTCTCCATCTATAACCGTAAAGAAAAAAGAGTCGTCGGTTGCATCATTGCCATTGTGATAATAACGCAATACGCCTTGATTGATATTGGTTTGAGAAAACTGATCTCCATTTTCCATTACCACTCCATTCAATCTTAACTCTCCGTGGTTCAATCCTTCAATAAGCGTGTAGATGATTTCAATTGGTGTATTGTTGTCATCTTCTGCTAATAAATAAGAAGGTTCGAAAGTCTGTCCTGAATTAGGTTGGACTTCCAAAACATTGTTGTTTATTAGTACTGGTCCCGCAGGAGTGAACTCCGCACAAACTTCTAATTCTACCGCCCGTAATTTTCCTGGATCAAAAGCATCACCATTAGTCTTCACTGTTAATACCCAATCTCCTTTTACATTTTGACCGTTGAATACACTCAAGTCTCCAACTGGTCTATGGCTCATTCCTGTGATCGGTGGGCAAGGAATTTCAGTAGGGGAGTCATTGTCAAAACCGATTTTAACAGCTGAAGTTCCACCGCATATTCCGCTCATCAATTCAACTTTGTCTCCTTGAGGTCCAGTAATACTAATATCTAAGTAAGTGACTGGAGAGTAAAGAATATCTAAGTTAGAAATGTTAAAATCATTGATCATTCCATCTTCAAAGAATGTAATAGTATGAGAAATTTCTCCTTGACTGATCGGAATAATTGTATTCAATCCATCATCACCTACCGCATTACAAGCAAAAGTTTCAGTATGAAATACATTTATACTCGACCATGGTCCTTGACCACATTCATTTAATGGAGCAATTCTCCAATAAATTGGAATATTCTTTCCAAGTAAAACGGATGCTTGGTAATTTGGATCAATTAAACCTTCTTCCACAATTAACATACTTTGTGGAGAAAACGATGGTGAAGAGGCAACTTCTATGATATATTCATTTGCATTTTGACTTGGAATCCACTCAAACAAAGGAGCCTCTTCGACTCCTTCTGCACTTTGTGAAGGTGCAGTCAATTCTATTGCCGAAAAATTATTAGAAATGATATCAAATAAAACAAATTGACTTACAGTATCTAAACTTTCACTGATTCCCATAATCTCAACTTCTACTTCCTCTGTAAGGTCTACATTCTCCATATTGAATTCTACTGTTAATAAGTCACCTGGATTAATCGTAGTACTGCTCATATTTGCAATCGCTCCTGCAGGAAGACCTATTACAGAAAAAGTTATTGGGCTATCATAATTGAGTAGTGAAAGTGAATTTAATTCAACACTATGAGAGCTTGGTAAACAAGCCTTATGATATGCTGGAAATGCTGTAAAATTGTAAATAGGTTCTGTCGGTGGTTCAATATTGAAATTTGCGTTTGACATATCGTAAAATATATTTCCTACAGCCTCAATCTTTATTCTTGCAAGGTTTGTAACGATGTCTGGGATTACAACTGATTGACTACCGTCATTGAAGGCCGCCTCAGCCAATACAATTGGAAAAGATAGTCCTCCATCTGTCGATAAAAGAATGTTCACAGATTTACAATTCACCAATTCCCCATCAGTGTTGGCCACATCCCAAGTAATTTCTTGTGTACTACCAGCCGAAATATTTACACTAGAGTTAGGATAGGATACCAAAAATGGTCCCGCCTCATCCGTAGCCTCAAATGAAATGTCATCCCAAGAAATTCCTCCAATTTCAGGATTATAGTCCTTCGCTACACCTCTGAATAGTAAGTTTCTAGAATACGTTGGTAATACCTCAGTAATTCTAGAATTGTTATTGATTACATCTGATAATCTTGGGAAATATCTGTAGTTGTCAGTATTAGGATAAAATACCCGAAACAAAGGTGAAGTCCCAACTGGTTGTCCCATTGTAGCAGGGTTCCCAAAATTGATTTGTTCTATATTAAATTGTAGAACATCATCATCGATATCAGAAGCTTCCACTTCTAATTTAAATGGAGTCGATATTGGAATGTAAAAATCATCTTCATAGGGAAATGAAATGTCAGGAGAAGTATTAGATGAAATAATTTGCTTAGCACATTGACCTGCAGTAGAAGTCGAGAAATTTCTTATTTCGCCCAAAGTTCCAGGATGATAAATATCAAGTCGGCCACCAGGTATATTTTGTGGACTATCGCATCCTCCGTTATAACTCATAATTGTTGATCCACTTCCTGGTTCAAATCCAGTACCTGAATTAACATTGTCATCTTGTCCATTTTGAGGACATGAATTAAAAGTATGATTTGCACTCATCTGATGACCCATCTCATGAGCTACTGTTCCTGCAGATATAAAGTCAATTGCCCCAGAGAAAAAACAAGTTACTCCAGCTCCTTTGTTAAGACCACAAACCGATGACAAACTTGCAATTCCACCAACATTACATCCATCATTGTATACATGTCCAATGTCATAACTAGCAAGATTTAAAATACTGTTAATTACATCGGTGTTTTGACCTAAAAGCGTTCCTCCATTATTTGTTCCGCTATATGGATCTAGCGCTGGATCTGTATGAATTAAAAGATCATTATCGTCTATTAATATGATTCTAGCGCTAATGTCTCTTTCCCAAATACTATTAACCCTCGCAACAGATACAACAATTCCTGCTAGCCCTTCTTCAACACTACTATTGAAATAAGAAGATGTCCATTCTCCAGTAGCTGCTATTGCTGCTCTATACGTTCTTTGTATCACAATCTCGCCAGTTCCACTCTTAGCCTGCTGAGTTTCTAAATTAATCGTTTGTTGTTCTATTTCATCTCTTATATCCTGAGGTTTTGTTCCACAGGCTAAAGCATTAGTTCCTGACAAATCTGGTTGAAAATCTTTTGTATAGTACGATTGTACATACTCTTTTTCATAGGTGAAATAAGGATCTAAATAAACTTGACCCTCAGGATTGTCTATGACCCCATGTATTCCTATAGGACTAACCACGAGTCTAATTCTACGAAACTTTTCTTTTTCATTATATCCATAGTAAGACTTGATCGATGGATATTTGGCGCTTAGACCAGCCTCCATACTCGGAGACTCCACAACTAAGAATTTCTTGTTGCTTCCGTCTGGATAGGGAATCATTAATTCAATAGCATCAGGATTTATTCCACCAACACTTTCTAATGGCGCTTGAGCCAAATAAGAACTAAGTTCTTTAAAATTGAACTTTACAGCTCGAAATTCATTTGGGACAATGTTTTGTTGATTTGCAATTTCTAATGGGACAGCACTTTTTTCAACATCATTCCAAAATTGAATTTTTTGGGCTTCAGTAGAAGTACTTAGAAATGATAGGCAGAATAGGAAAGCTAAAAATCTCATATGTAATTGTTAATATTTAGATTTTGGAGACATGACAAATATAACACCTAGATCGTCACAATAAAAGAGCCCCCGTCGATTACTACGGGGGCTCTTGTCGAAAATGTATTCTAAACGTCCTTTTAACACTACTTTAAGACAGTGAATTTCAATGTTCCAACTTTATTTTCTTCTTGGATTCGCAAATAGTAGATTCCATTAGTTAAATCATTGGTCGGAATCATCATGCTATTTGATGATTTCCAGTCATGTTGACTCAAAATTCGTCCTTGGATATCTACCACAGATAATGTTCTATTAGCAAAAGACGCTTCGGTATTTATCCATAATTGTTCGGATGCTGGATTAGGATAAAGTACAAAGGCTTCGACTGCCAATTGCTCAATTCCTAAAGTAGGATTGTTATCAGCTACAGAAATGTTAAATACTGCTGGTCCAACAAAGCCTCCTGCCCCATCTGTAACCGTAAACACAAATGAGTCTTCAACTTCTGTGCTACCAGTATGGTTGTACAAAACAGATACACTATTGATATTTGACTGTGTAAATGTTCCACCTACTGGAACTTTAGCTCCGTCCAATTCAACATCTCCAAATTCAGGGACGGTCACTAAAGTATAAACCAATTCAGCAGCTGTATTGTCGCCATCAGTACACTTTAATTGTAGATCCTCGATCCATTGGGCATCACCGGTTTTAACATCTAATGTATTGTTCTCAACGAGCATCGGAGCAATAGGTGTAAAGTCACTACAAACTTGCAATTCCCAAGCATTCAATGTGCCTGGATCAAAAGCATCAAAATCAGAAGTTAAAATTAGCTTCCAATCTCCTTGAGTATTTTCTCCAGTGAAACTGCTTAAGGTTCCAACCGGCTTGTAAAGACCTTCATCAGTCGGAGGACATAAAATATCATCGGGAGATTCATCATTAAATCCAATTTTCAACTTATTCCCGCCACAGTTCTTTTCGTACAACGTTTCCTTGGTTCCCGCTGGACTTTCCAATTCTATCTTCATGAAATTCATAGGCTGGTAGTCTAGGTCTATTGAGGTCACGTCCAAATCATTTATTGTTCCACCTTGAGCAATGCTGAAAACATTTGTAACAGTTCCCATATTTTGAGGAATTGCGAAACCAAGATTTTCATTCACGTAAGGAATACAAGCAAAATTTACAGTGTGAAAAACAAACACATCAGACCATTCGCCATCAGCGCAAGCATTGGAAGCTCTGACCCTCCAATAATACAATGTGTTCTTCATCAAAGCTTGAGATGGCGAGTAGTTGTTTTGAGTTATCCCTAAACCTTCAAAAGTATTCCCAGAATCAAAAGCGGGATTACTTGAAATCTGGACGTCATAAGTATTTGCATTATTTAACATTGTCCATTCTAAAGTTGGAACCTCAGCAATTCCAGTTGCTGAGTTTGTCGGGCTAGTCAATGCTAAAGCAGAAAAGTCTAAACCTAAAGCATTAACAGAAAACGGGCGTGTCAATGTCGTTATTCCATCACCTGCAGCAGTCAATTCCAAATTATAAAGGTCATTGGGAGTAGTAACTGGAAAGTCTAAAGTCAGTGTAACAGCAGTTCCAGGCATAACTGGATTCTGCGAAAAAGTAGCCGTAGCGCCTGAAGGAAGGCCAGTCACATCGTAAGTGATCATATTATTGTAGCCCTGGATGGCAGTATTTTCAATTGGTAATTCTACTGTTCCCGGCAAACAAACTTGTTCATTGATATTTAAGAATCCTAAACTAATTCCTGGTGAAGAAGCCTCGGAAATATTGAAAGTTCCAGCATTAACATTGAAGAATATATTATCTGCAGCTTCTACCATAATTCTACCACTAGCATTTCCAACTCCCGGAACAATTACATCAGCCGAACCTGTGTTTGGAACATTCATCGCTAAAGGGGTATCAAAGTTTGCTCCACTAGTTGACAACCAAATATTAACTGCTTGACAATTTACTGGCATTTGATCAGTATTGCTCACATCCCAAGTTACAGTTTGTACCGTGCCTTCTTCCCAAGCAGCAGCAGCTGTTGGTCCAGTTACTTTAAACGCCCCAGCATCTTCAGTACAAGAAAAAGAAATTTGTTCCCAAGCTACTCCACCTGCGGGTAAATAATCATCTCTTACTGTAACTCTGAAATTATATTCTCTTGTGTAAGTCGCCAATACCTCCACATTAGTTGAAGAGCCGGCCAAAATATTGGACCATCTTGGAAATACACGCTCAGCAGAAGAAGTTGGAGGGAAAGAACGAAATGAAGGTCCATTTCCAACTGGAGCTCCAAGCGGAGCTGAAGGACCAAGATCATATTGTTCCCAGCAATAGGTTAGACCGTGATTTTCCATATCTGTCGCCGAAGCCACTAATTTGAATGGAGTCATCATTGGAATAGTAACGCCACCTTCAGATACAATATCAATATCTGGTGCAGAGTTGGCATCACTTACTGTTCCACATGCTCCCGCTCCGTCTCTGTAAGCATACATTCGATCCAAGCTACCTACGTGGAAATAATCATCGTTCGTGTTAAAGACATTATCACTATCACAAGATCCTGCATAAGACATAATCGTAGTTCCAGATCCAGGCTCATAGGCATTTCCTGGAGCCAATTGATCAATAGAAGGGATACATCTATTCCAAGAATGGGGTGATCCAAAACTATGTCCAATTTCATGGGACATTACACTGTTGACCATGGTCGCAATATTACTGGAGAAGTGACAAGTCACACCTCGCCCCTTGTTGTTAGAGTTGCAAACTGATGCCAAGGCAGCTATTCCTCCCAATCCATTACTGCATCCTCTTGTAAATACATGACCAATGTCATAAGCTGCAGTTCCAATCGTATTGTCAAGATTTAATTGATTCTGTGGCAAAAGACCTCCGCCATCCGCAACTGAAAGATATGGATCTGTACTTTGATCCGTATAAATGAGCTGATCGTTGTCCGCAATCAATTCAAATTGAACAGCCATTTCTCTATTGTAGATTCCATTTAATAGATTTAAAGCTTCATTTATCTTTGCTAAGGATCCACTAACTCCGTTGTTAACTGCTGTAAATTCAGCTACTGCAGCTACTGCAATTCTGTAAGTTCTTAGCTCTACTGGTTCACCTGCTTTTTCTCTATATTCTGCTATGATTTGTTGTAATTCTTCGGTAGCATTATCGTGATTGTGAATCTTAGAATGCTCATGTCCACAGAAGAAATCGATTCCACCATCCGGTAAATACTCTACTTTTTTAAATAGAATCAAATGATCATAATTACCAGCCGCATAAGGTTGTAGATATGAAGTAAATCCTTCATGCTTAATCTCAGCTAAGAAATTCCAAGGCGAAGAAGTGAAACTCACGTAACTTTCCCCATCAGTCGATATCCCTTGATAAGCTCCGATAGCTGGATATTTTGCAGCAAGCGTAGGATGGAAATTGTTTTTTCTTGTGATTGTAAAAGTCTTCAGCTCATTGGCAGCCACTGGAAATTCCATCGTTACACTAGCTCCGATATTTTCAAGTGTTAGTTCTTTTTCCAAAAAGGATAATAATCCCTTATGGTCATTGCTAAAGTTTAAATATTGTTGGGGCACAATTCCTCGATCTCCAGACTTTACAGCTGCGGGGATATTCGATTCATTTGCTGGCTTAAAAAAAGACTGTGCATTTACGCTTAGGCTGACAAGCATGCAGAACAGTCCCGAAATAATTAATCGCATGTGATATTTTTAAGATTCAATTATAAGATAATGTCAAATCGCTTCAGATAAGACAGTTGTTACAAATATAACAGAAGCTTTGTATTCATTGGAGCGCCCAGAAGTCTTTTAACTGCAATTCTTGGAAGAAAATCTGCCTTTTTGGATTGACTAGTCCTGGTATTTTACTAGAATCTAGCTCCTATTTGGACGGTTCCAATATGAACGATATTCGAAGAACCTGTTTTTCTGCCATTATAATTAACGGTCATCAAGATGTTTTCAGTCAGATTTCGATTCAAACTGAGTTCCCAGAGGTAGTTTTGGCCATCCTTTAGCCCATCTAGAATAACCAACTCTAAAGGTGTTCTTGGTGCTCCTGAATAGTTGATTACTGCTGCTGTAGTCTTAAGTCGAATGGAGGTTTTACTGCTTTGGTTAAAGGTGACTTCAAGATTTAAATCCTGCTGTTCTGCTGATTCCCCGCCCAAGATTTGAGCATTTTGAGAGTTTTTATAAAGATATCCTAATATGATTCTCAAATCTGCATTAGGTCGATAAGTGAAGTTGGGCTCTACTAAGTAGGATTGAATATCATAATCTTGACGATTAAAAAATTCTACATCTCGAGAATCTTCGTCAATGCTACTCTCCAATCCTGCAGAGAATTTGGCATTTAAATTCCAACGAATTCGTGTAAACCAAGACTGGGTATCGCGAGCATCAAACCCTGTTGTTAATAAAGTTCTTCCGCCCCGTTGTCTTTGTCCAACTCGAACA
Organism: uncultured Saprospiraceae bacterium; assembly: GCA_937928045.1. Lineage (GTDB taxonomy): Bacteria > Bacteroidota > Bacteroidia > Chitinophagales > Saprospiraceae > JABDJM01. Next base: position 31,313 of record CALFWO010000011.1, on the reverse strand, counting down.
TCCAATTTGGTTCCAAGTGGTCTATAGAAAAGTGTATGTTGAGTACTTAGATTTAGCGTAACCAAACTGCTGTCTGGAATAGCCAGTTGAAATGGATTCCATACTTGGACACCTGGAGATTCTTTGATCTTTCGATCAATCTGAAGGTTGGATTGAATTGAGAATTTAGAAAGACCTTTAAGAAACCCTTTCCTTTTGTTCCACAATCTCCTTGGGTCAAATCTCAAATTTAGATTTAGCCGATTATTGTTCGTTTGAATGAATTCATCTGTAAATAATGAGATGCGCTGGACGTTTCCTTGACCCTGTAATGGTGCTTCTTGTATCTCATCTATTTGCGGAACATTATCTCCATTAAAATCAGATTCTACTGGATCCCAAAAGTAAATTCCCTCTCCGGGTTGTACTTCCAAATATCGATACTCTACCAAGGGTTCTTGACCAGATCCTATTTCATAATTCAAGCTGTTTATGAAGGCTCCTTTTAGTAAATTTAAGCGATGTTCTACACGACCCAATAGGGTGTTTTTTGGGTCTAGATTTGTCAAGTTTTCATTCTTTATGAACAACTGCCGCATATGAGCATTCCATTTCAAGGTAGAAGTCTTTCCACTCATCCATTTTCCAGATAATTCTAAATTGTTGGCCAATGTGGACTGGCTCAATTCATTACCCAATGCAGCGAAATCTTGGCGCTGTCCATAACTTATTCTGTAACCTAGTTTTTCCTTTTCCTCGGATGCAATAAAAAGTTTATATTCATTAAATCCAAAACTATTCAGTTCTAATGAATCAGTATCTGCCAACCTTCTTTGGTTCCACTCTCTTAGACCAAATGCGCCAATTTTTAAATCATTTAATTTCTTAATAGTTTGAGAAATGTTTACCGTAGGGCGTTCATATATTGTCTTTTCTTTTAGCCCATCTGATGTTAAAAAACTCAAATTCGCGTCAACTATGAGTCCTTTTTGTTTGATTTTTCCATCTATCGTTTGTCTAAAACCTTGGTAAAATTTTTCGCGGAGTAAGGCCTCTGATTGATAGCTCAATTTGAATTTATTGCCATTGCGAATTCCCAATGAAATGGCTGGTATTTGTTCATTAGATCTTTGATTGAAAGTCGTATCGTTTCTTGCTCCAGTATTGTTGGAAGTTAAGTTCCATTCTCGGTTAAATTCTGCTGATCTATAAGGGTTTAGACTTCTAAAATTCGCTTGTACATATTCTAAACTGGCCTCGGAAAACATTTGCCAAGAACTGGTGCTGTCCCCCAGTTTTTTCTCAAAAGTAATCCCAGTCTTATTAGCAAAACCAACATCATCTTCACTATCTACTGAAGAAAATCGATTTAGGTCATTTTTAGAAATTGATGCTTCTGAAAATAAATTAAAATTGTTTCCCAACTTTACATTACCTCCCAACGAGACCATTTGAAGCAGATTAGGAGCTGTCAATAATTTAATGGGTTCAAAGCTTCCTTGAGGCAAACAAGTAATTGGATCTGGAGGAACAAATACATAAACTCTTCCATTTGCCGCAGTATTCAAATCTTGAATATAATTTCCATTTCCTTGGCCTATATTTAGAAATCTAGCAGTGTAAAGCGCTGAATCAGGATTTGTAGAATAAGCAAGATATTGTGTATCTAATCCATTGCAAAATGTGGTATCTATCAGTTTGTAGGAAATTGTAAATTCATTAAATGCTTCTATAGTGTCTATTCCGGAAACGCTCGCTCGGTTTTGCTGATCTCCTGCTGTGTTCAATGCTACTTTTTCTTGATCATCTAATTCTAAAACAGCTCCCCTTTGTTTGGAATCCTGTTCCGAATAAATATTTAAATAAACATTGGCTTTTTCGGTTTCAAATTGACTGCTTGCGGCGACCACCGATCTTAAATAATTTTGATCGGAATATTCAAATTCAACAATGATTCTGATATCTTTTGTAATGAGCCTTTTTTGACTGAAAGTTACTTCTGAGCGATTGTAATCAATGGTATAATCGTTTTCCAATCCGCGACTCATTAGGACACCATCAATGTACACTTTTTCAGTCCCGGAAAGTACAATCAAAAAACGTTCACCTTGATTTCCTCTTAATCGGTAGGGGCCTTGATTTCCTTCAAGCGGCGTGATGACGTTCCTTGCAAATTTTCCTCTGGCAATCGCTGCTGCAGCAGTAGATGTCAATTTTGTTTTTTCTCCAATAATAGAAGATTGACTTACATTTGCTCCTTGCAATTTTTTGAAATAATTCTGAAAATATCCTTTGGGTCTATTCAGCTCATAGTCTCCAGCAATTAATTTCCAATCGTCTTTTTTTATCTCCATAAAGACCTTGTCAAAGTCCTGAAGTTGCTGTGTATTGCCTTCTGGCTGTAACGGAATGTTTTGATCAGATATCGCAGCAGTAATTTCTAAATCGTCTCCAACAATTCCTCCAAATCGCAGATTAAAATTGGAATTCAGAACTAAGTTTTGTGCATTACCAAAAGAAACCCCTCTGGAAAAACTTCCTTCATAATTTAATCCCTTCATATCTATCAAGCCAGACTGTGGAGCTGATGGGGTGAAATCAAAGGCTATAAATTCTTGTTCATCTCCCTTCTGTATTTTGCTTGGATTTATTCGTTGTAGACCGATCCCAAGGTTCGCACTCAGCGTCTGGTAATGAACTTCTATGAGATCTGATGTTTCAAATCGTTTTTTCCCTTCATCGCTCAAAGATAATTTGCCAAATTCATAAGAGAATAGTGTTGATTTTAAGACTTCACCATCTAGAAAATATTCAATTGAGCTTGGGTAGACTGGCAGGCTATCTAATTTTTTGGGGAGGTCCGAGATTTTGATCTTAAGAGTTTTGGACAAAGATAGCGTGTCTACTTGTGCTTCAACCGATGCACATAGTAAAATTGAGAGTATGAAAAAGCTGTATTTGCCCACTAAAAATGAATAATTCTCTTAGTTGAACGTATCTATTGTCCTTGGTTGCATAAAAGTAGGCAGATATATATCATCTAACCCATTTCGGTTAATTTTCGTTTAAACATTCAGTGCTGGCTGATTTTCAACAACATTTGTCCGCTAGAATGCCTATTTTTGATTCATCCTAAGACCGAAAAGACATCCCTGTATCAATTGAGGTTTAGCCTCTTGACTTCTTATAATCTGTGAACATCCTATGTACTCTAAGCACATTGTCGTCTTTATAATTTCCATCTGTATTTCCTTTTCACTAACAGCTCAGGAAAATAGATCCTTCGATGGTTCTGGAAATAACATCTCAAATCCTACTATGGGCCAAGCTGGAACTAGTCTTTCCAGGCTGATGTCCAACGGATATGGAGATGGAATATCCACTCCAGGTGGTCAAACCCGTCCAAATCCGCGAATTTTGTCAAATGCTTTGTTTGCCCAAGATGTAGCGATAAGCGACCATATGGGGCTGAGTGACTTCTTGTGGACTTTTGGACAATTCATAGACCATGATGTTGTGGCAGTTTTCGAGAACCCGACAGAGCCAGCTTTAATTCCAGTTGACTTTGATGATCCGCACTTTAATCCAGGAGGAATCATTCCAAATGTTATGATTCCAATGTTTAGAAATATGCCGGCTCCTGGAACCGGAACCAATACTTCAAATCCGAGAGGTCACTTGAATGAACTTACACATTGGTTGGACGGTTCTAACATTTATGGTTCATCTCAAGAAACTGCTGATTGGCTTAGATCTTTTGCTGATGGAAAAATGAAAACTTCTACTGGAGATTTACTTCCATGGAATACAACAACCGGCGAAAAAGGAGATCCTGTAGATCCCAATGCCCCTCATATGGATGATGCCGTTGGAATTGCTTCAAGATTATTTGTTGCTGGAGATGCTAGAGCAAACGAACAGCCATTATTGAATGCCTGCCACACTGTATTTGTTAGAGAGCACAATAGAATGTGTGATGTTTTAATTCAAGATCATCCAGATTGGACAGATGAAGAAATATTTCAAGAGGCCAGAAGATGGACTGTAGGAATTTATCAAGCCATTGTTTTTGAAGAATGGCTTCCAGCGATGGGAGTCCATTTGCCAGATTATGCTGGATACGATAGTAGTGTTGACGGAAGTATATCAAATATTTTTTCCGCAGCAGCATTTCGATTAGGTCATACTTTGTTGAATGGAACCATTCAAAGACTTGATGCTGATGGAAATGTTATCCCTAGTGGGAATCTAACTTTGGCTCAAGCATTTTTTAATCCGGACATTGTTGAAAGCACAGGTTTGGATCCTTTTTTCAAGGGAATGGCAGTACAAGTGGAACAAGCCATGGATTGCAAGCTAATTGATGATGTTAGAAATTTTCTTTTTGGACCTCCGGGAGCTGGTGGATTGGATCTCGCAGCAATTAATATTAATAGAGGTAGAGAAAGAGGACTTCCAGATTTAAATACTTTAAGATCGGATCTCGGTCTTCCAATTTTTAATGATTTTTCTGACATCAATTCTGATACAGAATCTACAGATGCACTTGCTGCAGCATACACTAATATTAATGAAATCGATGCTTGGGTTGGAATGCTTTCAGAAGAACCAATGGCGGATGCCTTGTTCGGAGAATCCATTATGGAAATAATGGTTCAACAATTTCAAGCACTCCGAGATGCAGATAGATTCTACTATCAAAATGATCCAGCCTTTTCCGTTTATGACAAAATGGTAATCCAAGGAACAACCTTTAAGGAGGTCATTATGAGGAATACAGGCATTACATTGATGCAGGATAATGTGTTTTTAGCTGAAGACCATAATGATATTTGCAGTGCAGCAAATCCTTCAGGAGTTGTTGATGGATTGGTGAAAAACATTGATGGTGATCTAGTCGCTGATGTTACTTTTTCAGCTATTGATAAAGATTTAGCGCCGTTAGAATCAGTTAGTACTGATGCTAGTGGAGCTTTTGCTTTTCAACCTTTGAACACTTGTAATTACTACAAAGTAAGTGCTGAAAGAACGACAAATGACTTTCGAAACGGAGTTTCAAACTTAGATTTGATTAAAATAGCAAGACAGATTATTGGCCTTGATCCACAAGCTGCTCCAATTCAATTAGCAGCTGGAGATGTAGATGGAGATTTTGAACTATCCGTTTTTGATTTGATAGAAATACAAAGATTGAATTTGTTCTATACCAGTGAATTTCCAAATGAAGTTCCGTCATGGAGAGTGGTACCAACCAGTCTTGTAAATAGCGCAACTCCTGCTTTTCCTGCATATGCACATCCAGTAGAATCATTAGGTTTGCTGGAAGGAGATGTGTCAACAGATTGGACGGCATTTAAGGTGGGAGATTTTACGCAGGATGCAACATCAGATCTCGATGGAGGAGCTGATAATCGTGAACTGCCAATCGCATTAAATATTAACAATCAAAATTTTGAGCAAGGAGAGCAAGTAGTTTTTGAGATTTCTAAAGAATTGATTGCTTCTCTATATGGTGTGCAACTTTCTGTTGATTTTGACCAAACGAATTTGGAATTTGTCGGACTTTCTGAAATGAAAGGTTTGATGTCAAAGGTGGAAGATAATTCAATTTCAATGAGTTGGTTTCAAGCTAGTTTAATTCAAGATCAACCTATTCAAATTATTTTCGAAGCGAAACAAGCCGGCACATTGAGTGAAAATATTGAGTTGAATGATGCATCAATTTCCAACACGATTGTTGATGCTGGGTTTAATGAAAAAGATTACTTCTTGAATTTTCAAGATGGACCGATTGCGAGCGAGAGTTTAATGGTTTACCAGAATGTTCCAAATCCTTTTAATGAGATGACTACTTTGAATTGGTTCCAGGCAGACCAAGGTGTAACTGCTATCGAAGTTTTCTCCGCAAATGGACAAATTCTTTACAGAAATGAATTGCCTTACGAAAAAGGCTTAAATAAGCTTGAACTGCAAACTTCTGATATAGATCAAAGTGGATTATTGTATTATAGGATTTCAAATGATCAACAAGCAATCACTCAACGAATGATTGCGATAAGATAAGATCTAATACAGCTGCAAAGTTGTAAAATAGTGCGTATTATTGGCGAAGTCATTAACCAGTAATACGCACTTTTTTTATGTCAAATCATCCATATCCTCATTTATTTGCTCCTTTGGATTTAGGGTTTACAACGCTCAAAAACAGAGTTTTGATGGGCTCTATGCACACAGGACTTGAAGAAACTAAGAACGGATTTGAGAAAATGGCTGCATACTACGGCGAAAGAGCAGCTGGAGATGTTGGATTGATTGTTACCGGGGGAATTGCTCCAAATCGAGCTGGCTGGGTCGGACCACTAGCAGCCAAGTTGACTACTTCATCAGAAGTTCGAGAACACCAAATAGTGACTAAAGCGGTACACGAAAATGATGGAAAGATTTGTATGCAAATTTTGCATTCTGGTCGATATGGTTACCATCCGCTAGCCGTTGCTCCCTCGGCATTGAAGTCGCCTATCAGTCCATTTAAACCTTGGAAATTAAGCTCAAGAGGAATCAGAAATACCATTAAGGCTTTTGCAAAAACTGCTGGTTTAGCCCAAGACGCAGGATACGATGGGGTAGAAGTGATGGGCTCTGAAGGATATTTGATTAACCAATTTATTTCTAGAAAGACTAACAAAAGAAAAGATGATTACGGTGGTTCTTATCAGAATCGTATTCGTTTTCCTATCGAAATAGTAAAGGCCGTTAGAGAGAAAGTGGGACCTAATTTTATTATCATTTATAGACTATCTATGTTGGACTTGGTTCATGAAGGATCAAGTTGGGAAGAAGTTATAGAATTAGCTAAACGAATAGAGGAAGCCGGAGCAACAATCATAAATACTGGAATCGGATGGCATGAAGCTAGAATACCGACGATTGCGACTATGGTGCCAAGAGGAGGTTTCAGTTGGGTAACAAAAAAGATGATGGGACAAGTCAATATTCCATTGATTACCACCAATAGAATTAATACCCCAGAGGTCGCAGAAAAAATAATTGCAGACGGGCATGCTAATATGATTTCAATGGCAAGGCCTTTTTTAGCCGATGCGAAGTTTGTAGAAAAAGCAAAGAATGATCAAGCACACTTAATCAATACTTGCATTGGATGCAATCAAGCTTGTTTAGATCATGTATTTGAAAATAAGACAAGTTCTTGTCTAGTAAATCCAAGAGCTTGTCACGAAACGGAGCTGAACTATGTACCAACTGAAGTACCGAAAAGAATTGCGGTGGTAGGTGCTGGACCTGCTGGTCTTTCTTGTGCTGCTGTGGCTGCTGAGCGAGGACATCAAGTGACTTTGTTTGAAAAAGCTGATCGTATCGGAGGCCAGTTCAATATGGCGAAAAGAATTCCGGGAAAATTCGAATTCAATGAAACCATAAGATATTTCAGAGAACAACTAAAACTTCATAAGGTAGAACTCAAATTAAATACAACCTTTGATCAGGATACTGCAGTTAGCGAAAAATTTGACGAAGTTATTATTGCGACTGGAGTTACGCCAAGGAAGTTGTCTATTCCAGGAATTGATCATCCGAAAGTATTGAGTTATATAGATGTCCTGCGGAACAATGCAAAAGTTGGAAAATCTGCTGCATTAATTGGTGCTGGTGGAATAGGGTTTGATGTGGCCGAGTTTCTTTCTGTAGAGCATCCTGATGCCGAGCCTGAGCTTGATCATTTTATGGAAGAATGGGGAATTGATAAGGACTTGAAAACGCCTGGAGGTATTGTTCAGCCTAAATCCACTGAGCCATTACGAGAACTCTTTTTATTACAGCGAAAAGGTGGAAAACTTGGGGCAAAACTTGGTAAGACGACAGGATGGATACACCGGTCAACGCTTAAAATGAAGAAGGTCAAAATGATAGGATCAGTAGCCTATGAAAAGATTGATGACAAAGGTCTACATATTTCGGTAAATGGTAAGCCCACGCTGCTGGAAGTAGACAATATAGTGATCTGTGCTGGTCAAGTTTCGCTAAAAGATTTATTTGATCCTTTAAAGGAACTTGGAATTAAAGTTCATCTTATTGGAGGAGCAGATGAAGCCGGAGAGTTAGATGCTAAAAGAGCGATAGAACAAGGAGTTAAATTAGCAGCCGCAATTTAAATTACTTGAATAAAGGAATATCTGCTGGTTTTTCTTTTTTCCAGCGTTTGTGTGACCAAAGCCAATCTTGGGGTTGTTCCTTAATTGTTTTTTCAAGTGCATCCCGGAATTTCATGGTGATTTGACCTCGAGGAGATTCCTTCGGATTTTTTTCCAATAACTCGAATTGTACTTCATATTTTCCTCGTGCTACTCTTTTAACGGAATAAAAGTAAACCGGCCAATTTTTCTCTCTTGAAATCTTTTCTGGCCCTACATTAAAGGCCGCAGGCTGATTGAAAAAATTAGTCCATATAGACGTTTTACCATTTCCTGGACTTTGATCAGCAATTAAAACCAGTAAACAAGGTTCACTATCTTCTTTCAAAAATTTGAAAGTTTCCCTCATAGACAAAAGTCGCAGTCCCCATTTTTTCCTTTGCTCCTTGAAATACTGATCTATTCTTTTTTGATGTAAAGGTTTATAAACGCCAACCACTTTTTGAGAAAACCATAGACTTACTGCTAATCCTCCCCATTCCCAATTACCTTGATGGCCACCAATTAATAATGCATGTTTGCTGTCTGGAATAATTTCAGGATTAATAAAGTGCATTTTCTCTTTCAAGGATTTTGAAGAAAATGAGGTTCCGATTAAGGATTCCAAACTGGTATCGGCAAGATTGCGATAGCTTTCTTTTATTGTTTTTTTTAGGATGTCTTGAGTTAGATCTGGGAAAGCTAATCGAAGGTTATTTTCTATGGTTGACTTTCTGTATCCAATAAGGTGTTGTAATACCCAAGCCATTAAATCCGAAATCAGATACACTCCTTTAAGCGGCAGCATTGCGAGAAAACTTTGGAAAATCCGAAAAATCAGATAGCTAATCATAGCGACAAAGAAAAGACGAATTATTCAATTTATGGAACTTCGGAAAAGCTTCTTATATTTACCCTAAATGGGGTAGAAACCCCGCACCAAAGACATAATTGGTTTCAAAATTATCTTTTTGAAGTCAAATTTTAAAGCAGTTCTAGAATCGTTTAACCAATTTATTTTGCTCGTTTCAAATATGAGCTAAGCATTGAATCATATCAGTTCAAGGGGTCTGGCACTTATTTTGCAATGATAAGAGTGCAATTCCTTTTGAAGAATAACTCAGTAGTGCATGCAAATGCCTACGCAACCCAAGGACATGGAACAGATTAGAACAATTATCGCAGACGATCATCACTTATTTATCACAGGTCTTTCTTCTATTTTAAGAGATTCGGACTTATATGAGTTTGATATCGTTTCATTGGCGCATGATGGCGATGAATTGATGGATAAGCTTAAACTTTACAATCCTGATTTTTTGGTATTAGATTTAAACATGCCCGGGAGGGATGGTTTGGATGTATTGAAAGATATTCGAAAGAATAATCGTGATTTAAAGATTTTAACGCTGACAATGTACGATGAACCAAAAATCGTTAAAGCTGCATTTAAATCTGGTTCAGATGGATATATTCTAAAAAATGAAGGAAAAGAGGGGCTTCTAAAAGGCATTCATGAAGTGATGTCAGGAAGAACACATTTGGGTGTTGGAGTGAAATTGAATGAAGAATTGATTACAACTAGTGGCCAAGTATTGGCAAGGTCAGTTTCTCCCTATGAAGATCGTTTTATTCAAAAATATAACCTGACCAAAAGAGAGATCGAAATCTTAAGATTGATTACTCAAGCACTCAGTAATAAAGAAATAGCTAAGGAACTTTATATTTCAGATCAGACAGTATCTGTACACAGAAAGAACATCATGCGAAAATTAGGAGTTAGCAACACGGCTGGCCTGATCAAACTCGCTTATGACAATAGTCTTGTGTAGTAAAGACTAGTTAGTTAGTAATTCAAAGAGTTGTAAGTAATTTGCTGAAAAGCAGTTGTTTACAACTCTTTTTTGTTTTTCTAGTTCTCCAGAAGACTTTTGTGAATCAATAAATTTACCTGATTTAGGGTAGTGAATTACGGATGAATCCCGTTATCTTTGCTTCATAAGGAGGCTTGAACAACCTTTGTAAAACAAAACTTACGGAAAACATCCCATGAACTGAAATATCTCTCTCCCGTTGGCACTTCTTGCCACACTGATTGCACTCGAGAATTTCAGCTGTTAACCGTTAAAAAATATTGAATATTTATATGCAGAAAATGGACCTTTGGTTCTATTACTGCGTAGAACGATTTTAGGCTACGGATTTTACTGATACAGTAGGTCTTTGGTCATCCCATGAACAGGACTGTTACTAACTCTAGTACAGTTAAATTAACAGGATTTACAATCCTGCTGATCATTGTCTCATTGGATTTCCATAACCTTAATTTTTTAACCGAGCCCTAAACCAATTGTTATTACATGCAGAGAACTGTACTGTTATATTTTGCTTTGCTAATTTGGTTAGTTGTGCCTGTTAAGGCACAACTTGCCTTTACTATGCCAGAACTCACCGCTGATTTGGAAGAAGAGATCATAGTAGATTTCGAAGTCAAAGATTACGATCAGATTATAGCAACTCAGTTTACTTTCGCTTGGGATTCCAGTGTCTTAGAATTTGTTGAAATTTTAGACATCAGATTCCCTGAATTTAATCCTGATCTACATTTGAATACGTCAAAAGTAGAAAACGGATATTTTGTTTGCGCATGGGCAGATCTTTCGCTTGTAGGATTTTCACTTGAAGACGAAGATCATTTTATGCAGGTCAAATTTAAAGTGATTGGAAATCCTGGTGATACGTCAGCATTGGCTTTCACAGATGATCCTATGCCTGTATTAGCTGGAGATGCAAATACGTCTGGACCGATTCCCTTGATCATTAACAATGGCTTCTTAGCTGTAAATGGAACCAACTCTACTTCTAATCCAGAAGATTTTGGTTGGAACGTTTCATCCATTTCGCCAAATCCTTTTGACGAAATAACATCAATTGATTTTTATTTACCTAATTCATCTGAAGTGGAGTGGTCCGTTTTTGATGCGATTGGAAAAAAGATATTTTATAAGTCTGCCAGCTACACGCCTGGACAACAAAGTATAACTCTAGAACAGCAAATTTTTCCGGTAAACGGAAGTTACTTTGTTCAAATGCGTACGGCTGATTTTGTTCACACACAAAAAGTAGAGTTTATAAAATAATTATAGAATTAAACATATTAACTAACATCCCACAATTTCCAAGAACCATGGGTAGAATTTTTAGTTATCTAGTAGCTTCATTTGGAGCTTTAATGATCTGTTTGCCATATGCTCAAAGTCAAACGACTTCCATGGAGCATTTTCCTTCGTTCCAAACTGTCGAAGTTGGTGATACCTTTACACTCACAGTTTCAGCCACTAATTTTAATAGTATCCTTGGGTTTAGTGGAACCATCGATTTTAATCCAAACCTATTGGAATTCATTGATGTTCCTGCAAATGATATTCAATTTCCAGGACTTACTCCTCCAGATTGTGGAGCATCTATCTGTAGTTTTATTGACAATCAGATTGCTACTGGAGATTTGCAATTACTTTGGTTTGACTTTGGTTCAGGTGTTACTTTAACACCTCCAGATACAGTTATGTATGATATCAGATTTAAAGCCATTTCGGCAGGTATCGACACTGTGGATTTTAATAGTGATTTCCAAGCTTTTGAATATGTCGATGCAGCCTTGAATACGGTGCCAATGACAGATGTAGGTTCGGTGATTACAATCAATGATCCTAGTATGCCTCCTCCAAATCCGAATGATCCTTGTTCTTCTTTCACAGAATTTGGAATATTTGTTTCTTCAGATTCCATCATGACCGGAGCGCAAACTTGTTTGGATATAGCCGTTTGTGGTTTTGATAACATTGTTGGATTTTCTTACACAATGGAATTTAATCCTGATACATTACAATTTGATTCCATTTCAAATATTACGTTGTCTAACCTGGCTCTTGGAAATTTCTCAACTAATAATGCAGGTAACGGATTGATCAATATGTTTTGGACGGTTGATTCTCAGCAGGATCCTGATGGAATTACCTTGGCAGATGAATCTACCATTTACGAAGTTTGTTTCACTGCCTTAGGTGCTGGTGGACAACAAGACTCTGTACATATAAATAGTGCGCAGACAGTATTTGCAGCTCAAGATTCTACTCAGATGGAACTAGAAGTTGGTTCTCTTTCGGGTGTCGTTTCAATCATCGGAAATTCTCAAGCAGCTGTTTCTGTTTATGCTTCAGACGAACTTTGTGCAATAGGAGGAGATACTTGTGTAGATGTGCGAGTTAATGATTTTGACGATATGCTTTCTCTTGCTTATACAATGGAATGGGATGAAACAATAATTGAATTTGATACCATACTGGATCCTAATAATTTCTTTGGGGGAGACATTGCTGGAAGCATTAACAGTTCTCCAATGTTGGTGGATACTGGTGCTTTGACCGTAAGTTGGTTATCTCCAAATTTTGGAACAGATTCCATCTCCTTAATGGATAGCACAATTATTTATCAAGTCTGTTTTAATGGAGTTGGTACTGATGGTGAAGTTAGTCCTGTCGAATTTACAAGTAGCCTTTCTCCTGAAAATGCCTTGCAAAGTGATGGACAAGGAGGACAAACTACCATTCCGCTTATTACATCAGACGGATCTGTCGAGCTTTTTGATAATACTGTTCCTCCTATGGACAGCGGCTTTATTTTTAATCTCACTGATGCGAATGCTTGTACTGGTGATACAATCACATTAGATTTTCTAGCAAAAGGTTGGACGGACATTACAGCGATGTCATTTGTACTTCAATGGGACACCGCTCAATTAGATTGGATTGGAATTCATGACAATATTTTACCTCCAACTTTTTCCCTGAACGCAACTCCTCAGAACACAGATAATGGAAAAATTTCAGTTTTATGGTTGGATTTCCCGGCGCTGGATGGAGAGTCCTATGATCAGGATAGCATACTTTTTCAACTAGACTTTTTAGTTGAAGGTCCCGCTGGAACTACAACATTGGAATTTACCGAAGATAATTTAACACCATTGAATGCCGCTGATGTGAATTCATCAAGTATGGACACTTTGGCATATACAATTGAAAATCCAATAGTCACAATTGACTGTAGTGTTCCAATGGTAAGTTTAAGCTCAACAATAACTAACTTAGATTGCTTTGAAGATAATTCTGGAGAAATCGATGTAACAGTTTTAAATGGAACTCCGACATTAGAATTTAATTGGACTGGTCCGGATAACTTTATGGCCACCACTGAAGACATTTCAGATTTGGCAGCAGGAACATACAATCTGACCTTTACTGACGGTACAGGAATGATGATCATGGATGCCTTTACTATTACAGAGCCTGATTCATTAACATTAGATTTAGCAGCAACGACTTCTTCTTGTGTAGCTCCCGATGGAACAATTGACTTGACAGTCTCTGGCGGAACAACAGATTATACTTTTGTTTGGGACAACGGTTTACCAGCGCAAGAAGATCAAACTGGTTTAGCACCAGGAACTTATTGCGTTACAGTTACAGACGCCAATGATTGTGTTGCAGAAAGTTGTATTACCGTGGTTGAAGCTACACCTCCTACATTGACTGGAACAACTACTGCGGCTTCCTGTAATGGCGGAACTGATGGTACCATCAACATCACAACTCAAGGTGGTACTGGTACAATATCCTTCAATTGGGATAACTCGTTACCAGCACAAGAAGATCAAGCCAATCTCGCAGCCGGAGAATATTGTGTTACCATAACTGATACAAAAGACTGCTCAGCAAATATGTGTTTTACTGTTGTTGAAGACAACGCTCCTGAACTATCAGCAGATACAACTAATGTTAGTTGCAATGGAGAAGATGATGGAGAAATTGATCTCACAGTTACAGGTGGAGCAGGTAACGAAATGTTTACTTGGGATAGTGGACTACCAGCCCAAGAAGATCAAGATAATCTTGCCCCTGGTACATACATGGTAACTGTCGAAGATGCCATTGGTTGTAGTGCGACAGGCGTATACGAAATTTCAGAACCAGTTCTTCTAGAAGTTACAGAAATGCATTCTGATGTAACCTGTAATGGAGATGGAGACGGATCTATAAATTTAGATGTTTCGGGAGGAACCGGTGATTATACCTTTGAATGGTCTGGTTCTCTACCAGACACGCAAAATCAGTCAAACTTAGATGGCGGCACCTATTCAGTGACCGTGACTGATGAAAATATGTGCGAAGAAATATTATCAATTGATATAAGTGAACCTGATGTATTAGAAGTCTCAGGTACGGTAACGAATGATTCAGGTCCTGGAGATGGAGCTATTGATATTGATGTTGAAGGAGGAACAACAAACTATATGTTTGATTGGGAAGGCCCAAATTCATTTAGTTCATCATCAGATGATATCTCCGGGTTAAGTCCAGGTACTTATGATCTCACGGTTACTGATGCTAATGACTGCGAAATAACAGAGACATTTACAGTTGGAGGTCCTGGCGACCCATCAATAACTGGTGCAGTAATTACGGACGCTGGCTGTTTAGGAGATGATGGAGCTATTGACATAACTGTCGCAGGTGGAGCAGGAGGAAATACATTCATTTGGGATGACGGAAACGGAAGTGTTTCTGAAGATGTGACTGGACTTGTACCAGGAACTTATAATGTCACTGTTATAGATCAGGCTGGTGGTGAGGCCTTTGGAGGACCTTATACAGTAAATCAAGTAAACTTAATTACCTACACAGAAATGCATACTGATATCGCATGTGGAGGAATAGATAATGGAACAATTACCTTAGATATTGACGGTGGCTCTGGAAGTTATACTGTTGAATGGTCAGATGGACAATTCGGCGATATGAGAACGAACTTAGCTCCTGGAAACTATACACCGACAATAACTGATACTGATGGATGTGAATTAGAAGGTACAGCGATTACGATTATTACCTTGTCAGATATCACATTTACAGAAGAACATACTAACACGACATGTAATGATCGAGATGATGGAACAATCACTCTCGATATTCAAGGAGGAACAGGAAATTATACAGTAGCTTGGGGTGGAGGAATTACTGGAGAAATGCTGACAGGACTTGCGCCAGGAACTTATACGCCAACAATCACTGATTCGGACGGTTGTCAAGATTTTGGTGCAGGAATAACAATTTTTGCTGCTGATCCAATTAACATCAATATTGTATCACAAACGGACGTTGTTTGTCATGGAGCATCGACCGGAAGCATTACCGTTATTGCTTCTGGAGGAGCACCGAACGCGAATTTAGTGGTGACATGGAGTCCTGGTGGATTCGGGGGTCTAACCTACGCCAATATCCCGGCAGGAGACTATACGCCCACAGTAACGGACATAACAAACGGATGTGTAGTAACAGGACCTACAGTTACAATTGACGAACCTAATTCTCCAATTCGAGCTAACGAATTTATTACTGATGTAAGTTGTAATGGAGCGAATGATGGTTCAATTAGTATTGCAGCAACAGGTGGAAATGGTCAAGTTTATTCATACACTTGGGATCCACCTGCAAACATTAATAATGATGATGACTTGATTGACGTTGGACCTGGATCTTATTCATTAACTATTGCCGATGGACAAGGTTGCGAAGCAACATTTGGTCCTTTCGTAATCGGCGAACCTGATGTAATTTCTGCTCAAGCATTTATTGATCCTGCATCATCTAACAATGATGACGGAAAGATCACACTTCAAGTAACAGGTGGAAATCCTGATTATGATTTCAATTGGTCTGGACCTACGACGTCATTGCCAAATTCAAATGTGATCAATGGTCTTGCATCAGGAGAATATGATGTGACCATAACTGATCAAGAGGGATGTTCATTTACTGGAACATATTTGGTTGAAGGAAATATTGGAGCTGCCTACAACGTAATTGATGTTAGTTGTTTTGGAGAAACCGACGGGTCGATTATTCAGAGTTCAATTTCTGGTGGAGTTGATCCCTACAGTTATGAGTGGTCTGGAGGGACATTAACAAATAATTCGTTTGCCATGGACCTTCTTGATGTTGGACCAGGTACTTACAACTTGACAATCACAGATTTTAACGGCATGGTTCGTCTTCAAAGTTATACAATTGATGAGCCGCCAGCGATTCAGGTTCAAGTAATAAATGTTATTCACGAAACAGGCTTAGGCTGTAATGGACAAATTTCCGTGCTTGCTTCAAATGGTCAAGGACCTTACGAGTATATATGGAGTCATGGCGGATCTACTTCCACTGTTTCAGATTTATGTAAGGGAGACTATAGTGTTCAAGTTCGAGATGGAAATGGATGTGTAGTTAATTCTGAAATAATAACAATTAACCCAGCGGGCATTGGAATTACCAATGTAACTGAAGTAAGCGGTGCTTGTTTTGGTGATTCGAACGGAGAAGTTTGTTTAGATTACTTCGGTGGCTGTGGACCTTATACCATTACTCTGGACGGAGGTACTCCTCAAGTTGATTTAGACAATTCTATTTGTTTTACTGGATTGAACGGTGGTACTCATAACATCACGATCATAGGAAATGGAGGACTAATTTTCAATGGATCATTTGATGTAACTGAATACGAAGAAATTACTGCAACTACAGATATTACTGATAATACAGATCCTTCTGGAGCGAACTGTACTGGATTTATTAATCTAACAGTTGATGGCGGTGTTCCTCCATACAGCTTCCAATGGAGTCATGGACCGACTAGTGAAGATGTTTCTGAATTGTGTGACAATCTAAGTCCTTATTCTGTGACGATTACAGATGATCGTGGTTGTTTAATTGTGGTGAATGATCTGGAAGTTGGTCTTGGTATTACGACTCAAGCAACAATCAATAACGTGTGTAATGTTGATAATTGCGATGGAGAAATTTTTACTAGCAGCACCTTAGGTGGTGTTCCTCCTTACACTTATTTGTGGTCAAATAATTCTACGAACCAGAATCTAATTAGTGTTTGTGCTGGAGACTATGATTTGACAATAACTGATAGCGAGGGAATGCAAAGCATCTTTACATACACAGTTCAAATGCCAGATAATCCTTTGTCAGTATCGGGTACAACAAGTCCTGCAAACAATGGAAATAATGGGGCAATTGATATTACGATCACTGGGGGTTATGGTAACTATGAAGTAGAATGGGATAATGGTTCTGTATCTAACGATCTAGCGGGGTTATCTGCCGGAACTTATGTAGTAACTGTTTTTGACAACAATGGTTGTATGGTAGTTGAGTCATTCACTGTTGCTGGTGGACCAATGATAAGCATGGTATCCACCAATGCAGATTGTTTTGGAGGAACGGGCTGTTTGGAAGCTGATGTATTCGGAGGAGGTCTTCCTCCTTTCAGTTACAACTGGTCAAATGGTGATTCAGGAGATAGAATTTGTGATTTACAACCTGGGGAATATTCAGTAACCATTACAGATGCCAATGGAATAGTTTTTTCTCAAAGCGGAACGGTACTGGAACCTTCAGAAGTTGTAGTAACTATATCATCTACTGATGAAACTTCCCTTGAAGCCACTGCTTCAGGAGGAACAGGAGATTATACTTACGCTTGGCAGCCACTCGGGCAAATAACAAATACAATTACTGATTTGGGTCCCGGAGCTTATACCGTATTGGTAACAGATGAAAATGGCTGTGTAGGAACCGAATCTTTCAATGTAGATCTTGATGGTGAATGTACAGATGTTAGAAGCATTATTACTCCTAATAATGATGGAGAAAATGATGAGTTTATCATTGCCTGTGCTTACAGATTATTTGATAATGAGTTAACAATTTTCAATAGATGGGGTGAATTGGTATACCAAGCGGCTGGCTATAATAATGACTGGGCAGGCTTTAGTTTGGATAACGAAACATTACCGGCTGGAGGTTATTTCTATGTATTTGAATATACTGATCCTTCCTCCGGTGCCATTCAACAATTGAAAGGACACATTACCATCTTAAGATAATTATTCTCAAAAACCGAAAAAAATAAACTTGACATGAAAAAGTTTTTACCTCTATTATTGTCTCTTTTGTATTTCTCAACTACTAATGCACAAGAGGAAGCGATTTTCTCTCATTATACTATAAATCCAATGTTGGTGAATCCAGCTGCAACTGGATTTGATGAAGAAAATCATAATGTATTTTTAAATCTAAGATCTGCTTGGACTGGTTTTCCTGGAGCTCCAAATACTTATTCAATTAATTACAATGGACCAATTGGAAAAAATTTAGGAATAGGAGCATTGCTGTATTCTGAAAATATTGGGAGTCTCACACGTTACAGAGCGCAGTTATCCTATGCAATTAATTTCCAAGCTGGTGACTACAAATTTGGAGCTGGACTTTCTACAGAGTTGCATCGGCTGCAATTAGACAATGGTGCCTTGCTTGCAAATCCTGAATTGGTCGATGCTGGAGATTTTATTTTAGCTGATTTTACGAATGGAGACAGTCAGTTCGATGCTAGTATAGGAGGATATGGAGAGTACAAGGATCAAGTGTATTTTGGAATTGCTTTTCCAAATCTTGTGAGAAGAAGACTATTAAAAATAGAAAATTTCAATCCGAAATTTAATTTTATTGCAAACGTTGGGGCTAAGTTTTCATTTCCTGATAAAGGAATTAAGTTGAATCCATCTTTAATGGTGCGACAAGCATTGAATACACCATTGTTGACCGATTTAAATATTTTAGCTTCATTTCTTCAAGAACAATTGATTACTGGTCTGACCTATAGATTAGGATCAGGAGGAGCAATGGGATTAAGTCTTGGGACAAAGTACAATGCTATTCGCGTGCTATACAGTTATGAAGTGTTTCTCGGCGATTTTCAACAGTATAGCGGTGGAACACACGAAATTTCAATCAACTTCGCAATTCAAAGAAAAATGGATCCTGGTGCGAAAACGAAGAGTTTTTAATCTAGGCTAAAGAGTTTATAACAATTGGTTTTTGGGATGGCCTCTTCCTGACTTCGGTCAGGAGGGGGCTAATTTTTTGGAGAAAACATTGAATGTGATCAAATCGTAATATTTACTAATCTCATATTTAGTCATCTATCCATAACTATTTTTTTTTAGATCAATTTACCGCGACACGGGTATGGTCTCAAGTCTAAAACTCCCTTAAGTTTGTACCTGAGAGTTAATAGGAAACGAATCGAATCTTACAACCAAAATCCTAACGCTCCAAAACAAAAAACAAAGTTTCTGAAAAAGGGACAAGACGAAAACAAAACAGAACAAGCCGCCTACTTAAGGCACAAAAAACAAAAACAAAAGATCCTTAGTAAATTAAATTACAAGGGACATAGCAGATAACAAAGGCTATGAGCAATAAAATATTTGCTCATGGCTTTCTTATTTAATACATGTTGGTCCAATGCCTGTCTTCTTCGACAGGGTCCACTCGTAAAGAGAACAGTCCTTGCATTGTTTTTTTCCATTCTATTTTTTTCTACTTCATTTGCATGTGTGGTTAGTTGTAGAGTAAGTCTAAATCTGTCCATAGGAACCGATGGCTTTAGCGTAGTTACACCTAATATTTTATTGGTAGACAACACATGTAATCCGGCAGAATTTAGAGTTGAATTACTAGATCCATTCGGTTTTAATCTTGGGGACACGATATGGTGTTCTATGGTTGGGCAAACATTAACCGCCAAAGTAATTAAAATTTCAAATGGGAATTCTTGTACTACTGAAATTACAATTTTTGATAATTTGAATCCAGTAATAGCTTGTCAAGATACCACTTTGAAATGTGGACAAGACTATAGTCCAGCAACCTTAGGATATCCAACAGTCTATGATAATTGCACAGCATTATCTATTCAAGATTTATCTTTTGTAGATATTGTCTCAGATTATTCTTGTGGGTTTGCAGATAATGGAGATACCTTAAATGCTCTAATTGAAAGAAGATGGACAGCTGTTGATGAATTTGGAAATACAGGAACATGTAGTCAATTTATTCGACTTAAAAAATCGTATTTATCAGATGTAATTTTACCACCAAATTTAGATGACACTCAGTTACCAGCTATTGATTGCAATGCGGATCCGTTAGATTTAAATCTGACGGGTTTTCCCAATATAGATGGACTTGCTTTAAACTCAACTAATTTTTGTGACCTCGCGGCTGATTTTTCCGATCAGCCTTTGAATATTTGTGGTGCTGGATATTTAATTCTAAGAACTTGGACATTGGCAGATTGGTGTACTGGAGATGTAAATACACATGTCCAGTTCATTAAAGTTCGAGATACTTTAGCGCCAATTATGGAATGTCCTCAAGACTTAACAATTAGTACTGGAGTAAACACTTGCACGGCAACAGTAAATCTCCCAACAACAACTGCAACAGATGATTGTAGTACCGTTACTATAAATCCTGTATGGGAATTTGGAACAGGGTATGGTCCATTTGTAAATATTCCATTAGGAGTTTATCCCGTTACTTATACAGCTACAGATGCATGCGGAAATAATTCTACATGTGTTGTAATGGTTACCGTGGCTGATGAAATTCCTCCGCAAAATATTTGTAAGGCTTTTTTACAAGTAGGTTTGAATTTCGATGGAATGGCCTATGTGCCTGCAAGTAGTTTTGATGCTGGAACTTATGATAATTGTATTCTAGATGAATTATTAGTAAGTCGAGATGGGATAAATTACAGTTCAGAGGTGATATTCAATTGTGATGATGTTGAAAATAGTCCGGTATTGGTAACAATGCGAGCTATCGATTTTTTTGGAAATTTTAATGAATGTGATGTGCAAGTAACGGTGGTTGATTTATTGCCCCCTACGATCACTTGTCCAGATTCAATCACGCTTAATTGTACAGAGGATTATATGAATATTAGTATTACCGGGAGCCCTAATGTTTATGATAATTGCTCCGTCGATACAATGTTTTTTTCCGATCAAATTAGCTTAAATACATGCAATGTTGGTGAAGTGATCCGTACTTGGGTAGTAAGAGATCTTGGTGGGGTAGAGGTGCAATGTCAGCAGATAATTACATTGCAGGATACGACAACACTGACAATTGCCTTTCCTGGTAATTATAGCACCAATGTTTGTAATCCAGATCTTTCACCAGAAATTACCGGAGAGCCGATTGTGGGTAATTTGGATTGCGAATTCCTATATATAGGATTTACTGATGACACTACTTATCAGGCTTTTCCAGCCTGTTTTGTAGTTTATAGGCACTGGGAGATTTACGAATGGTGTAGCCATGATCCTCAAACAGATGAAGGCTATTGGGAAGCATCACAAATATTGCAAGTTGTTGATGATATTGATCCAATTTTATCAGTTCCGAATGATACAACTGTCTATTTGTTTGATGAAAATTGTGGAGCCGAATTTTTCAGTATTAATCATGCATCTGCATCAGATTGTTCTGAGAGTATTAGCATCACCAATAATTCTATTTTTGCGAGTAATTATGGAGCCAACCCTTCAGGAAACTATCCAGTGGGCATTCATTTAATTGGATTTGAAGCCGAAGATAATTGTGGAAATAAAAGTACTGACAGTTTCACTTTGACGGTATTGGATGGTAAGTCTCCCTCGCCAGTATGTAAATCAGGTTTGATAATAAATTTAGATTCAAATGGTTCGGTGACAGTTGATCCTGCTCATATCAATAATGGAAGCTTTGATAATTGTACTGATTCAACAATGTTGGTCTTTGACTTGATTCCAAATGTATTTAATTGTGAAGATGTTGGAGTTAACCAAGTGGAATTAATAGTATATGATGAGGCTGGAAATGCTGCCAGTTGTTTTACCAATATTACGATCCAAA
Organism: uncultured Saprospiraceae bacterium; assembly: GCA_937928045.1. Taxonomy (GTDB): domain Bacteria; phylum Bacteroidota; class Bacteroidia; order Chitinophagales; family Saprospiraceae; genus JABDJM01. Next base: position 9,289 of record CALFWO010000011.1, on the reverse strand, counting down.
ATAACCCTGGAGATTGTCCAAGTGGAACCATTTTAGGAAACGTAAACATTTGGTCTGGTAGTCCGGTGAATGCGGTTGAAATGGAACTAAACGGAGTGCAGGATATGACTAATATAAATGGCGAATTCTCCTTTGATAATCTATCATCTGGTCAAAATTATGTATTAGAAGCTTTCAAGGATGGTAATGACGAAGATGGAATTTCAGTCTTAGACATTGTACTATTAAGTAGGTCTCTAATTGGATTGACTCCGCTTACAAATCCATATCAAATACTGGCAGGAGATGTAGATCGCGACAATGGCTTAAGTGTTTTTGATTTGATCTTGATGCAGAAACTCATCCTTAGAATTGACTCCATTGTTCCGAATTCTAACTCTTGGAGAATGATTCCAGATGACTTCGTTTTTAGTAATCCTAATAATCCCTTTTTGGATTTTATTCCCGAATACCATGAAATCAATAACCTAGGAATTGGAAATACGGAGAAAGGCTTTATTGGTGTTAAACTTGGAGATATCAGTGGCAATGCGGATCCTACTTTATCTATGGTGTCTAACGAATTGATCAATACCAACTCTAGTGAAATTGAAGATGGAAATAAGGATAATGTCGAATTGATAAGAGATGATCACATCTTTAAGCTTAGGCGTCCGACGCGCACGTTCGGCTTTATGTTCGAAATTGAATGTGAGCAGTATCTTGAGAACGTAAGCGTATATTTTGCCCAGAATAATTTGTTAACTATGGATTATTACTACAATCCAGAAAATGGCCTTTTAAGAGTTGTTGGATTTCATCATAATTCTGTTTTGCTTGATGTATCAACAGAGCTATTCAAAGTTGAGTTTGACAACCAAGAAATTGAGGTATTATCCGTTAAGAAAAGCCAAATGGTTGACAAACATGGGAACTTATTGGAAATTCCGGTGAAAGTTAGTAACGGATACTAGTTTCAAATCGTTTTGTAAGTGAAAGCAGGATTTTAAAGACATATTTGTAAAATATGTAAGTTAAAATACTACCTCTTTAAGGGATGTTTTTAAATATATATTTTCTTAAATTATAGAAAACAAAACATGCTACTATTATCTATCATATTTCTGTTCGTTTGTGGCCTCATCGTAGAGGTTGGACGCAGCTTTATTGAAAAAGGATAGTACACGTTATTTTAACCTTTAAGATGTTTTGTGCTATTCTAGCTCATAAACTTGCATTCCTAGATTGTTGTTCATAATGAATACAATAGGTTTGTTTCTATCATTGTTAACAGTAAGCAGTTCACGAACATCAAAGTAGGCTAGAAGTCCAGTTTTGTGAGCAGAAACAGGATGGAAATTTCCTTTTCCATCTCCTGTTAATAGAAGTCCAGTACCGGCATCAGACCTTGTTGTTTCAACTTCACGTTCATAATAATTTCCTGCTAATAGTAAATCTAAATGGCCATCCTTGTTCCAATCTTTTGGAAGGATTCCGAACGTCGGAAAAGTTTGAGCGATAGATGGAAGTTTGTTAATGGTAAAATTACCATTGCCTTGATTTTCAATGTAAACGCTTTCAAACATTTTTGCTTCATGAGTGACTGCGTCTTCAGCGAGGTCACCTAAAACTTCATCAAAGGAAGCTAGCGCAAATTCATTATATGTTTTAAATTTTTCTTTAATAAATGGCATTTGCTCAGAAGAACATTGTCTTCCCCTTACAGGATATTGATTGCCATCAGTTCCATAGTAAGCAAGGTAAATATCATTAGATCCGTTTTCATCAAAATCTTTAATTTTAGCCGTAAATGGTTTTTCTTCTGAAGCTTTGAATTTTATATTTAACCCCAGATTACCTGCTATTAGATCTTGATCTCCATCATTGTCAATATCAGCTGTTTCAATTCTGTTCCACCAACCAGTAGAATTAGCAAGACCCATCTGGTCGGTTTGGTTAGATAGCTTTCCATTTTCATTAATAAATATTGAAATTGGCATCCATTCTCCAACCATAACTAAGTCATTGTCTTCGTCGTTGTCTACGTCCATCCAGATGGCATCAGATACCATACCTGGACTTTTAAGTTCTGGACTTATTGCCTCTGTTTGATCAATAAATTTTCCGTCTTTATTGATTAATAAATAACTTCTTGGAGCAAAACCATACTTGTTTGGTGTTTGTCTTCCTCCAATAAATAAATCTAAATCTCCGTCGTTGTCAAAGTCACCTGCTGATGCTACACCTCCGCTTGAAGATATTTTAGGCAGTGTTGATTTTTGGAAATTTCCTTTGCCGTCATTTAAGTATAAACGATCCTGATACAACTTGCTTCCTTCAGGAAATTCATTGCCACCGCTTACCACGTAAAGATCAATATCATTATCATTGTCAGCATCAAAAAATAAAGCGTCGAGGTCTTCAGAAGCTTTATCTTTTTGCCAAGGTTGAGAATTATTTTTGACAAACTTATTTCCTTTGTTTTGTAAATATAATTCAGCTGATTGTCCAGCAGCACCTCCAAGGAAAATGTCATCCAATCCATCACCGTTTACATCAGCAGTTGCTCCTGTAGGTCCCAGTTGAGACATCCTGTGAGGAATCAAAACTTCAGACTTGAAATCGTCGTGTTTATTTTCTTTATGTACATATCCCAGCTGAGTTTCACTCGCAATATCTTTGAATATTTTCTTTTTTACTAAGCTTTCAGGCGATGTCATAGTTTTTCCATTTTTTTGGAAAAGTTCTAAAGTTTGATTTGCCTTTATATTTTTTAATTCAACTCCTTTCCCATTTGGCCAAATGGCTACAAGTCTATCAACTTCTTTTGCATCTTTTAATCCAAAGTGAAGAACGGGATCATTACTTGACATGTACCCTCTGTTAGTAGAAACTTCTAGAAGTTGCATTTCATCATTAATATAAATCCATACTTTGGCGCCATGAGAAAGCATATTAGAACCATGGTTGCCTTGTAGTTTGACTTTTAGAAAATTATTGTTATTCTTTTGAGTTGCTCTGTTTTCGTACAAAAAAGCGGGATCATCAATGTTGTTCGTAACTATATCTATGTCCCCATCGTTGTCAAAGTCTGCGTAGGCTGCACCTTGTGTCCAACTTTTATCTAGCAGCCCCCAATTGTTAGCCTCGTCATCAAAAGTTAAATCACCTTGATTAACAAACATGTAATTTGCTAGCTTTTCATATGGAGCTAATTCTGTAAGTAATAAAGAATTTATCCCTGATGAATTGCTGTTCTTTTTATGGACATTATTGATCGAATCTATAATCTCCGTTCGTCTATTGATGTAATCTTTGTTTCTGGTATCTTTGGGTTGGCCATTGGTTACGTATAAATCTTTATCTCCATCATTGTCAAAATCTGCAAATAACGTTGCCCAACTCCAATCAGTTTGAGCTGTGCCTGATAATTGAGCAATCTCGCTGAATGTACCAGTACCGTTATTTAGTTGAAGATTGTTAAACATATATTGATAGTGAAATCCATTATTTGCTAAACTCCAAAACCTTTCAGGATTCATCCCACTCATATTAGCTTTTGATCGGTAGTTATCAGCTGGAGCCATATCAGCAGAATATAAATCCATCCATCCATCATTATTAAAATCAGCTAGGTCAACTCCCATCGTGAAATTGCTGATATGGCGCATTGCTTTATGAATAACATTCGTAAAAGTTCCATCTTGATTATTTTGATAGTAATAATCAGGTTCCTCATAATCAGAGGCAACATAAATGTCCAGCCAACCATCATTGTTCAGATCACTTACTGTGGCACTTAATGTGTAGTTGTAATTTAGAATTCCAGCTTCTTTGGTTACATCAATAAACTTTTCATTATTTTCATTTCTGAACAATCGATCACTATATTTTAACTCGTCACCTTTATTTCTTTTTATTTCTTTTTTAGCTCTTCGACTTACTAATGGTTCGTTGCCAACATAAAGATCCATATCTCCATCTTTATCATAATCAAAGAAATTAACAGCAGTACAATGACCAGTATCAGCTATTCCATATTTTTTAGCACTTTCTGTAAAACTTAGATCGCCATTATTGATGTATAGATGATTTGCCCTTTTTTCTGGGTCAGATTTAATGAATTTCCCTACGTATAGATCTAATAGTCCATCATTATTTACGTCGGCCACTGTAACTCCTGTTGACCAATCTCCTTGAATGATTCCGGATGTTTTAGTTATATCTTGAAATTTTAAGTTTCCCTTGTTCAGATATAAACGATCATTAACCATGTTTCCTGAGAAAAAAATATCTTGAAGCCCATCATTATTTATGTCTATAACAGCCACACCACCTCCATTGAAAACTACGTCTAATAGGATATGATTATAGGTATTGTCTTCTACTATTTCATTGTTAAATGATATTCCGCTTTCTGATGCATTCAATTTTTTGAAAATGGGACCAGTGATACTAACTTCTTGCTCTATGTTGTCTGAATTACAACTTGTTATAAGCAGAAGATAAAAGAAGAAAGCGAAAAATCTAAGAATTAAGATTGTTGATTTAGATGTCATTATATTGGAATATTACTTGAATTTAAAACGATTTACAAGCAAGGAAGATTCATTTCTAGTAGATTTCTGTAAAAATACTAAGTATCCGTAAACTTCTAATTTCTTCTAAGTCGATATAGCTAATTTCAGTATTAAAGGTTGTTGAAATAATAATTGCCATTTTTTCAAAGAAGTAGTTTAGAAAATTGTATCGCAAAGATTTGTATCCAATTTTCTGGGTATTGAAATTGTTAATTTCCACGTACACTTTCTAAAATACCCTTTTTGAGGTATGTATACCCTTTGATATTGTTGTACATTTGACCTGTTGGTAGAAGTATAGAGATTAATTTCTTACGTTACCAACTCCTCCCTTTAACCGTTTACATTTTCCAAGAACCGTATAACAGTACTGTATTAAATCAGTTGTATTTCTGATTTTCAAAAGCCCCTTGTTTATTCAAGTACTTACCGCTCGTGCGGTAAACCAGGAAAATATATGACCATACTTTACAACTCTACTATTTACCCCCACCTTTCGTGTACGAACAAGTCAATGTTCCTTGGCTTAGAATTAAGTAATAAATATCAATTCCTCTGGAATTACTAAATAAGAATAATTTTCTATCAATTAGAATTTTAAACAATGTTCAATTCTCATTTTTTAACCATTAAATTTTATCTCATGAATAAGATGAATTTAAATCTTTTTCAAAAGTCAGGAATGGCTCTGAAAGCTTTAGTTTTTGGAGTAATCTTTTTGGCTGGATTGGGAACTGCTTCAGCGCAGTATCAAGGGACAAACGATGCCTTGATCACGTTGAAAGGAGAAATTACTACGCTAGACAATGCTCAGCAAAACGCTACTGGTAGCGCTTTGTCTGATATTTTGTTTAGAAAGCAATACTTCATGCAAGTTTTCAATGCGATCGATGTGGATGGCCAGTCAGTTGACTATGCAATTCACAATGACTTGCCTACAAGCAAGCCAAACCCTAGTGTATCTTTCTTCGCTGGTATCGCTGATAGCGATTTCAAAGACGATTTAGCTGAGCTAGTATCTTATGCTGAAACATTACTTGCCGAATAAGCAGTATTTCTCAGTAATTTTTTAAACGAATTTTATCATTTAATTTTTCAATCTCATGAAAAAAATGAACTTACGAATTTTTGGGTTCGTGTTGAGTTTAGCCATGCTTGCATTTTGTGGCCAAATTACTGCACAAACCTTCACCGGTGGTGGAATCCCTTCGAATATTCCTTTAGCAGGAACAGGTGGGTTTCCTTGTGCTGGTGGTCCAACCACTTCGGTAGCTACCGCAGCTGGTTTACCAGGGACAATTGGTCCTGACTGGAATATCGATGATGTTACTATCGATTTATTTCACACGTTTGACGGTGACCTTGATATCGAATTGATATCTCCTGCCGGAACAACTTTAGATCTTTCTTCTGATAATGGTGGTGCTGGAGATAGCTACACAAACACTATGTTTGTTGATGGTGCTCCTTCTATTACTACTGGTGCAGCTCCTTTTACTGGAGCTTTCGAAGCTGAAGGCGGTGCGATGAACACTGCTTTTGCTGGTGAAGCTGCAAACGGTGCTTGGACACTAAGTATCTGTGACGATGCTGGTGGAGACTCTGGAACATTATTAGGATATTCAATCACTTTCGTTCAAGCTTGTGCAATTATTCCACCTGCTGATATTGTGGTGAATGCTGATCCTGGTGTTTGTGAAGCAAACGTTTTAGGTCTTTTGGCAACTGCGCCAACTTGTACAGATCCTGTAACAAACGACTTTACTGCTGGTGGTTTGGATGCAAGTGGTTTATACCCATTAGGTACAACTACTGTAACTTACACTTCAGGATTATCTACAGCTTCTTTCAACGTTACTGTTGTTGATGCTGAAGGTCCTACATTTGTTAACTGCCCTGCAGATCAAATTGTAACGCTAGATGCTGGAGACTGTGCATATTTCTTTAACTTCAATATTGAAGCTACAGATAACTGTCCTACAACTACTACTGCTACAGGAGATCTTGGAACTTTCAACGGAGTTCAATCTATTAACTGTAACACTGGAAACGTTTCTACTGGTAACCAACACTTTAGAACTTTCACTTTAGGTGCTCCTGCAACTTTCTCTATGATTTCAATTCCTGTAACTTTAGATGGTACAGGTGGAGTAGGAATGATCACTGCTAATGTATATGACAATGGTGGTGGAACTTTCCCTGCTGCTGGTCCTGGAGCACTTGTTGCTACTGGAACTGTTGCTCCTAACGGTGCTATCGGAACATTGGATATTCCAGTTGCAGCTACTGCTGCTATTCCAGCTGGTAATGAGATCGTAGTTGAGATCGTAGTTCCTCAAGGAATCGTTTTCTTCCCAGGTTACGGCCCAGGACAAAATGGTATTACTTGGATACAAGCTGCTGCTTGTGGTGCTGCTGTTCCAACTGATGTAACTGGATTTGGAATTACTAACGGACTTCCTATTGCTTACGAATACATCATTGATCTTCCAATCGCAATTGTTCAGACTGCTGGAGACCCATCTGGAACTCCATTAACTGCTGGAACTTACGATTACGCTTTCTCTGCTACTGATGCAGCTGGAAACGTTTCAACTTGTGAATTCTCAATCACTGTAGGTGATTTCCCAAATCCTTCTTCTTCACTTTCTTGCAACCAAGCAGGAATCCAAGTTTCATTGGCTGATGATTGCCAAGCAGAAATTGGAGCTGATGATATTTTAGAAGGTGGACCATACGGATGTTATGATAACTACATCGTTGAGTTATTCTACGATGCTAACATGTTCCAACCACTTCCATCTTCACCATTTGTAACTGGTGCAGATTTAGGACAAACTCGTTACGCAAGAGTAACTGCTCCTGATGGAAATAACTGTTGGGGTGTTGTTTATGTTGAAGACAAGCAAATTCCAGAACTTGAGTGTGGAAACTATGAGATTCCTTGTTCAGTTTCTTCAGAACCAGGTGTTGTGATTCCTGCAGGTGTTGCTACACCTTCAGCTGCTGACGCTGGATCTTGGGCTTCTACAGGAACATTTAATACTCCTCTTGGAGTAAATGCATTTGGTAATGTTACTGATGTAAATGTTTCTCTTGATATTTCTCATACTTGGGTTGGAGACTTAAATGTTTCTGTAACTTCTCCAAGCGGAACTACTGTAACTATTTTCGGAGCTTCTTGTGGAAACACAGACGACGTAAATGTTACGTTTGACGATGAGTCAGCTAATCCTTTTGCTTGTGGAGCTGGAATCCCTGTATTAGCGGGTGACATGCAACCACAAAACGCACTATCTGCTTTTGATGGTGAGCCAGCATTTGGAGACTGGATTGTAAATGTTTCTGATAACGTTGGAGGAGACGGAGGAAGCCTTAACTTGTTAAGCCTTGAAATAGCATACACAGCTGCTGCTCCAGTTGAATTCCCACTTCCTGCTACTGCAAATGCATTCCAAACTTTTGCACAAAGAGGAACTCAAGATTATACAGTTACAAACTTCGATGGTTGTTCTGATGTAATCTTATCTTACTACGATACAATTGAAGATATTGACTGTTTAGCTGATCCAGCAAACCCTTACACAAAAGTAATTACTCGTGTATGGACTGCCACTGATGCTTCAGGAAATAGCTCAACTTGTCAAGATACAATTAACTTGATCAGAGCTGAATTGGCTGACATCGTTCTTCCAAGCAACTTTGATGATCAAGATTTAGCTTCACTTAACTGTGAAGATAGAGAGCCTGCAAGTACTGCATTCTGTGGTGGTGTATTGGGATGGAACGCGCTTGACGCTGGTCAATATGCTGGTCACCCAGATCCAAACGATGAGTTGTACCCATGTGGTACTGTGAAGTATGCTGGAACTGGTGTTCCTGGTGGAGTTGACTGTGGAAATATCCAGTACACTTACCAAGATATCAGAATCAACATTTGCCAAACTGGATCTTCTGACGGATGTTTCAAGATTTTACGTAACTGGACAATCTTAGACTGGTGTACTGGTGAGCTTGCAAACCACACACAAGTAATCAAAGTATCTGATAACGAAGGACCAACAATTACTGATTTGGATGATGTAACAATCTCTACTGACGTATGGACTTGTACTGCTACTTACTATGTACCTCAGCCATGGATCATGGACAACTGTTCTGATTTCACTGGAGACTACACAGTAGTATCTTCTGCAGGAAATGTTACTTGGTTACCTACTATCGGAAGATATGTAATCGAAGGATTAACTCCTACAAGATTCCAAACTGGAAACTTAGCACCACACCAAGTAACAGTGAGAACTGAAGATTGCTGTGGAAATGCAACTAACTTGACTTATGATGTACACGTTGAAGATTTAGTACCACCAACAGCTGTATGTGAGGTATTCTACCAAACTAGCTTAAGTGTTGATGGAACTGCTAAGATTTTCGCTTCTACATTTGATGATGGATCACATGATGCCTGTAGCCCAGTTTACTTCAAGACTATCCGTATGGATGATCTTTTAGGAACTGATGTTGGATCAAACTCTAACCAAACATCAACTGATTGTGATGCATTGAATGGAGATGATAACCTTACACGTTTCGGAAACCAAATTTACTTTGATGATTACGCAATGTACTGCTGTGAGGACATAGGAAACAATGTTCAAACTGTATTCCGTGTATTTGATAGAGATCCAGGAGCTGGACCGGTTAACCCGACTAGAATGAGACCTGGTGGA
>CALFWO010000010.1 GCA_937928045.1 uncultured Saprospiraceae bacterium | reverse complement strand
GTAATAATCAAGAAATTGCTAGAAGTTGCTATTATAAATCTGAAGCTGCTATGAAAGCAGACTATGATTGGGTCCGTGGTGGAGATTCTGTGATTGGAGCAGGAGCTGCAATGTTTGCTGGAGCTTGGATGACAGGAAACGCCATTTCTTCAAGAAAAGCAGAGGAAGAAGCTGCGGCAGCGAAAAGAAAGGCCGATGCAGAAGCAAAGGCGGCGGCTGAAGCAGCGGCGGCAAAGAAAGCAGAAGAAGAAGCAAAAGCAAAAGAAGCTGCAGCGGCAGCGGCGGCACTTGCAAAAAAGAAGGCAGAAGAAGAAGCCGAAGCTAAACGATTAGTTCAAGAACGAGAACGAATTCAAAAGGAAAAAGCGGCAGAAGAAAAACGTTTGGCTGCAATAGCTGAACAAGAGCGACTAAAAGAAGAAGCTCGTTTGAAGGCTGAAGCAGAAGCTGAAAAAACAAAAGCAGCTGCAGCGGCGGCAGCAGCGGCAGCGGCAGCAGCAACTGCTAAATTGAAAGCAGAAGAAGAAGAAAAGAAGAAAAAGAAGTTGGCAGCAGCAGCGGCAGCAACTGCAGCGGCGGCGACGGCAAGTACAGCGGCCAAAGGCGCAGCGGCTACAACAGCGGCAGCGGCCGGTGGTGGTTTCGGCTGGTTAAAATGGCTATTGCCTCTTTTATTGATTCTTGGACTACTTTGGTTCCTAAAAGGATGTGATGGTTGTAATAAAACGACACCACCACCACCACCGCCGCCACCAGTTACTTCAGAAGTGGTAGCTCCACCAGCTCCAAAAGCGCCATTATGCGCAAACGGAGATGGACTTGGGTTGACACCAGGATCAATGGAATTCAATATGGCTAATTTCTTAGCAGATCCAGAACATAGCTTCCCTAAGAGTTTTGAATCAGACAAAATTGTTTTTGGAAGAAGTTCTACAAGATTAAATTCTGCTGCAAGAAAGCAATTGGATAATGTGGCTGCTGTAATGAAAGAATGTTCAGACGCGAGTTTGGATATTACCGGATTTATCAGTGGTGAAAAAGGTACTTATCGAGGTTCGAAAGAAGTATCACTTGGAGATGTAAGAGCTCGAGAAGCATACAACTACCTGAAGAAAAGAGGAATCCCTGAAAACAGGTTGAATTTCTCAGGAGGTGGAACCAACGATAAACGAACTTTGGAATTCACTTTCAATCGATAACACACAATATCATAATAACTACTTTTCTAGCCCAGTCTAATTGACTGGGCTTTTTTATTACTGGTTCTTTCACTAATTGCTAGTAAATAGTATTTTTGCCAAGCAAGATAGTCGGGGGATTAGCTCAGCTGGCTAGAGCGCTTGCATGGCATGCAAGAGGTCACCGGTTCGACTCCGGTATTCTCCACAAAGTCTTCTCATTTAGAGAAGACTTTTTAATTTTATTGATCTTAGGTATTACTCCAGCAATACTTCCGTTGCTTTGTCCTCCCAGTCTCGGATCAAACTTTGAGTAATTTTTTTGTGATGCATTAAGGTTAATTCCGTGCGGTGTATTTTCTCTTGAATCATTTCAATGGAAAGAAATGCTACTTCAATCGAATCCTTTACTATCCAGTCCGTTATAAGGTTGTCAAAAAAGATCTTTAGAAAAGATTTTATGGAATCAATTTCGCCAGTTAAATCCAGTTTCAATGTTTTAGAAACATCTGCCAATTCCAACTCATAAAGATCCAATTGTTTCGCTGCGCGAAAGGTCAAGGTCTTTGTTTTATCTATATGCTTTTTCTTTTTAAAGGTTGAGTTCCTCCCCTTTCCTCCGTAGTCAGAATATTTCTTTGAAACTCCCCAATCTGTAATCTTTGATAACTCAACTCTCAATTTTTCAAGATAATTTATAGACTTTTTACCGACGGCATCTGCTTCTTTGATCTCCTTAATTATTCCTTCTAGCTTTAAAACATGAGTTCTTATTCCGGATAACCTTCTGGCTTTCCCCGGATTATTAAGATTTACTTGTAAAAAGAATTGCTGTTTCAAATTTTTATATTCCTTCTCTGCGGTATTAAGTTCAATTGATTTCTGAGCTAATATTTCACATTTAAAATCCAGTGCTTTAATTTCTCTTTTCTTTGCTTGATAGTTCAATACGGCCAATAGATATTCTTGACGTTCTTTGTCTAAAGCTTCTTCAAAAGATCCCAAGAAGTTTTTGAATAAAGGTTTTAAGCCTTGTCGTTCTAATCTGACAATATCTATATACTCCTTCTTCATAAATCGCTTTAATTCACTCAATTCTTTGATCAGTCCTTTCCTTTTCTTTTTAACCCCTTTGAGGAATTGATCAATTTTTTCCTTGCGATGAAAATCAAAGTATGCTGATCGCAGTCTAGCTTTTATTTTTTTTGCCATAATTACTATTAGTGAAACACAAGATAAGTATCTACAACTAAATACACACGGCCTAAAATAAGCAGATTTATTGACTAAGAAATTAAGCTTAAAAAAAGTTAAATTGATTGTATTAGTTGATCAGATCTCTGAAACAAATTGAACGGGAAATCGAAAACACGATAAGAAAACCACACTATATTACCCGATAAATCAATATTTAACAGCAAAGAATTCTATTTTTCTTTGCTGTTTTTCCATCTTTAAGAAAAAAGTAGATGGAGACCACTTCTCTCATTTCGATATATAAATTTTTTGGGCTTTGGCAATTTAGCGTTTGCGTTTTCTCTGGCACTGCTTTAATTTTTATTTGGAAAAATATTTCTCAAGAGAGCCAGCAAAAATTTGACCGCGGTTTACTTTGGCTTTCACTGGCAATCTATGTTTGGGCGTTGTCTGGAATATTGGATTTACTATACAGCTATCAACTATCTGGACAATTGCCAGGACTTAGTGATCCAATTTATCAAGGCACTCAATCTATTCTCTCTACATTGAATTCTGCCTTAATTTTATTTTCCCTCCCCTACTTTAAACATATTCCAACAATTGTATCACCAATAATCAAGTCTCCAACTTGGAAATTTTTAGTTTCTATTACATTTGGATTTTCGGCTATTGTTACTTTTCTGATGATAACTGGAATTGTCATTCCTTCCAAAATTAGATTTGTTTTCAGTATAGACTTCATTTACGCAATCTTCACTTTGGTATTCTTAGGATTTATTCTTTGGGAATCTTTTACAAAAAGAGGTCTAAAAAACTTATCCTATTTATCCGCTATTGCTATTGCTTGTACTTTATTGGCACAAATTTTCAAACTAGACGATCATGAGTTTTTAAGAATATTTTTCAGTTGTACTTTCAAAACGATATTGATCATGCTATTCTTTGCTCTGGCTTTGGGTTGGGCTAAAGAAGTTGCAAAAATCGTTTTGCCAAATTCGCAAGAAAGTTATTTGCTTCTATTTCCAATGAACAAAAATAGAATCAATACTGGAGCACAGATGGTGTTAACCTTAACACCACTCTTTCAGACTCATCCAATAAAATTGACGGATAAAGCATTCCAATTAATGACAATATTCGCAAGTAAGAAAGCTGCCCAAAATCAGCTAGAAGGTTGGTTAGAAATAAAACCTAAATCTGACAAATCGGGCAATTATGACATTAAAGATTACAATGAGATAAATAGACTGATCGATCAAATTACGAAAGAAATTCCTTCCAAAGATGACGAATCAGAGGAGCTTAGAAATCAACTAAAATTTGCTCTTTTCGAATATTCAAACAATCGAAAAGTAAGACTCAAAATTCCATCTAACAACATTTCAATTTTAGAATAGACAGAAAATGGAAATCCAATAAATTTGCTTTAGAGAAAACAAGTTTAAAAGCCAATTTTAAATAAGCGAAAAAGTCTTGACGAAAGTAATCATTCAACTTCCTGATATTCAACCCCTTCGGATATTTACGAAATCCGAAACACCTAAGCTTTGTCAAAATTTCCTATTTATTTTTTTCTGACAATTCTTAAAATACTTCTGACATTCTATTAAAATCTTCTGATTTTACTTTCCAACGCCGAGCGGATCTTCCAAATTGCTGAAAAAAAATGGAGATCATTACTCAAATCCAAGCATCAATTGACACCGTCCTTCAGCCAATTCTGATAGTCATGCTGCTCGGTACTGGCATTTTTTTGACATTTAAACTAAGGTTTTTACAGTTTCGAAAATTCAAACATGGAATCGATGTTGCACGAGGCAAATATGATGATCCGAATGACCCCGGAGACGTATCACATTTCCAAGCATTAACTACTGCGCTCTCTGCAACAGTCGGAATAGGTAATATTGCTGGTGTCGCGATAGCCATCCATTTCGGGGGGCCAGGAGCTCTTTTTTGGATGTGGATGACCGCTTTCCTAGGAATGGTTACAAAATATTCTGAAGTAACCCTAGCGCTTAATTTTAGATCGGTTGAAGAAAGTCAAAGCTCTTCGGTTTCTGGTGGTCCCATGTATTATATTGAAAAAGGACTGGGTAAAAAGTGGAAACCTATGGCCATGTTCGTAGCATTTTTTCTTATGCTGACGGCTATTTTGAATGGAAATGCGATTCAAGCAAATACCATTGCGGATTTATTAAATGCTGAATTCAATACACCACACTGGATAATTGGAAGTACAACCGCTTTTGTAGTAGGTGCGGTCATTCTTGGAGGTATAAAGCGAATTGGAAAAGTAACTAGTATTATTGCTCCTGTTATGGGCATAATTTATGTCTTAGGCGGTTTGACTATTTTAGGATTGAACAGCCATGCGATATTACCGTCGATAAAATTAATTTTTACTGAGGCCTTTAATCCGACAGCCGGAGTGGCTGGAACAGGTGTAGGAATTTTTCTTCAAACGATGTTGTGGGGAGTCCGAAGAGGATTATTCTCTAATGAAGCTGGACAAGGATCTGCATCAATTGCTCATGCCGCGGCTAAAACAAAGGAGCCAGTATCTGAGGGAGTCGTTGCTTTATTAGAACCATTTATTGACACCTTGATCATTTGTACAATCACTGGATTGGTCATTTTATCAACTGATGTATGGAGAGAAAAAATTCCAACACAATTCGATTTATCATCTGGTGATGCAGTTTACGAAATGTTAGATCAATCGATTTCGGAATACCCGAATGCTGCAATTAATATCCGCAACGGAATTCCTGCTAAAAGTGAACTGATAGCATTCAAATGGCATGAAGTCAAAGTTGAGGAATTTTATATTGATCAAAGGATGACAAAGTTATTCACGGGAAAGATAAATATCAAAGAAAGACATGCGGTAAGCGAAGATGGTCGAGTGCTAAGTAATTTATTTGGGTTGGCTGTTGAAAATGGCGCACCATTAACCCAGCAAGCTTTCACAAAATCATTGGGTCGATTTGGTTCAGGAATTATTATTTTATCTGTTTTACTTTTTGGGATTTCGACATCTATTTCGTGGTGTTATTATGGAGATAGATGTATTTATTATTTGGGTGGAGAAAAATGGATTTTACCTTATAAAATAGTTTTTATTGTATTCCACTTTGTTGGAGCAATAACGAGCCTAAATTTTATTTGGAATCTTGGAGATACCACTTTATCATTGGTAACCATTCCTAATGTTTTTGCATTGTTACTTTTATCGGGGTTAGTAGCTAAATTAACTAATAAATATTTTGACGAACTGGAAGAAGGAGTAAAAGATTAACGAATGTTCTCTAGTCGACCTTGAAAATCGAATTGTTCATCTTCGTGCATTTTACTCATTGATTTGTCAATTTTCTTAATTTGACCATTGAATATATTTAAGAGCACTCGACTGCGAAAAAGAGTGATTCCAGAATTTTGAATTAATTCACAGAAATAAATTCTCAATTCAGTTTCTGTTAATGGTTTTCCGGAAAAGCGAATGTATTTATCAATCATCTTCAATGCTTTTCGAATTGTTTTCTTAGCATAATAAACATGATTAATATTTAAATCCGAAAATATTTCATCAACACTTTTTTTCACCTGTTCGATATAAAAATTTTCATCGGAGGCATCAAAAAGCAAATAGGAAATAAGTTCTTTATTTTCCTTTTTATGTTTTGCTAATCTCAAAACGATAGCCATTAAATCCTTACTATTAATAGTACCAAGATCAGTCTTAATTTGATGAATGGTCGCTGGCTTCATATCACAATCAATGTTTTTTCTAACTCCCCTTAAAAGTAAGGTTTAGCGTCCAAATAAAATATTTTGAAGGTACTCTAATATCCGCTTTCGAGATGTACCCAAATCGAGCATTTCATAGCGGGAATGTGTACCTTTGTATTGATTTACAGGCAAATAGGCCTAACAAATTTTATTTAAAAATCTGAACAAATACACGCTTTCAAAATTAAAATAGGAAATGAGTCAACAGTCATTTGAAAAAATTTGGAAATTAATAAGTCTTCGATATAAATCTCATCCATGGCATGGGATCAATATTGGTGAAAATTGTCCTGAAGTCGTCTCGTCTTTCATTGAAGTAATCCCATCAGACACGGTAAAGTATGAGATTGACAAAGTATCAGGATATTTAAAAATCGATCGACCTCAAAAATTCTCTAATATAGTTCCAGCACTCTATGGATTTTTACCACAAACTTATTGTGCTGAAAATGTAGCGGAGTTCTGTATGCAACAAACGGGAAGAAAGGATATTGTCGGAGATGGCGATCCACTCGATATATGTGTTTTGACTGAGCGAGAAGTAACCCACGGAAATATTATCGTGAGTGCAATTCCAATTGGCGGATTTCGAATGCTAGATGGAGGTGAAGCTGATGACAAGATTATAGCAATTTTACGTAACGATAAAGTATATGGAGAATGGCATGATATTGAAGATATTCCAGAGCCTATTCTTAACAGATTACAGCACTACTTTTTAACTTATAAACAGTTACCAGGGGAAAAGCCAAAATGTGAAATTACACATACTTATGGTCGCGAAGAAGCACAGGAAGTTATTAGAAGGTCTCGAATGGATTATGATAAAGATTACGGAGAACTCGAATCAATGATGACTCAAACAATGGTTGAAGCAATGAATTTTGGAACTCGTCAACAAAATATTTTGAACGGTCTATAATTGTAGTCCTTGGTATTAATATAAAGGCCTCGACGTTCATAACGTCGAGGCCTTTATAAATTAAGAAAGCCTGAGCTTGCATTCTCAGGCTTCCAATCGTATTGTACATCAGTTTCAATCTCATGAGGGGCAATGAACAACCCCAGTTTAGTTCTTTTCACGGTTTCGGAAAATGCTACTAAATCCACCGATGAACGATCAATGTGAAAGTATCTATCCCTTCACATTACAAAAGTTCATAATGTTTAATTTTGTGACAGGATAATATTTAATACATTATATAGATTCGAATTGCAAAGATTTTGGTTTCTGCACAATCCTATCTACCATAAAACGAACGTTTATGATCAAAATGTTTCAAAAAATTATAACTTTAAGTATAATTTAGGAGATATAGGGATATTTAACGGCAGAAAGGAATAGTCCTTCAGCTGGAGCACTAAAGCTTTTTTCAATCATTTTCTGTTTATCCATAGCATATTTCACCTCATCCAGTGACATTTTTCCCTGCCCCACTCTAAGTGACATTCCTACGATTAAACGGACCATTCCCCTTAAAAACCTATTGCTGGTGATGTGAAATTCCCAATCGCAATCAGATTGTTTGATCCATTTGGATTCTGTTAAATTACAACGCATAGTTTGTGCATCAGAATTGGTTTTACAAAAAGGCAGGAATTCATCATAATTTAAAAGTATTTGGACAGCCTTCTGCATCCGGTCAAAATCAAGTTGATTCATTTGTGAGAAGAAAGTTGAAACCTCGTTGGCAAAAGGATTTTTCTTTCCGTTAATATAATAGGTATATGACCTTGAAGTGGCATCAAATCTTACATGTGCATCTGATGCAACTGGATGAATCTTTCGAAAAGCAATTGAAAGTCCAATCATTTTGTTAATCCGATCTAAGAAATGCTCTGGAAGCGAAGTAGAGCCATCAAAATGCAAATAAAATTGGCTGGCATGGACCCCCGCATCTGTTCTTCCACATCCCATTACTTTGATGTCTTCTTGAAGAATAGTGCTCAATGTATTTTCTATTGTAGCTTGAACACTTAAACCATTTGGTTGTGATTGCCAGCCTACATAAGGTTTGCCGAAGTAGGCCAATTCCAGAAAGTATCGTTGCTTTAAATTCATCTGTTGGCAAAAATAAAAAAAGGCCACCTTTCGGCGGCCTTTTCTTGTTTTTTGAACAAGGATCATTTACTCCTTGCTCTTCTTTCATGGTTATAATGCTGTGTCTTAATTTTCGTTGATCACTAAAGGCAAAATTTGTATTTGTTTCTAATTCACGAATTACATTTTTACAATTCACATTGAAGCTGAAAACTTCTGAATATTCAAAAGTTTCATAGTTGTCAATCATTCTGTATCCCAGAATAATTTAACAATACAGCCTTGAAAATCGTGATAAAGAAAATGATTCAACTTTGGGAAAAAAGTTTGAATTACTATATAATTTCATTGCTAAAGCATTTACTCTAGGAATGTGGGGAATTCCAACTGATGGGTAATTTTTAAAATCTCTGAAAATTCCAAAAGGGGAAAGGAATTAGAGCTAATTCTATTAGGAGACGGCAATATATATGCCACAAAAAAAATATCGAACCGTTATGGCCCGATATTTTTCTAAATAAAGTATGTAAAACACTTGTATTTAACTTAAGCAGCTTTAAGCTTTGATAATTTTGACCTTTCAATCTGCTGTTTAGCGTATGTTTTGGTGACCTCAAAAGAATCAACTCCTTCTTCAGAAGGCAAATTGAACATCGCATCAGTCATTATGGCTTCACAAATTGATCTCAGACCCCTTGCTCCTAGATTGAATTCAATCGCTTTTTCAGCAACAAAATCTATCGCATCACTACTGAACGACAATTTTATGCCTTCCAATTCAAATAATCTCTGATACTGCTTCAACAATGCATTTTTCGGCTTTGTAAGAATCGCCATTAAGGTTTCTTTTGTCAGCGGTTCCAAGTAGGTTAAAACTGGAAGCCTACCAACCAATTCAGGTATCAATCCAAAAGACTTTAAATCCATATGATTGATATATTGAAGCAAATTGTCTCTGTCGTAGCTTTCATTTCCATCATTAGAAAATCCAATTACTTGAGTATTGACTCTTCTTGCAATAACCTTTTCTATTCCGTCAAAAGCACCACCGCAAATGAACAGGATGTTTCTTGTATCAATTTTGACCATTTTTTGTTCGGGATGCTTTCGTCCTCCTTGAGGAGGTACATTCACCTCTGTTCCCTCTAACATTTTAAGCATTGCTTGCTGAACTCCTTCACCAGAGACATCTCTGGTAATCGACGGATTATCCCCTTTTCTAGCAATCTTATCTACTTCGTCTATATATACGATTCCCTTTTCGGCGGCTGGAATATTGTAATCACAAACTTGCAATAATCTAGACAAAATACTTTCAACATCTTCTCCTACATATCCAGCTTCTGTAAAAACGGTTGCATCTACAATTGCGAAAGGAACATTTAAAAATCTTGCTATCGTCCTTGCTAAAAGTGTTTTTCCAGTACCAGTGCGTCCAACAAATAGGACATTCGACTTTTCGATTTCTACATCATCGTTTTTATTCTGCTTAAGTCTTTTGTAGTGGTTGTAAACCGCTACAGATAAAAACTTCTTGGCATCATCTTGACCGATGACGTATTCATCTAAGTGGGTCTTAATGTCTTTTGGTCTTACATTTTCTTTTAACGAAAATTCATCACGTCTAACATCAGGGCCTTCGGTATATAGTTCTTCCTGAATTAGTTCTTCTGCCTGTTCTACACAAACCTCGCATATATGTCCGTCGATGCCTTGAATAAGTATCAGGGCTTCAGACTTATCTCGACCACAAAATGAACATCTGGTATTATTCTTTTCTTTTCTCATGGATTTTTCTGGTATGGTAAAAAAGGGAGGTATTGATACCTCCCTTTTCTTTTCAAAGATAAAAAATCTATAGATTAACGTTAGTCGTCTATTTTACGCCTTCTTATCATCTTTAGAAGCACGAAGCAAAACCTCATCAACTAGACCATACTCTTTTGCTTCCGGAGCAGGCATCCAGTTATCACGTTCACAATCTTTAAATATAGTATCATAATCTTGGCCAGTATGCTGGGCAAGAATATCGTAAAGTTCTTTTTGCATTGATTTGATCAACTTATAAGAAATCTCCATGTCAGTCACTTGACCTTGCATACCTCCTAATGGCTGATGAATCATTACTCTACTGTGAGCAAGCGCCGTTCTTTTGCCAGCTTTACCGGCAGCAAGTAACACTGCTCCCATCGATGCCGCCAAACCAGTACATATTGTGGAAACATCTGGAGAAACATATTGCATGGTATCGTATATCCCTAAGCCAGCCAAAACTGAACCTCCAGGACTGTTGATAAACATTTGAACATCCCTCTTTGGATCAGTGGTTTCTAAGAAAAGGAGTTGAGCTTGAATAACATTGGCAACGTAATCAGTTACAGGAACTCCCATGAAAATAATACGATCCATCATCAATCTTGAGAAGACATCGATGGCTTGAACATTCATTTGTCTTTCTTCAATAACAGCTGGAGTAAAGCCTTGGATATTTGGGTATCCACCGACTGTTTTCTCCATATACTTATCTAGGTGCATTCCGCCTAAGCCTAAATGCTTGACAGCGTACTTACGAAATTCATCTTTTGGAAACATAGAAAATCAGTTTTTATCTTAAGGTGATCAAACTAGGTAATTAGCACCTACAGTTCCCAAATTCGGAAAGAATAAGACTGAATTACCTATTATTTTACTCCTATAAAGGAATAATGTTCGTTAAAGTTTAAAAACATAAAAGATAGTTGTTGACTTTTAGATCAACTGGCTTTATTCTTCGATTTCCTCTACTACTACTTCTTCTTCGGTGTCATTTTCGGAAACCTTACCACTATCTTCTGCTTGAATGGCTTTGACATGGTCTTCAAAAGCCTCTTTTGTTAATTTTTCATTTTTAATGGTGACTTCTTCCGCAACGGCTTTGAAAAGCTTTTCGGTTATCATCTCTTGATACATCTGATCGACTTGCTTTTTATCTTGAAGTAAACGATTAGCAGTATTTAGGACTACAAGCTCATCGCCATATCCGCCAAAGTAAGATCTAATTCTAGTCTTAAATCCCTCTAGGATTTCTTCTTCAGATACTTCTAGTTTATGGGCTTCAATCAACTTTTGTCTGATAAGTGTCCACTTCAAGCCATTTGCAAAAGTTGGAAAATCGCTAGCCAACTGCTCATCAGTTTTCTCCTCTGTCATCTTTAACCATCGCTTTAAGAATGCCTCAGGCAAAGCGATTGTTGTATTATTCAACATCATTTTTTGGATGTCCCTGTATACCATTTGATCAGAAGATCCTTTGTAGTAATCTTCTATTTGACGTTTAATTTCCTCTCTAGCCCCATTTTCATCAGAAACCTTTCCTTCCCCAAATGCCTTATCGAAAAACTCTTGATTCATTTCAGCTGGCTGAATTCGACTTACTGCAACAATTTTTCCAGTAAAGTCATCTCCAATTACTGTATCTACATCAGCGTCTTCGACATTCAAAAAATACTTTCTTACATAAGCCTCATCCCTATCCTTTTCTATTTCTGAAACCTTGAATTCAATAACGTCGTCTTTCTTTTTTCCTTTGATTAGATCGGAGAAAACTGGACTTAACTGTGTATCAAAAAGAACTTGGAAAGAAGTTGCCCATCCATTTTCTTTTTTAGCTCCATTTTCCAATTCATCTGCCTGTATTCTAACCAAATCTTTGTCTCCAATTACATCATCGACTTCCGCCTGTTCTCCAAGACGTCTTCTAATACCATCTAAGTCATCAGTTACGGAGTCCAAAGGAATGTCTACCATTTTTCTTGAGTAAATGTCCTTAGACGAAATCCCATTGATAGTAAATTCAGGAGCCAAACCAAGCTCAAACTTTAAAGAGTAATCCACTAAATTGTTAGGATCAAAGTCAGAAAGCATTTCTCCATCTGCAGGGATTGGTTGTCCAAGGTAATTTAGTTTTTCATCTGACAAATACTGAAACAATTCATGCTGCAAAGTTTCATTCACAGTATCTGCTAAGACTGCGCCACCATACATTTTGCGAATAAGTCCCATGGGTGTTTTTCCTTTACGGAAACCCTTCATATGCGATTTTTGGCGATGTTTTTCCATCTCCTTTTTAAATTTCGCTTGATAATCATCTTTAGAGATTGACACAGTCAAAGCCAAAGTCAAATCATCAATATCTTCTCGGGTTATGTTAGCCATAAGAATTATACTTTTCGATTGTATTGTATGCAGCAAAAGAAAAGGGCGCTCAACAAATCTGTCGACCGCCCTTAATTTCTTGTTATTCCTTTAGAATCATTGTCGACAAAAAGAATAATAAACGATTGAAAGGAATATCAATATTGTAAGGACATCCAATCATCTTTTTAATAAGTGCGGGTGGAGGGACTCGAACCCCCACGCCGTGAAGCACTAGATCCTAAGTCTAGCATGTCTACCAATTTCATCACACCCGCTTGTAATCAAAGAAAGCTACTTTCCGCTTTCACTTTTGGAGGTAGAAATTATACCCTCCTTCCAAAAGCGACGCAAAGATAAGGGTATTTTTTATTTTCAAAACCTTCTGCCCCTTGTTTTGTCAGAAATTTTCAATTATTTTTCTTTTAACTGATATTTTGCCTGCAAAAACAGAATTTTCCCACATTTGCAAGGAGTAATCTATTGATATAATAAAGAGAATAGTAGCTTTATCACAATAAAATCCAAGGACTTGAGCGAAGATTTATTGATACAAGAAGAAGAGGACAAACGTATGATCCAATTGGCCTACCGAGAACTACGTAGGTCAATCAAGGCTTCATCCATGGAGCAAAGCGATCAAGACAATATAAAAGCCGCCTACTTACTTGCTGTGGATGCCCATTCTGAGCAACGACGGAAGTCTGGGGAGCCATATGTTCTTCATCCAATTGAGGTTGCAAGAATTTGTGCAGTTGAAATCGGCTTAGGTCCTACAGCAATTGTATCTGCAATACTTCATGATGTCGTTGAAGATACTCCCGTAACAATTGAAGAAATTCGAGAACAGTTTGGTCCAAGAATAACATTAATTGTGGATGGCTTGACCAAGCTTGATGGATTGTATAATGTAGAAAGTCCTCAAGCCGAGAATTTTAAAAAGGTAATTCGTTCATTGTTAGATGACGTAAGGGTTGTTTTGATAAAAATGGCCGATCGGTTACACAACATGCGTACCCTGGGTTCAATGCCCAGACACAAACAATTGAAAATTGCTGCTGAAACAGATTATATCTATGCTCCTCTAGCTCATCGTTTGGGACTATATCAGATAAAAACTGAATTTCAGGATTTGATTATGAAGGTCAAAGAGGTTGAAACATATGATGAATTGACAGTCAAACTCAAGGAATCCGAAGCTCAACGATCGAATTATGTGAAAGCATTTATAAAACCGTTGAAAAAAGCTTTAGAAGAAATCAATCACCCTTATCGAATTACTGGACGTCCGAAGTCCATCTACTCTATTTGGAACAAAATAAAAACAAAGAAAGTACCATTCGAGGAGATTTACGACTTATTTGCAATCCGTATTATAATTGATGCTCCACTAAAAAAAGAAAAGCAGCTTTGCTGGCAAGTATACTCTATCGTAACAGATGTACATACTCCTATTCCTGAGCGACTAAAAGATTGGGTAACGACTCCGAAATCCAATGGTTATGAATCTTTGCATACAACAGTTGTTGGTCCAAAAGGAAGGTATGTTGAAGTACAAATTCGATCAGAGCGAATGGATGACATTGCCGAAAGAGGATTTGCAGCCCACTGGAAATATAAGGGTGTAAAAGAGCAACACGATGTTTATGATAAATGGCTCGATAGCGTTCGAGAAATCCTAGATAGTTCAGGAACGGATGCGGTGGAATTCTTGAATGATTTCAAAACGAACCTATTCAATGAAGAAGTATACGTATATACTCCAAATGGAGATATGCGGATTTTACCTAAAGGAGCAACTGCTCTAGATTTTGCTTTTGACATTCACTCAGATGTTGGATATCACTGTACTTCAATCAAAGTAAACAACAAACTTGTTCCCATGGGATACAAGTTAAATTCGGGTGATCAGGTAACTGTAGTTACCAATAAATCTCAACGTCCTTCTGAGGGATGGTTAAAAATGGTGGTAACCGGAAAAGCACGATCGAAGATAAGATCTGCAATGAAGGAGGAGCGTAGAAAACAAGGAGAATTAGGTTTAGAATCTCTACAGCGAAAGTTGAAGAATTTAAAGGTTGATTTTGAAGAAAGTGTAGAAGCTTTGGTTAAATTTTTCAAGTATCCCAACAGAGGGGAATTGTATTATGACATTGCGCATAATAACTTTCAACTGTCTGAAATCAAGGAGAATTTTAATATAGAAGCGGGTAAACTAATACTAAAACCAGTTGAAGAAGAACTAATTGAAGAAAAAACTGAGGAATTAGCGCTTAAGAAAAGACCTCGAAAAAACAAGCGCAAAACTCAATTAATGATTGATGGTTCAACAGATGAATACGAATATCAATTGGCAACATGTTGTAATCCTTTGCAAGGTGATTCGGTATTTGCTTACTTGAGTGCGACTTCAGGGTTAAAAGTTCATCGAACCAATTGCCCGAATGCTACTAATCTTATGGCTAAATATGGCTACCGAGTCATGAAAGCTGAATGGATTTCAAATGCTAATGATTCGTTTGTTGCTGATTTATTAATCGCTGGTGTAGATTCAGGTCCAGGTGTCATTGAACAATTGACCTCGAATATTACCAATCTTGGATTAAATATTCGCTCCTTTTATATAGACGGAGATCAAGGTTATTTTGAAGGAAAAATAAGTCTATTAATTGCCAACAAAGACCAATTGAACATTGTAATTAGAGCCTTAAAGAACCTTGAGGGGATATCCTCTGTTACTAGGCAAGAGGCTTAGAACATTTCAAGATAAACATTTAGCCTATCTTTGAATCAAATGACAACTACTATGTCAACGCAATCTCACGAGGAAAAAATAATTCGAGAAGTATTAAACATATTCTCAACCCACCTAGAGCAAAACAATCTTAGGAAGACTCCTGAACGATTTGCCATTTTGGAGGAAATCTATCGAAGGGATGATCATTTTGATGCGGAAGCTTTGTATATCCACATGAAAAATCAGAATTACCGTGTCAGTCGAGCCACTGTTTACAATACTTTGGAATTGCTGGTGAACTGCGATTTAGTCAAAAAACATCAGTTTGGTAAAAATCTTGCACAGTACGAAAAGTCCTATGGTTTCAAACAGCATGATCATTTGATTTGTGTTGACTGTGGTAAAGTTCTGGAATTTTGTGATCCTAGGATTCAAAACATCAAAAATATGATGGGAGAACTGTTGAAATTCAATGTCACTCATCATTCTCTAAATCTCTATGGCCAGTGCCAAGGAGCCTGTGAGAAAACACAATCCAAGGTCTCCTAAATAGCTTATTATTCTTTATTTATATGCATTAGAAAAAATAATAATGGATTGGCCCAGTTATTGCACTATTTCTAATATAATATAGAACCCATGTCAGCATTTCATCTTTCCTCTCTAGATAATGTGCAAATTATCTCCATTAATCAGCTTTTCACTGAAGAGACTATTAGTGAAATATTCGAAGAAGTTCAGTCAAAACTTGAGGCAGGTAAAAAGAAATGGGTCGTTGATCTCAGCGATTTAGAATACATGAGTAGTATCGGCATCAATCTTTTACTAGGGTTGATGAGTCGAAGCAAAAAGCGCGGTGGAGCAATGGCAATAGCCAATCCGTCTTCTCAAGTCTTAAAATTACTAGACATGACAAGATTGACACATATTTTTCCGCTTTGTCCAAATGTGAAAGCGGCAAGTCAAGTCCTGCTTCAAAAGTAGTTCACATTTCTTTGTGGATAAGTTACCACTAGAATTTCTTCATTATATCCTTAGTTAGTTCTACCTTTGTTTGGTAAATGCGGGACTGAAATTGGTACCCGTTTTTTTAAGCACATTTTGCACCAAAAGCATGGCAATTGACGTAATCTTGGGCCTCCAATGGGGGGACGAGGGCAAAGGTAAGATTGTAGATTTCTTGGCTGGACAATATGACATTGTCGCTAGATTCCAGGGAGGACCAAACGCCGGACATACCCTTAAATTTGACGGAAAAAAATTCGTTCTACACACCATCCCCTCTGGAATATTTCGACCCAATCAAATAAACGTGATTGGAAATGGTGTTGTAATAGATCCTATTACACTCTCCAAAGAAATTGATTTATTAAATAACGCGGGAGTAGTTTATCAAGATCGACTCCTCGTGGCTCGTAAAGCTCATTTGATTCTTCCGACACACAGATATCTCGATGCCGCTTCTGAGGCTTCAAAAGGAAAGGCTAAAATTGGCTCTACCTTAAAAGGTATTGGTCCAACTTATATGGATAAGACGGGTAGAAATGGATTGCGTGTTGGAGATATTGAATCTCCTCATTTTGAGAAGTTATATTCTGCCTTAAAAGAAAAACATCTGGATCTGTTGAAGATTTATCCTCCAATAGATTTTGACCTTGATGCTGAGGAAAAGAAATGGATGGAGTGCCTTGACATTCTACGTCAAATGAAAAAAGTGGATGGAGAATACTATATCAATGCGCAGATAAAAGCTGGAAAGAAAATTCTTGCAGAAGGAGCTCAAGGATCTATGCTGGATATTGACTTCGGTACTTACCCATACGTGACCAGTTCTAATACCGTTACCTCTGGAGTTTGTAATGGCTTGGGCGTATCTCCTCATCAGATTGGAGAAGTGATTGGGATAACTAAGGCTTATTGTACTCGAGTGGGCTCAGGTCCATTTCCTACAGAATTAGATAATGAGGATGGTGAATTCTTGAGAAAAGAAGGTGCAGAGTTTGGAGCAACCACTGGAAGACCAAGACGATGTGGCTGGATTGATATCCCGCAGTTACAGTATACCATCATGCTGAACGGTGTAACCCAGTTGGTGGTAACTAAGATTGATGTTTTAAATGAATTCAGCAGTATTCAAGCTGGAATTAGCTATGAGTATAATGGAACGACATCAAATCAATTGCCATACGATATTACGCATACTAAGATTACTCCTGAGTTCCAATCATTCCCAGGTTGGAAACAGTCGTTAGAAAATATTGTAGAGTACGATCATTTACCGGCTGAAGCCAAATACTTTGTTGAATTTTTAGAAGATAAATTAGAAGTGCCAGTAACCATGGTTTCGACAGGACCGGAAAGAAAGAAATTGATTAAAAAAGCAACAGCAGTTATGACTTCGTTAAACTAGCCGAAGCAAAATAAAATACTTAAAGGAGCTGCTAAGAAATTAGTGGCTCTTTTTTTATCCAAATCTAATTCCCTGCAATTACTATGTACTGATATTCCAAAGTACGATCATCAGATTCGAGCATTTTATAGCCAGCTTTGCTCAGCTCCCCTTCCATTTGACCAAGGGGAATTCTATTTTCAGTTGGTGGTCCGATTGGGCTATTTCTCATTTTAAAATCAATAACCACAAGTTTGCCACCTTTGGACATTCCTTTCCTAAGGTTTTTGAAATACTGAATTCTATTTTCGAAATAGATAGCTGTATTAACGATTAAAACGATGTCTGCCTCTCCTACTTCCAGCTTAGGATCATTTGGCAAAACCAATCTGGTTTCTAATTTTTCGGCTACATCGGGCTTCAACAATTTTTTAGCCTCATCCATAAAATCTATGGCCTCTTGATCAATATCGATTGCGATTACTTTAGAAGCTCTGGTTTTTGAAGCTAATTGAATCGAAAAGTATCCGTAAGGACCTGCTCCAATATCAGCAATCGTTTTCCCAGAAAGATCTCCCAATTGCTGAATTACGCCTAAAGGATTTTGCCAATAATCTCGATAGATGTTATAAAGATTTTCTTCGTTGGATACTTCCTCCGTCTTTGATATATCAGCCTTTAGCTCACTGTTTCCTTTCTTTTCTTCGTTTTCATAATTATGAGTTTGTTCTATAGGATGAGTCGTCTTGTCTTCCAAAGTTGGATTACAAGCAACAATAGAAAACATCAGTAGGATTAAAAGGAAAAAGTAATTCTTCATTTGTGAGTTTCTGCTCAGTAAAAGTACTAAAAAAGCTTAGGATTATGGATTACTTGTTGACCACCAATTGTTCCATGAATTTTTCCATAGCTCTTCGCACAGTGCTACTTTTGCAATTAAAATTGTTGGCTATTACGCACACCGCTAAAGGCTCCCCAACGCCAGGTTTAGCGATACCCGCATAAGCCCTTACTCCGCTCATCGAGCCCGACTTCAAAACCAATTTTCCTTTTGCCGGAGAATTTCTAAAAATATATTTCGCTGTACCACTTATTCCACCAACCGGCAAAGAGGATACAAAATCTTGGTCTTTACTTCTATTGCAAATTAAGGCGGTCATTCCAGATGCTGAAATAGCATTTTGAGGAGCTAATCCAGATCCATCCTTAAGAATAAAATCAGCTGGATCAATTCCATTACTTTCCAACCAAGTATTTAAATACTCTAATCCTAAAACTCCAGATTTTTCATTTTCGCAGATCTCTCTTAAGAATATTTCGCAGTACAAATTGATACTTTCATAGTTCGCAGCCTTTACTAAGTTGCGTAAAACTGGAGATTTCACTTCATGAAAGTAGTTAATCAATTTACCTTTTAAGTCTATATCAATTTGAGTTGAAGCAATCCCTGATTTTATTCCGATGTTGCTTAAACTATTTTTCAAATGAAAAGCTGCAAAATAAGCTGGATCTGGGATACTTCCATGAATGCTATAGCTTCCAGTACCTTTGGGTAAACTACCTCTAATCCATCTTTTGTATGAAAATGGGCCACCAAAAATATAAGCTTGGTCGCCAGAATCCTCGTCGCCAGTTTCTAATTCGTTAATCAATAGAAGATTGGGAACTCCCGGTGTATGACCTAAAAGTTTTGGGCCAACACTTTTTGTATTAGACAATTGAAATTCTAAATCAAAAGCATTTTCTTGAATATTTAAACCCCAAACGCCAGCACCATAATAGTTTCCAAGATCTTCCCATGGCCAGCCAGGTCCGGCGAAGTAGCCGGAATATCTACTACCATCGCCAATAATGCGACCATTGATTTTTTTTACCCCTAAATCCTTAACCGCCCCCTGCCATTCTTGCAAAAGCGGATCAAAACCCAAAGCTTCCTCTAATTCTGCAGAGCCCAAGGAAGGGTCTCCACCACCAGTAATGATCAAATCTCCATGCAAGGTTCCTAACGAATCTATGAAACCCGTATAACCCAGCTTGGTCACAAATTGAAATTCCGGACCGAGAATATCTAAGGCTGCGGAAGTGACCACCAATTTTTGAATAGAAGCTGGGGTCAATCGAATATTCGCTTGATGAGAAAGTATACTTCTACCAGTGTTTAAT
Organism: uncultured Saprospiraceae bacterium; assembly: GCA_937928045.1. Lineage (GTDB taxonomy): Bacteria > Bacteroidota > Bacteroidia > Chitinophagales > Saprospiraceae > JABDJM01. The sequence goes on along the minus strand of CALFWO010000010.1, from coordinate 138,251 downwards.
GTTTTGACTGAAACGCTAATTGCTGCACCTTCCAGATCAGGATTTGAAACGAATTCATCCAAAGCTGCTTTGAGGTTGGATTGTGCAAATGTTGCCGTTTGCAAGATGGAATAAAGGAAGATGAAAAAGAATCTTTGTACCATATTCAAAGATAGAATTAACTACTTGATCGAAAAATTCAAAGGTAGGACGAAAAAATTGCAATCTTGCGCACTATTTTAAAACCATATCGTAAAATATTTGTCCTTTGTATTAAGGTATCGAAATGAGTGAAAATCAAAATCTTTCTTGGCTGATAAAAATGGCGATTCGAGACAGTCGCCGTAATCGTTCTAGATTGCTGTTATTCTTGTCATCCATTACTATAGGGATAGCGGCTTTAGTTGCCATCAATTCTTTTGGAGATAATTTATCAGCTGACATTGATAGGGAATCAAAATCTTTGCTAGGTGCAGATTTGGTCCTTGAAGGAAGTGAACTTCCAAATTCCGATTTACAGCATTTAATAGATTCTCTTCCTGGGCAAAAGTCAAATTCCGCTTCTTTTATTTCAATGGTGGCATTGCCAAAACAAGAGCAGACCAGGCTGTGCTTTATTAAAGCCATCGAAGGTGAATTTCCTTTATATGGAAATCTTAATACCGAACCATTGGTAACATCTGATGTCTTGAATCAAGGCCAGATGGCATTGGTGGATAAGTCAATATTTAATCAATATAACTTACAGGCTGGCGATCCAATAAAAATTGGTGAGTTAGAATATACTGTTGTCGCAGCATTAAATGCGATCCCCGGTCAGGCTGGAATTAGTTCTGCAATTGCGCCAACGATATATATACCCAAAGCTAATTTAAATGCGACCGGATTGGTTCAACGCGGTAGTCGAATTGAATACAATTACTATTTTAAATTCCAGGATGGAACTGTTCAACCCGATAGTATTGACAATCAAAAAAAGGCATTATTTGCAGGCAACAATTATCGAAGTACAACTGTAAGTGAACGTCAAGAAAGACTGGGAAGAGCTTATAGCAATCTTAGTACTTTTTTAAATTTGGTAGGATTCATTGCATTGCTTTTGGGATGTCTTGGTGTGGCTTCAGCAGTTCATATATATTTAAAAGAAAAAAGATCTACCGTAGCTATTTTACGTTGTCTTGGGGCAAGTGGAAAATCTTCATTTTATATTTTCTTGATTCAAATTTTGTTCATGGGAACAATTGGATCTTTTGTCGGGGTTATTCTTGGCAGCTTGGCTCAAAAACTTTTACCAATCGTCTTGGGCAATTTTCTTCCTTTGGAAAATGTTTCCACTGCATTCTCATGGACCTCCGCGGCACTTGGAATGTGTACAGGTATATTGATTAGTTTTTTATTTGCATTAATACCATTACGTAGAATTCAATCTATATCCCCTTTAGCAAGTCTAAGAGCTTCGGTGTCTGATGACGACTCAAAGATCAAATCCAACTGGGTATATTTACTAATTGGATTGTTTATAATCGGATTTGCCTTTTATCAAACGGGATCTATAATTTCGGCAATAGGATTTACACTTGGGCTATTGGTAGCACTTGGTGTGATTGCGCTGCTGGCCAAACTTTTGATTTGGTCGATCAAGCACTTTTTCCCTAAATCATGGAGTTATGTTGCTCGGCAAGGTTTGGCCAATCTTTTTAGACCCAATAACCAAACCATGGTACTCTCAATTACAATTGGCTTAGGCACGACCATTATCCTTTCTTTGTTTTTCATTCAAGAATTATTGCTACAACAAGTACAAATCAGTGCTTCAGGAAATCAACCCAATACCATTTTATTTGATATCCAGCCGGATCAGATAGATTCCTTGGAGCAAATGACTATCGCGCAAGGTTATCCTATTATTCAAAAAGTTCCGATCATTACTACTCGCATAGAGGAAGTAGATGAGGTGGATAAAAAAGAAAACAGAGAACTGGACGAAGAGCAAAGAAAACCTAACTGGGTCTATTCTCGTGAATTCAGAGTTACATATAGAGACACCTTAGCTGATACGGAAACAATAACCGAAGGAGAATGGCCAAGTAATCCAACTTCTGGTAAGATTGGTATTTCTCTATCGGAAAATGTGGCTGAAGACTTTCAAGCATCCTTAGGAAGTACTATTCAATTTAATATTCAAGGTGCAATTGTAGAAACAGAAGTTGTGGCGATTAGAAAAATTGATTGGAATCGATTACAAACTAATTTTTTCGTCGTCTTCCCAACAGGAATTCTTGAAGAAGCGCCACAATTTTCAGTAATCGTAACTAGGCTGGAAGTAGAAGAAGAAAAAAGTAAATATAGAAATGCCATTGTAGCGGCTTTTCCAAATGTGAGTATAATAGACATGACTGGCATTTTAAAATCAGTGGATAGCATTTTATCCAAGTTGTCATTTGTCATTCAGTTCATGGCCTTATTCAGTTTACTGACTGGTTTGATGGTCTTAATTAATTCTGTTCTGCTAAGTAAATATCAACGAATCAAAGAAGCTGTTTTATTGCGTACATTAGGAGCTTCTGGTCGTCAACTATTATGGATTAATGCATGGGAATATTTATTCTTAGGAATACTTGCTGTTAGCACTGGATTGATCTTGTCATTGGGTGCAGCTTGGTTATTGGCTTATTTCAGTTTTGATCTAAGTTTCCGTCCAAGTTTACTACAGCCAATTTTGATTTGCGGTGGAATATTAGCGTTGACTTTATTTATCGGTTTGTTCAATATTCGTCAAGTCTTGAGCCAGTCCCCATTACAAACCATCAGAGATATTTAGTTATCCATTCAAGATTGGTATCCGATGTGGAACAACGCATCCCCTTGATTGACAACTGGTGCATTGTTGTGTCCAATCAAGTAGCCAGTATACTTGGCATATATTTTAATTGTAAATTCTCCATAAGGATCGCTGATCGTTCCAATCAGTTCTCCGGCCGTAACTTTGGAACCAGAAGATTGAGTCCATTTAAAAAGTCCTGCACGATCAGCTCGCACCCAAGATGTTTTATTAAAGAACTTTAGACCTTCGACACTTTTTATTTCACCATCAATCATACCTTGGCTGATTAATAGTCGCCTCAAACCTTCTTTACCTTTTTGAATAGAAAAACCATCGAATCTTAAAGATTCTCCACCTTCATAAACCAAGATTGGGATACCCATGCTGCTTGCACTTTTTCTCAAAGTTTTCGCAATGTTTGGTTTTTCAATTATATACGGAGCACCAAAATCATTAGCCAATTCAGCAGCCTTAGTATCACCGGCAGAATATCTAATTTGCGGATAATTGTATCTTGAGCTTCCACCGGTATGAAAATCAATTCCAAAATCGACTAATGGTAAAATCTTCTTAGTCAATGTTGCTGCAACTCTACTTGCTAAACTTCCTGACATCGATCCTGGGAAAGAACGATTTACATCTTTTCCTTCGCTTGCATCTCGACTATAATTGATAAATCCATAGACATTCAAAAGGGGAATTACAATTGCAGCTCCTGCCTTCAGATTATTAAAATACTTTTCTTCAATAGCTTCTCTTACGATTTCTACTCCATTGATTTCATCACCGTGTACACCGGCCATCACCAGCATGGTGGGACCAGGGTTTGACGATCGAAATATTTGAACCTTTAGATTGATTACAGTCCCTGAAGGTAACCTCGCAACAGAAAATTGGACTTGCTCTTGAGTACCCGGTTTTATTTTCTTTCCGTTGACGACAAACTCTTTTCCTCTACTCATTTATTAATATTAACCTGACTCTCTATGAATGAAATTATTTTGTCGGCTACATCTACTCCGGTCGTTTTAGTAATTCCTTCCAAACCTGGAGAGGGATTAACTTCCAAAATTAACGGACCACGATTCGATTGCAGAATATCAACTCCGGCAATTTTTAATCCTAAAATCTCAACGGCCTTTAAAGCCGCGGCCTCTTCCCTACTGTCCAACTTGACATGAATGGCCGATGCTCCCCTATGAAGATTAGAACGAAATTCTCCGGCAACAGCCTTCCTTTTCATACTGGCTACTATTTCACCATTTACTACCAACGCTCTAATATCTTCTCCGTTGGACTCTCCGATAAATTCCTGAACAAGCACTTTTTCATGAACCCTGTCAAATGCTTCCAAAATGGATTCCGAAGTAGAGGAATCTTTTCCAAGGATCACTCCTAAGCCGTGCGTTCCTTTTAAAAGTTTTATTACCACGGGAATCCCACCCACTTGATCAATTAAGTCTTTTGGGGCATCAATATAATTTGAAAAAGCTGTCTTAGGAATTCCAACTCCGGCAGACCCTAGCAGTTGTAAGCATCTAAGCTTATCTCTAGATCTAAGCAATGCATCAGATCCCATGGCAGAAAAGACGCCCATCAATTCAAATTGTCGAATCAAGGCAGCACCATGAAAAGTTACTGAAGCACCAATTCTCGGTATAACCGCATCAAAATGATCCAATATTTCATTGCCATACCTAATACGCAGAGCGCTATCCTCCATGACCATTTGACAATATAAATGATCAATAACTCTTGGTACATGGCCTCTAGACTTTGCAGCCTCAAATAAGGCTTGGGTTGAATACAACTGAGGTCCACGAGAAAGAATCGCTATATTCATTTTGTGTTAATTGTAAGCTAAAAATAAAAAATACCGAGAGGAATTTAAGTTAAAATGGGTAGCAATTAATATTGATGTATTGAATTTAGCCAATTGGAAATACCTATATTCGTCAAAATTCATTGATAATGGAAGCGAAAGTAAAAAAGCCAATAGAACTTAATAATAAAAGGACGATAAATGCTTGGGCAATGTTTGACTGGGCTAATTCCTCCTATGCTTTGGTTATTGCAGTAGCAATTTTTCCAATTTATTTCAATGGAATTGTGGCAGATGACTTTATGTTTTTGGGTATCAAAATGACAGATACTGCATTGTTCTCTTATTCACTGTCATTTGCCTATCTGGTAATCGCTTTGATTCTTCCTTTGCTCTCAGGAATTGCTGATTATGGTGGAAGAAAATTGAGCTTTATGACCTTCTTTACCTTTCTAGGAGGGCTGGCATGTATTGCTATGTTTTGGTTTGTAAAACAACCTGGAACCCATGCGGATTCGAATGTTTATTTTGGGGTCAGCACTTTTATATTGGCAGTAATCGGATTTGCTGGAGGTCAAGTTTTTTATAATTCCTATTTGCCGCTAATTGCCTCTAAAGATAAATTTGATCAAGTTTCTGCTAGAGGATTTGCTTTTGGCTATGTGGGATCAGTCTTACTTTTAATAGCCAATATTGTTATGTTGCAAAAGCCTGAATGGTTTGGCTTAACAGATAGTTTATTTGCATCCAGAGTGTCTTTTCTGATGGTGGGATTTTGGTGGATAGGTTTTGCCCAAATTACTTTTGCCAGAATGCCGAAAGAAAAGAAAGCTCCTTGGTCAAAAAAGATGATGAAAAGAGGTTTTGAAGAATTAGGAAAAGTTTGGGATCAGGTAAAAACAATGACTAACATTAAAAGGTTTTTAACCAGTTTTTTCTTTTACTCCGCTGGTGTACAAACAGTAATTTATCTCGCATCTACTTTCGCTACTGATGAGTTAAAATTTGAAACTGGAGATCTAATCAAAGTAATTTTAATTCTTCAGGTGGTAGCAATTGCTGGAGCTTATTCATTTGCATATTTGTCGAAAATAAAAGGAAACAAATTTTCTTTAATGTCCATGTTGATTATTTGGATAGCGATTTGTTTTGCTGCTTACTTCGTACAAGGTCAATTAGATTTTTATATTATAGCTGGGTTTGTTGGATTGGTTATGGGAGGTGTTCAATCAATGTCTAGATCCACCTATTCAAAACTAATTCCTGAAGGAACACAAGATACGGCCTCCTTCTTTAGCTTCTTTGACGTTTTGGAAAAGGTGGCAATAGTGATGGGTACTTTTAGTTTTGGCCTAATTGAACAATTAACTGGAGGTATGAGGAATAGTATTTTGGCTTTGACTGTATACTTTTTAATCGGTATTGTTTTCTTGCTTATGGTTACCGTAGAAAAGAAAAAAGCAGCGTTCTAAAAAGAAAACTCCATTGGGTTTGGATGTAGCAACTTTATTCCCAAATCAGATTTAATCTTGTCGCTATTAATTATTTTTCTTTTTTTTCCTTCAGCTAAAAAACTGGGAACATCTAAACCGGCATCTATACAGGCCTTAATATAAAATGTTCTTTTATCTGGATGAAAGTCACAACTTAAGTTGTAAAGTTCTCCCCATTTTTCTCCTTCAATTAATCCAATAATTATGCGAATGCAGTCATCACGATGAATGAGATTTACAGGGGCTTCTCCCAATGGTATGTTCTTTTTCCCTGCAAAAAATCTGCCTTGAATTCTACTTCCTCCAACCAATCCAGAGAGCCTTAATATACTTGATCGTTTCGACCAATCCCTCTCTACAGAATTAGACTGGTTAAGTAATTTTTGTTCGATATGATACAAAGCTTGACCAGAAGCAGTGCTAGGTTTTGGAATCGTTTTTTCATTCACAACTCCTTGTAAATCTCCATATACAGAAGTGCTGCTAATAAATAATATTTTAGTGTGATTGGGGATATTAGTTAATATTGAATGTACTTTTTCTGGAAAATGTATTGCGACATTAGGATCCTTTCTACCTGGCGGGATATTAATAATTACTATATCGACATTAAGACAGTCAATCAGTTCTTTTGAAGAAGTTGGCAATGAAAATAAAAATGGTCGAATTCCGTTTTCCTCAAGGATAGAAATTTTCTCCTTAGTAGTTGTAGAACCATTAACTAGAAATCCATTTTTAAGAAAAGCTTTTGCAAGCGGTAGCCCTAACCAACCACAACCAACGATCGCTATTTTATTCATATTGGTATTCGTAACAACCTAGATCTGGAGTATTAGCATCACGAAGTTCATTGTCCAAATCGAGTTCTAATCCTACTATTGGTATCGCAAGATTCTCAGCAACGGATAACGTATCAAGGTGATAGTCATCTTCATTAATATCAGCGAATACCGCCGCATCTCGGTCAACACTTAAAGTTTGATTGGTGTTGTCAAAAAAGTCGGGATGACTTTCTGCATCTAATAATTCATCAACTCTCACCAAGCAATGATCAAAACTGTAATTGAAGTCTACCACTTCAAAATCGGACAATCCTATTTGATCAGAATTAGATCCGAAGAAAATACAATTACGCATTGTGGCATTTAATTCTTTGGCATAAAAATTCTGACAAAAATCTCCAAGGCATTGTCCATTACTAAGCGCAATGGATTGCTGATCATTTCCAAAAGCGCCGACCGTACAATAATTGAATTCATAGTTACCACCCAAGGAAGTTCGAATGGCTGTAGCGCCATTGTTGTAAAACAAACAATTCTCCGCCTTTACTGTGGCGGCTCTTGCAAAAAGTCCGTTCGAGCTTGAATTATAAATTTGAGAATAATATAATTCTAATGAGCCTAAAGAATCAACTACGACTCCTTGAACTGAGTTTTTAATTACGGTATGGCTAATAATATTGCCGGTTGATTCAGGATTAAAAATTAATCCGTACCATTGACCACTCACTTCTTCAAATTCCTCTTCTAATCTATCTCCCTGTAAGATAACTGGATTATCAAAAGTTCCCTCTGATCTTAAAGATGCATTGGGGCCAATAACCAATCTTCCATCATTGTAAAATCCAATATTTCCTTCTTCATCTTCAAATCGAGCCAAGCCACCATGGAAATATAATTGAGCGCCAGCTGGTAATACCAATGTGCAATCATCGTATGCAACAATTCCATAGATTACATAAGGTTTGGGATCATTCCAAACAATTTCACCACCATTACAACCAAAAATATTAATGCTATCGGCACTAAATCTGTCCGGAACATAAATAGCATTTTGTCCCCAAGCTTCAAGGACAACTTCCTGACTATTTCCATTAGTTTCGAAAATGATTGCATCATTGATCACAAACGGGCTCTCGGATACTGGTAAATCTGGATTTACCGTTACTTCACCAAAGATATAGAGGCTATCATTCCCGGGTATTATGAGGTTTTGAATGGCATTAGAAGCTTCTCCATCAATATTAAGTCGAAAACGTGAATTTGCACCACTTGCTATACTAATTGACTGAATTTCAATGGATTGTTCATTCCTATTGTATAACTTAAGAATTCTTGTAGCCGAACCAATTTGAGTGAATACGGTATCAAAAGTCAAGGTGTCCGTGGAAAACTCAAGTTTTGCATCTGGGCTAGTCAATATTTCATCGTCATTGCTGCAAGCCCAGACGGAAATAATCAATAGAACTAATAAACCGGGTATCAAATTTTTAAGCATATCCATATTTCTACAAAAAGCTAACGTTTATTAGCAGCTAAAAGTATGATGTAAATGTAAGCATTGCATTTGTTTATACTATTAGTAAGTGCTTAAGGTTTCTTCAAGACAATAATGAGTTATTCCTAGGACAAAATGGGCATTATTCAGAACTACGAGGGCTTGAATGGCATTAGTTCCATGGATATCAAGTACTTTTGAATTCCATCATAATTAAGACTGTGCTGCAACCAAAAATTGATGTAATCATTCCAGCTTTTAACGAAGAATCTTCGATAGCCAAAGTCATCCGTGATATTCCCAAGGATTGGGTTCGAGAGGTAATTGTTTGTAATAATAACAGCACGGACAATACAGCTCAAGTAGCAAGCGATGCTGGAGCAACTGTACTGTTACAGCCCAAAATGGGCTATGGCAGTGCTTGCCTAAAAGGCATGGAATACATTGCGCAGAAAACAAATGAAGATATACCTGATATAGTTGTTTTTCTGGATGGCGATTATTCTGATCATCCGGAAGAACTACCGATGCTTGTTAAACCCATTATTAATGATCAGGTTGATTTGGTCATTGGTTCAAGAGCCGCAGGTGATATGGAACAAGGTGCGATGATGCCACAACAAATATTTGGAAATTGGCTCGCAACCAGTTTGATCCGATTTATTTATAAATATGAATTCACAGATCTTGGCCCTTTTAGAGCAATTAAGTACGATAAGCTACTGGAACTTAAAATGAATGACCCTGATTTCGGTTGGACTGTTGAAATGCAAGTTAAGGCAGCAAAGTATAAATTTGAGTGTAAAGAAATTCCTGTAAGTTACCGTCAGCGAATTGGAGTTTCGAAAGTATCCGGAACCATACGCGGAACAGTACTAGCAGGACATAAAATCTTATGGACAATTTTTAAATTGATTTAATCATATGGCAATTCTTACGTATTTTTTATTGGCAGTTTACGCGATAGCACTAATTTTTATTAGTTTTTATTGCTTGCTTCAATTTCAATTGCTGTACCACTACAAGCAATACAATAAAGTCAATTCCGGAAAAAAATATTTGAAAGCAGAACTTGGAGATAAGAAATTGCCATTTGTTACCATACAACTTCCGGTTTTCAATGAATTGTATGTTGTCGATAGATTGGTTGACAGTATCATGAAATTGGATTACCCCAGAGATAAGTTTCAGATTCAATTATTGGATGATTCCACAGATGAAACGATTGAAGTATCTCAGAAAAAAGTAGATGAGTATGCCGAACTAGGAATAGATATCAAATTATATCATCGTGAGGACCGAACTGGCTACAAGGCAGGTGCTTTGAAAGCGGCGATGCCTTATGCAAAAGGAGAATTTATCGCAATATTTGATGCAGACTTTATACCTAAAGAAGATTTTTTACTGACTTGTATTCCCTACTTTTCGAATCCAGAAATAGGAGTAGTACAAACGAGATGGCAACACATCAATCAAGAGTATAGCATGCTCACAAAGCTTCAAGCCTTACAATTGAATGTTCACTTCACAGTAGAACAACTCGGAAGATCTGCGGGAAATCTAATGTTACAATTTAACGGAACGGCCGGAGTATGGCGGAGAGAAACTATTCGTGATGCAGGAGGCTGGGAAGCTGATACATTGACTGAAGATTTAGATTTAAGTTATAGAGCCCAACTAAAAGGATGGAAGATTCACTATTTGGAAAAATTTGGATCTCCTGCGGAATTGCCAGCGGAGATGAATGGATTAAAGTCTCAACAGTTTAGATGGATGAAAGGCGGAGCTGAAAACGCTAAAAAACTGTTACCAACTGTATGGAAATCTGATCTAACATTGAAACAAAAAGTACATGCTTCTGGTCACTTGATGTCAAGCTCAGTATTTCTTTTCATTTTTGTTGCTGGGCTATTTAGTGTACCATTAATCTATTTCTTGCCTCAAATTGATTTCAATTCTTCAATATTGGGCATCTTCTTACTTTCGTGGATCTCTATTATCATGGTATATTATGTTGCTAATGTCCAAGCGGAAATAGAACATGAAACCACATGGAAAACAATTATAAAGTTCTTTTTTCTATTCCCAGTATTTCTAGCACTATCTATGGGTCTTTCCTTGCACAACTCTATCGCTGTGATACAAGGTTACATTGGAAAAAAGTCAGCATTCATTCGTACACCCAAATTTAATATAAAAGGGGTTCAAGATTCATTCAAGGAACGCAAATATCTTGCAAAGAAAATTCCTTGGACAACCTTTGGTGAAGGATTGCTTGCAGCATATTTCTTCGGAGCCATTGGCATGGGAATCTATATTGGCAATACTAGTTTTTTAATTTTTCATGTATTGCTAACCATTGGTTATGGTTCTATTTGTTACTATTCCATTCGCCACTTAAATGCTTAATCAAAGTATAAATAATTGGATAGCTGCCATTGCATTTCTTGCATTGACAATATTCATGGGCTATAAAGTTGAACAAAGTAATTTCAATCCCATTATTTATGGTTCTTGGTTTTGTGTATTTCTTTGGATTATTTTTGGGAATCGCACTAAATCGGAAGTACTCTTTTTTATTGGACTTTCAGTAATAGCTAGGTTGGTTTTATTTCCGGCTTTTCCATTATTATCAGATGACATATTTCGGTTTATTTGGGATGGAAGACTTATAGTAAACGGTCACAACCCTTTTGATTATTTACCTACGCATTGGATGAACGCCAATGGATCGGATATGGGACTAAATATCGAATTGTTTCAAGAATTAAACTCTCCAGAATATTTCACAATTTATCCTCCAATTTGTCAAGCTATTTTTGGTATAAGTCAATGGGTCGCTGGATCTGATATTTATGGAGCAATGTTGGTTTTCAAATTCTTTCTAATAGGGTTTGAATTAGGATCAATACTTCTCATTTATCAAATTTTAACCAAGTTAAATTTACCTATTAAAAATATTCTTTTTTATAGTCTAAACCCTTTGGTAATAATAGAAATATCTGGCAACTTACATTTTGAAGGAGCCATGATATTTTTCTTTGTTCTTGCTATCTGGTTAATGTTGAATAAAAAATTATTCTCATCAGCATTGGCTCTGGCCTTTTCAGTTGCTAGTAAGTTATTACCTCTGATGTTTTTACCTTTTATATTGAATTATTATGGTTGGAAAAAAGGAATGACATATTGTCTTATTGTTGGTGCGACTTGCATTATTCTCTTTGCACCACTGTTGAGTCCTACTTTTATTCAAAACTTTAGTACGAGTTTAGACTTGTATTTTCAAAAATTCGAATTCAATGCTTCCATATATTACTTAGGTAGAGCAGTAGGTGAATGGAAAAAAGGATATAATATTATTGCGACACTAGGGCCTTCTCTCGGTTTGATAACGCTATTGGGAATATTATTTCTGGCCTTTAAAAAGAAGATCACTACATCTAAAATGTTATTTCAATTGTTCCTTTTCGGGTTTACTATCTATTTGTTTTTCGGTACAACTATTCATCCTTGGTATTTAAGTATTCCTATTCTGTTGAGCTGTTTCACCAATTTAAGATTTCCAATTCTTTGGTCAGGACTAATTATGCTGACATATTTGAATTATTCTGAAGGAACATATTATGAACGCTTATGGATTGTTGCTATCGAATATATCATTGTTGTTTCGTTTATTATTTATGAATTGGTGCACCTAAAACAAGGAAAAACTCCCAAATTAAATTTCTAATTAGCTAAGGTAGCCCTGCGCCTGAAGATTAAACAGCTCTGCATATTTTCCATTCAATGCTAATAGTTCTTGGTGACTCCCCTCCTCGATAAGTTGACCATATTCTAGAAAAAGAATTCTGTCGGCCATTCTCACTGTTGAAAACCTGTGAGATATTAATACTGCTGATTTCCCCTCAATTAATTCAGAAAATCTTATAAATACTTCGTGCTCAGCTCTTGCATCTAATGCAGCTGTTGGCTCATCTAATATTAACAATTGGGCATCGCGCATATAAGCTCTTCCCAAAGCTATCTTTTGCCATTGTCCACCTGATAAATCTACACCTGAACTAAATCTTTTACCGAGAATCTGTTCATATTGAGCAGGTAATTCACGAATTACAGGATCTGCCAAACTCTTTTCTGCCGATGCTATAATTTCCTCTTCTTCTGCTAATCTTTCAATATCCCCAATAGCAATATTTTCAGAAGCCTTCATTTGAAATCGAATGAAATCCTGGAAAATAATTCCGATTTGTGCTCTTAAATCCGCTAAGTCATATTCACCCAAATCTTTTCCATCTAACAAAATTCGACCTTCGGAGGGTTCATATAAACGAGCTAATAGCTTTACTAAAGTTGTTTTTCCAGCTCCATTTTCTCCAACCAAAGCAATCTTTTCTCCAATTCCTAAATGAAAATTTAATCCTTTTAGTGCGTATTTTTCAGACTGCGGATATTTAAATGCCACATTCTCAAACGTAAATCCTTTAGTGATCGGTCTTGGAATCTTTAATTTTCCTGAACCAATATTTGGCTTAAGCTCAAAGAAATCGAATAGGTCTTGTAGGTATAAAGCACTATCAGCAATTCGAGAAAAGCGATTTAGAATTCCTTGCAGCATGTTTCTCATACGGTTAAATGAGCCAGCAAGAAAAGTTAAAGTTCCCACGGTAATTAGAGCCTGAATGGTCTGATAAATAATAAAAACATAGGCTACATAATAACTCGCTGTTCCCAATCCAGTAAGTATAGATCCTACTGCAGCTCTTTTAATAGCAATTGATTGATTGGCTTTATAATATTTATCAGCTATTGCTTTAAAACGATTTGCTAGGAAATCTGCGAGTCCAAAAATTTTCACCTCTTTGGCTGTTTCATCAGAGGCTCCAATGTATCTCAAGTAATCCAATTCTCTTCTTTCGGGGGTAAAACTTCTGGTAAGACTATATGTGCGTTGATTAAAGTGGGTCTCTCCGATGAAACTTGGGATTAAAGCCACAATTAATAAAAGAATTAGCCAAGGATTGAAAATCAATAAGCCAGCTCCCAAAGACAAAATAGTGATTGTATCTTGAAACTGTTCGAGTACCATTGACATGAGTACCGTTCTGCTCGTAGTTTGTCTTCTTGCTCTTTCTAGCTTATCATAAAATTCTGAATCTTCAAATTGATAAAGATCTAAAGTAGCGGCATGCTTGATTAATTGCTCGGAGGTTTTATTTGAATAAAGATCACCTAACAAAGAATCTAGAAGAGTAATCGCTCTTCCAAATATTGTCGAAAATGTAGCTAAAGCCAGCTCAATTCCGACCAAAGTCCACAAGCTCTTCAAATCTGCGGACTCATTTCCTATTGAAGCGATAACTCCGTCAATAATTTCTTTACCGATGTAGAGCATAGCCAATGGAAGAATTCCATTGATAATTCGCAACAAGACATTGGCAATTGTCATGCCTCTATGCGTTTCCCAAATCATTTGGAAAAACCGAGGAAGATTTTTTAGCGCTCCAAATTGCTCTTTAAATCCCGTTTCCTTTTCTTTCTTTGAGGCCATTCTATACTTTGATGCGCTTTGTACAATTAATAGATGAAGCTAGGAATAATTAAGTCAGCTTTAAAATAAATTCCAATTTTAATAAATTTTATAACTAAAGACTTTTCGCGAATGAGAAAATTAACATCAGTCTGTCAAGAAACTGTATGAAATAAGGAAACAAAAAAGCCTGACTCTAAGAAATAGAATCAGGCTTTAAATATTTTCGAAATGGCTTATTTCACTAATAAGACCAAAGATCGTGTTCGAAATTAAAAATTTCTTGTTTTATTTTATCAGCTTCTAAAAGAAGATCAACACCAGTAAGGTATCCAGATAATTTACGGTCGTAAACATTCGACTCTTTAAAGATATAAGAAGAGAAAAAACGCATCTCCATTAGATCTTCCCAAGTGATAGGACTGGCATCATTACCTTCCATAAACACTTGGTGTCTTGCAAAGACGTTTCTACACTCTGGGTAGTATGCCCAAAACATTGGTTGTTCAAATAAGAAGTTTCCTTGTTCGTCTTTTCTGTCTAACAAAGGAGCAATTCCAAGAATTCTCACTTGCATCATAGAAGTTTCTTCGTCAAAGAACCAAATTTCCTTAAGTCTGAATCGCTTAACATCTTCTGGGTTCAATTCATTACGAACCACTTGAATTTGTTCTTCATAAGTTTCAGGATCGAAAGTAGTTACTGTATCAATATTAGCACCCATTGAAGCCACTTCATCTGGTTCAAGTCTCGCCGAGAAATTATCATCCTCAGTAGAATAAACAGTGATGTCTCCATTCACAGCTGCATCCATCAAAATAGTAAAGAATGGTTTTTCAGGATAAGCGAACGGTAAGTTCATCTTTTCTCTGATATCAATCACTCTCCAGATTCTTTTTTCCCAAAAGATATCAGCTTCTCTGATCGGTTGATAAGGCAAAACCTTTCTATCGGTTATAATTCGTTTTTCAACGATATCATCCAAAGGTTTGTCATCATCCGGCTCCGTTGTCTCAGTAGACATTGGAGTTTCAGGTTGTGCCAATAGCGGGCTACTTAAAAAGAATGTGCCGAATAAACAGCAAAAAAGAATTTTGAATACGATCTTCATCTTAAATAATTATTACGATCTATCTAATTTTAAACACCATCGAGTTGATCTTTCGACCAGCAGTATCTCCAGGACATCTTGCCTTCACATTTTGAAAGAAGTATGTATCACCAGGTTTAGCCGCATTTACTAAACGTCGAGATTTGTCATTGTATTTTGGTCCAGGGTTATTTGATGATACCGCATCCTCTCTTTGAGGGACACGTGTCAACTCATATCCTTGAATTTTACATCTTGCGTCAAAGTCAAAGTTATCCAAAAACGCGCCAACTCCACCTTGAGCCTTAAATTCTCCATTACCCATTGTTCCACCATTGGATTTAGAAAGTCTTGCTACTGGATCAGGAATACGCTTTACCCGGAAAGGAAACTTTGTAGGCTTTAAACCTCCGCCAGATACACTGATGTATCCATCATTGGTCGGCTTACTTGCAGTTGCAACCCATTTTCCTCCTTGACCTTTTTTCAACTGAAATCCGCTTCCTGTCACTTTCAATTCGTTTGAAGAAATACCAGCAGCAGAAACTGTTACAGGATTATCAACTCCGATATAGAAAACATTCATCTTATCAGCTGAAACAGCACATGAACGTCGACCAACTTCATATTCAAAGTTGTTCTTATATGTTTTTGTTTCTTTAGTTACTGGGTTTGTAACGCTAATAGCCGCGCTATATTTCTTAACACCAGTTCCAGCAGTAGTTTTACTGTATTGGGCAACACCATCTTTAGATGCTACTCTTGAACCGTTTACAGAAATAGAGACACCAGTATTAGAAGAACCCGCTGAAGCCGAAAGGAAAATTTCAGTTTCGAATTTATCTCCTTCTATGATGTAAGATTTCTTAGGAGACGATACTACTTGGAACTTGTCCAAAACAATATCTTCACCACCAACCTTACCCATAAGGTAGTTCAATACCGCTGCTTCAGACGATTTAGCATCATTCTTGAATTTGGTGAACATAGGTTCGAGTGCACCAATGGGCATTTGCTTAAAGTTAAATTCAGACCAAGATTTTTTATCCTTGCTCTTTGTCCAAGAAACATCATCTACTTCCATAGTAATGTTACCTGTTTGAGATGGTAAATCTGCTTCGTCGAAGAATTTTAAGAAAGCTTCTCTAGTTTCGGCAATCTTTGCTTTCAACTCTTCACCTTTCCCACCATCAACTAATAATCTAGTTGATACATCCTTATTCTTCTTTGCTACAAGAGCACCTGGATATTTTTCGTGATCTAAAGGGTATCTAGGGTCTTTTCCTTCTCCAACTGACCCTTTCTCCAATTCTTGCCAAAGTCCATCTACATAAGTAACAAACTCTGAAGATAATGTAGAAACATTAGGAGCTATATCTCCATATTTTGCAAGCGCCTCTTTCTTTTGCGCCAAACGTTTGATTTCACCAGCCAATGGCTTGTTTGCTGCATCTAAACTTGTGTTTGAATCCTTCAAACCTTTGTCTACAATCTTGAATGCATTAAATATTTCCGCTGATACATTAAGTGCCAACATCGCTGTCAGTACTAAGTACATGATGTTAATCATCAACTGCCGCGGTTCCTTTGGAATAGACATATCTTACTTTTTAATAATGAATAAATAATTATAAATAATGCTCAATTATTTATTACTGATATTAGACATTGCAGTTAATACGTTTCCGTATACACTATTCAATGATCCTAAATTCTTATTCAAAGCAGATAGCTGATCTTTATACGCTTTAGTATCTTCTAATGAATCACTAAGATTGCTCATAGCTTCATTCATACTTGTATAAAAATTACTCATAGATTTAACTTGGTCACTTGTTCCAGAGAAATCAACCTCTTGTAAAGCTTTTAGCGAACCTAGAGATTTTGACATTCCCTGTAACTCACTTAACATTCCACCTAATTGGTGCTCAACTACTTCTCCGTTCAATCCCGGAGTAGCTGATCCCCCATCTGTAATTGGAGCTATGTTAGAGTTGTATTTTTCTAAACCTGGGTATAATTTTTCCCAGTAGTAATCTTTTTCTGGAGGAAGTACACCTAATAGTAAAAATAAAAATGCTTCAGTAAGCAAACCAGCGGTAAGCATTTCTGAACCACCTTCCCAAGATTGGATTTTGAAAAGTGCTCCTACCATTACAACGGCGGCACCTGCACCAATGATGAAATTCTTTAAATATTTAAACCATGAAGATTTGTAAAACGCCATTTCTTAAAACTTTTTAATAGGTTAGTGAAATTGAGATAGTTGGTTGTAATTTTTATTAATTACCGAACCACAGTTAACATAACGTTGAGCTATCCAAAAGTTACAGACTCGCACGGATAAAATTTTAGTGAAAGCCAGTTTTAACAATTGGAATTGTGGGAGGTCCAGTATTTACATGGAATTATGATGCGTTGATATAAAATAAGGGAACAACATTTTGTTCGTTCCCTTATTTTGTATTGCTAGTTGAAATCGTTGATTGATCTACCTAGGAAAGTAAGTGCGCAACGGAATCCAACGTACGACTTTGTAGTATCTTGGTATTCCCAGTGACGCGTACCATTTTGAAGGAAATATCCGATATCTTTCCATGATCCTCCTCTAATAGCTTTTCGCTTTTGAGCTTCAGAATCATCTTCTCTTGCGTCATATCTCATATCCGGATTCAAATCGTGCACAAAAGAATATGCATTTTCATGAAATGCAGTTGAAGTCCATTCCGCAACATTTCCAGCCATATTGTAAAGGCCATAATCGTTTGGAAAATATGCATCAGCCTTTACTGTGTAAAGACCTCCATCTTCTGGATAATTACCTCTTCCAGGTTTGAAATTTGCAAGGAGACATCCTTTTGTATTTCTCAGATAATATGCTCCCCAAGGGTATGGTGCATTAGCATTACCACCTCTTGCAGCATATTCCCACTCGTGCTCTGTAGGCAATCTAAATTTTTCAGTATTTGTTCCATCGCCTCTAAACTTTTGGTAAGAATCCCAAAGTTGAGTTCTCCAATAGGTGAATGCATTTGCAGTTTCCCAATTGATACCTACCACAGGGTAATCGTCAAAAGCAGGATGCCAAAAGTAATTTCTTGTATAAGGCTCGTTGTATGAGTAAGCAAAATCTCTAACCCAAACCAATGTATCTGGGTACACTTCGACAGTCTTCCTTCTAATATTTGCAGTTCTGCTCGTGTTTGGCTTGTGAGCCGCAGCTTGCCAATCATACCACTGATATTCATACAGCAGCTTAGAAACGTCAATTTCCTTTTTACCTGCGAATTGCTCATCGCCTTGGTAGTACATTTCGTCCAACAACTCATCCGACCAATCGATCTCGTAATCCCAAACGATAACAGGATTATCATTGTCATCGTATTCTACGTTATCCAAAGCAATGTGTGCAATTGAATCCCGAACATAGTTCACGAATTGGCGATATTCATTATTTGTGATTTCTGTATCATCCATGTAGAATCCCTGTATAGAGATTGACTTAGGTCGCTGAATGAAAGTAGAAGTTACATCTTGATCGTTTGGACCAATGTGTAAAGTACCAGATGGTATATAAACCATTCCATAAGGATTGATTCCTTTCCATGCTGGTCGATTGGCGACACCAACAAGTTGACCATTTTGTTGAGTACCACAAGAGGTGAGTAATGTCACCAAAACGAAAAGAAGCGAGAACGCTTTCAATAGATTTTTCATATTAACACCCGAATTTTCCTTCAGTTCGAAGACTTTGCTTACGTCAAAAGCGACGGTAAATATAGTTTCTTTTGATCTTTTAATCAAAAGATTCAGTACACTTTAAAAATTATTATCCCTTTCTGTCTTATTTACAGTGAGCTAAACGCTTTGCTTTGGCTCTCTAGTATTTAATTTGGCTACTATTTTATAGCCCAAAATCTATTCCAGATTTGCTAGAATCTCGAATTATATATTACTCCTGGCAACTTTCCTTTACCAATGGGCTTTCTTAGGTTATAATTTAACATTATTTCGTGCGAGCCGTTGCTTACAACACTTAAATCAGACAATGTTAAATCATAAGAATAGGACAAAGATATATTTTCATTTAGACTTGCCCCAACAATTATTGCAAAAGCATCGACAGTTTCTGAATTAAATCCTCTATATGCCCCTCCAGCAAAGAATCTTCCATCGTATTCAATGAGTATTCCCAAATTCAATTCAGTTTGAATCACATCACTTCTTACCAAAAATGAAGGTTTTAGACTAAAATTAGTGCCAATTTCCTGATCATAAGATCCGTAAGCCATGAAATGTCGAATATTTGCATATTTCAGTGTAGTTCCATTTAAGTCAAAGGAAGTTGAAGATTCCATAATGTTTTCGACTGAGATTCCACCACTGAAACCCTGGTATCGTAAATGGATTCCAGAGCCGAAAACTGGAGATGTTCCCTGAACATTAGATATTGGAATCAAAGGATCTTGATGGTTAATTGGTCCTTGCTCATAAATCCCTTCAGGAGCTCTTAGTATCGACCCGTCAATTCCATGCTGACTGATCCCTACCCTTGCACCAATTGCCATTTGAAAATTTTTACTGATATTCAACCAATAACTGTAGCTTAATTCTGCTTTGGTGAGATTTCGCGCACCATAACTTTCACTATCCAAACTCAATCCAACTCCTCCCCCAATTAAAAACAGTGGCAAATGTACATTTAGTTGAATCTGTTCAGGGGCGCCAACCAATCCATTCCATTGCTGACGGTAAACACCGGTCGCATTCAAACTCTCATCAAAACCAGCGTAAGCAGGATTTAACTTATGAGTATTTAGCATGTACATACTGAAATGTGGCCTTTGCTGAGCATAAAGACCAGAAGCGATTCCAAAAAACAGTATTATGAATGTAGTGTACCTCAAAAACACATTATTTTATGCCTTCCTGTTGTTCTGAATGGAAATATAACTTAAAATTTGCTGAATAATTGCTTCAATTGCTCCACAGTATTGACCGTTTGGTGACAAGCAAAGTTATTGTATCAGTAAAATGGCCAATTTCCTTTTGCAACTCTATTATACAACAAAGGATATATTTGGTTTCCTTCTATTGCTACCATTATTAGAAAACCTTTATAATGATGCCCTCTAAATTCAGCTTAGTTGCTAAAAACTTTATGAAAATTCGATTTTCAATCCATCATAAGCCAATTCAATATTAGGCGGCAAATCTTTATTTATCCGCTCAGTGGTCCCCATAAAATGAGAAATATGGGTGAGATAGGCCTTCTCCGGATTGATATCCTGTACAACAGCCAAAGATTGAACTAAGTTGAAGTGAGAATAATGTTCTTTGTGATGCAAAGCATTTATCACAAGGGTTTTTGTACCTCTTATTTTTTTTCTTTCCTCCTCATCAATATGATTCGCATCGGTGATATAAGTAAAATCCCCAATCCGGAATCCTAAAACCGGCAAATTGCCATGCATGACCTGAATGGGAATAATTTCTAGCTCGTTTACAAAAAATGATGTTGCCGGATGAATAGTCTGTAATGAAAGTCTTGGAACTCCTGGATATTTTTTGTCAGTAAATGCGTAATCAAATCTCATTCTAAGCTGAGATTGAACTTCGGGAACTGCGAAAACTGGTAAATCTACTTTTTGACGAAAATTGAAAGGCCTGACATCATCCATGCCAATGATGTGGTCATTATGTTCATGAGTAATCAGTAACGCATCTAGTGTTTGCACTTTAGCTCGAAGCATCTGTGTTCTAAAGTCTGGACCTGAATCAATGACGACAGAAGTATGTTTCGTTTTTATCCAAACTGAACATCGTAATCTCTGATCTCTAGTATCAAAAGAAGAACATACTTCACAACTGCAACCAATGACAGGTACGCCTTGTGATGTTCCTGTTCCCAAAAGTTCTGCAATCATTGTTTGTAATTTATTGCGCTTCTACTCTATCTAAAATAAATTTTTGTACTTCATTCAGATAGTTCAATTGTTTCTCGTCTAGTAGGCTTTCATTAACTTCGATTTGAGAAATAATATCCAAAAGACTGTTTATTCTTGCTTCTGTTTCGAAATACCTGTTGATGACAACTTTCTTTTGATTCTCTACAATACAGTATCCGGATTGGAAGTTTCCTTTTCCATAGAGAATTTCGTAATCGAGAATTTCGATTAGCTCTTCGAGCTTCTTCAATGTATGTTTAGTGAAATTCATATCTTTTTATTTGGTAGCGCTACGCACTCCATTTGAAAACAAAGATGGTAAAAAGCTTCCAAAAGCCTAAGAGTGAGTTAGGATTGTGGAAAAAAAATCTAGAATTGGCCTAATTTAAAACAGAGCTGACAATTATAGTATCTTCGCCTTTATTTAAACTATGAAAATGTATTTAAAAAATTTATTAATTCTAGCACTGGTCTTACTGGTATTTGGTGCTGATGCGCAAGAGGAAGGAATTCCGTCTCGAAGGTTCGGAGCCACAATTGTAGCCGGCTTCAATGCTTCACAAATTGATGGTGATGAATCGGCAGGTTTCAACAAGGTGGGAATCAATACTGGATTGCGATCCGATATCTTTTTAACCACCAAAACCGAGCTGAACATTGGTGTTCTTTTTTCGCAAAGAGGATCTCGTCCGGACAGCAAAGAACTATTTCTTGACGAATTTATTTTCGGCCTAAACTATATTCAAGTTCCTGTATTGTTTTCGTATAAAGATTGGTACCAAGATGATGGGAATTTCCATAGGGTTAGAGCTTTTGGCGGATTGTCATACGGTAGGTTGGTTGGTACGAAGTTGGATCAAACTGGATTTGATTTTCGACCAGAAGCATTAGAAAAAAACAGTGTAGGATTCCATTTCGGAATTGGATACAACTTTAATAAAAATTTGAGAGTCACGACTGAATACATGCGGGATTTAATTCCATTGTATAATGTTCGAAACAAAGAAATGCCAGTAGTAACAAGATCACAACTTGTCAAAACCATTAATTTTAAACTTGAATACAGTTTATAAATACACTATGAAAAATCTTCTATTATTATTTTTGTTTTTGTCTTTTTCAGCTTGTCAGACTCCTGAGCAGTCCGCCCCAAAAGTTGAAGCTCCAGTTGCTGCACAAGCAGATGTAAATCCCATATCTTATCCAAGTATTACAGAGGAGGAAATGGGAGAATTAATTCAAAGAACTTCACTCGTTGACTATGTATTTTATGACTTACCAATAAGTATGAATTTGGATAATCCTGGGGCTATTAATTCTGCATTGCGACAGATATCCAATCAACCTGCTCAGATTTTTCCGCAGTGTAAGCCTATGGGAAGAGTTATTTTTCAAGATAATGGAGACATTTTCAAAGAGGCCGATTTCTATTTTTCTAAACCATGTTTCGGATTTATTTTTATTGAAGACAACAAAAAAGTAAGTTCAAACATGATGACCGAAGAAGGCGCTGAATTCTTTAAAGGTCTATTGAAAAATGCAGGAGTTAATGTACCTGAATAAGCAATATGCCTGAAAAAATTGCTGTCATTGATCTTGGTACAAATACTTTTCATTTATTGATTGTTGAAAGCAATCACTTTTCTTGGGAAGAAATATATCGAGAAAGAAAATACATTCATTTAGCGGAAGAGGGCATTGAGACCATTGGTAAAGCTGCTTTTCAACGAGCAACTGATGCCTTACAATCGTTTTCGAGAATCTGTGAAGAATACCAAATCACAAAAGTAAAAGCTTGCGGTACTGCTGCACTTCGTACTGCCACGAACGGTCCACTATTTGTGCAAAATATCTTCGAATCTTTTAATCTAAAAATAGAAATTATTGATGGCATCCAAGAAGCAAAATTAATTGCTCAAGGAGTACTTCTTGCGATTCCACCTAGCGAAAGATCTAAGTTGATAATGGACATTGGGGGAGGTTCTGTTGAATTTATTTTGATCCGAAATAACCAATTGATTTGGTCTCAAAGTTTTCCGATTGGAGTTGCCGTATTGAAAAAAATGTTTCATCATTCAGAGCCAATTGCTATACCAGAACTAAATCGACTGAATGCATTTTTAGCAGATCAATTAGTTCCCTTGCAAAATGTTTTGAAACAGGAAACAGCATTGGATTTGATCGGAGCAAGTGGGACTTTCGATGTACTACAAAAGATGATTTCGCAGGTTGACTTTGGTCAAAATTATTCCCAATTGAATCTGGCCGAATTTGATCCCTTGGCCAATGAATTGATCCATATGGATTTGGTGACAAGAAATGTTTTTCCCAACCTCCCTAACGAGCGTGCTCAATTAATTGTAGTGGCTTTAGTATTAATTAAACATGTTTTCAACCTTCATTCCTTTGAAAATCTATATGTTTCACGATATGCAATGAAAGAAGGAATACTTTCTGAACTCATAAAAAGTTAGGCGCAACTAAATTTATTTTAAGGTAAGGATTAAAGTATTATCTTTGTTGAATGGATTTGGTTACAGAAGCATTACAACAGGAGTGGGCGATCAGAGCGTTGATTGCATCAGCACTTGTAGGAATTATGTGTGGCGTCCTGGGGGCCTTCATCGTCTTAAGAAATATGGCCTTAATTGGAGATGCATTGGCACATGCCATTCTGCCCGGAGTGGTAGTCGCATTTTTAATTCTCGGTTACTCAGCCTTAGGATTCTTTACTGGGGCCGTAATTGCAGGCTTGATTACTGCCATTGGGATAACCTGGATTCAACAAAATGTACAAACCAAGAATGATGCAGCTATCGGTATTGTATTTACCTGTATGTTCTCTATTGGTGTTGTAGGTATTTCCGCCATCAGTCATGATGAAGGGGTCCACTTAGACCTCAAAGATTTTCTTTTTGGTAATGTCCTTGGCGTGTACAATGAAGATCTGATATTGACTGCTTCCATTTGTGTTTATTTAATGATCAGTGTCTACATTTTTTACCGCTATCTGTTCGTAACAACTTTCCAAGAGGTCATTGCAGAAACAATGGGCATCAGTGTTCAGGTAATTCACTATTTTTTAATGTTGATGTTATCCTTTGCAGTTGTTGCATCTCTTAGAACGGTTGGAGTCATTCAAGTTGTGGCCATGTTGATCACTCCAGCCTCCACCGCTTTGTTATTGACGAATCGGTTGAAAAAAGTCATTTTTGTAGCTGGCTTTTTGGGACTGGCTTCTGCCGTAATCGGACTTTTGACTTCGATCATGTTTTCTACAACGCCAGGTCCAATGATGGCAATCGTTGCAACGCTGTTTTATATTTTAGCGGTGTTCTTCTCCCCTACTCAAGGTTTGCTTTTCAAAAGACTCAATCGAATGAAACAGCGAAGAACGATTCAGCTGGAAGATATCATGAAGCAAAGTTGGCGATTGGGAATGGACGGCAAAGTTACCTTGTCCAAACTGACAGAAAAGCTAGATTTTTCATCTTCAAAACTCAATCAACATTTATCCACACTTCAGAAAAGAGGATTGTTACTTCGAGAAAATCAATCCGTTTCATTAACAACAAAGGGAATTGAGGAAGCCAACAGATTGGTTAGAGCTCATCGACTTTGGGAAACCTACTTGGTGAATAAAATGGGATTGACAGAAGGTCAAATTCATGAAGAAGCCGAGAAATATGAGCATTTGCTTACAGAAGATATGGTAGATCAAGTAGATCGATCGCTAGGTTTTCCGAGTAAAGACCCACATGGCTCTCCTATTCCAATGAAGCCAGGTATTCCAGACAATCCCTTGAGCAAAATGGCTATTGGACAATCAGCAATTATTGATGATGCTCAGATTGATAACAAAATCAGTTCTCAACTATGGCAATTAGGAATTATGCCAGAACAAGTATTTGTCTTGAGTGAGGTAGAAGATGACCGATTCGTGCTTAGAATTGGAGCAAAAGAGGTGATTTTGTATAGAAAAATGGCCGAATTAATTAATATCGAGCCAATTTAGACTTCGCTTATTCTTCAGCAAGGTTTGTTTCTGGATTTTCTCCTTCACTTGTGTCATCGGCCTCTCTACTTCCCATTTGATTATCCGATTCCAGTTTGTCAAAAAGTGAATTAAGTCTCCACATTTCATCCAAAGTATCGTCTAGATACAATCTAAAATTAGGCATCCTTCTGACATGTTTTTTCATTCTAGCATGAAAGAGCTGCTTAATTCTATAATACTGTTCTTCCATGAGCAACAAGACATTTTGCTTGTTTTCCATGTTGTAAACCGATAAATAGATATTTGCCAAGCCCATATCCGGGCTCATTTTTACATTAGTAACCGTGACTAAGGCCTCAGCCCCGTATATATAACTTCCTTCTTGCTGCAATATGATACTAAAGTGACGTTTTACCATTTCTGCCACTTGTCGTTGTCTTTTTGATTCCATGTTATCTTTTGTTAGCCAAAATGAAACGCCCAAAGGATTCATTTAGTTCCTTAATTTGCAAATGTCTATTGAATTTATCAGGATTCCAATTCGAAGTCAATATCTCGATATTTATTTTTCTCGTAATGTCTGTTATTTTTGTTCCAGTTCACGACAAGTTTAATAATTGAATAACCTACTAGAAAGTCCAATTGAATATTTAAAAGGAGTTGGCCCTACCAAAGGGGAGCTCCTTAAAAAAGAATTGCAAATCTTTAATTTCAGAGATTTACTATGGAACTTTCCATTTCGTTATGTAGATAAAACCAAGTTTCATAAAATTTCTGAGATTCACGATGACAGCCAGTCAGTCCAACTCAAAGGAATTCTGATCCAAAAACAACTGCTTGGTGCTGGGAGAAAAAAAAGGTTAACAGCCAGATTGCGAGATTCATCTGGGTCTATCGAACTGATTTGGTTCAAAGGTGTAAGTTGGGTGGATAAATTTCTGGTACCAGGAACAGAATATATTGTCTTTGGAAAACCTAGTAGTTTTAATGGAAGATTCAACATTGCCCATCCCGAAATTGAAGTGGTCAAATCAAACAGTGGAGAAAGACCTTCTACCCTCGCTCCTGTTTATAGTAGTACAGAAAAGTTAAATGGAAAAGGATTAGACAGCAAAGGTCGCAGAAGATTGATTAGCACTTTGCTTGGAAAATTAGAACCATCCGATATTGAAGAAAATCTTCCAAAATATTTATTAGATCGAACTAAACTCATGGGACGATTCAAGGCCATGACTAAAGTTCACTTTCCCACTTCACAGCAAGAATTAGATCAGGCAAGAACTAGACTAAAGTTTGAGGAATTGTTTTTTCTTCAACTTCGATTATTGCAAATGAAAATAAATAATCGAACGGCAATCAAAGGATTTGTCTTTGATAAGGTTGGAGATTATTTCAATCGATTTTTCAAAGAGAAGTTACCATTTGAATTAACTGGCGCCCAAAAAAGAGTGGTCAAAGAAATCAGAGTTGATCTAGGCCGAGGATATCAAATGAATCGACTGCTTCAGGGTGATGTAGGTTCGGGAAAAACGATTGTTGGATTGATGGCGATGTTAATTGCCTTGGACAACGGCTACCAATCTGCATTGATGGCTCCAACGGAAATATTGGCTCAGCAACATTACAATTCGCTCCGCGAAATGGTGAATGGATTGGCTATTAGAATTGGATTTTTATCTGGAACAGTAAAAGGAAAAAAAAGAAAAGAACTGCTAAAATTATTAGCACTAGGGGAAATCCACATCTTAGTTGGAACCCATGCGCTAATAGAGGATCCTGTCGTGTTTCAAAATTTAGGGTTATCTATCATTGATGAACAACATCGATTTGGAGTAAAACAACGAGCTAAGCTCTGGATGAAATCGCGCCCCTACCCTCCGCATGTCTTAGTAATGACCGCCACTCCAATTCCTCGTACATTAGCTATGACTTTATATGGCGACTTAGAAGTATCAGTCATAGACGAATTGCCTCCGGGTAGAAAGCCGGTTCAAACCCTCAGCAGAAATGAGGGCTATCGATTGCGGCTATTGGGATTCATGAAAGAGCAAATAAAATTAGGTCGACAAATTTATGTGGTCTATCCATTAATTGAGGAATCAGAAAAACTAGATTTAGCAAATTTATTCGAAGGATTTGAATCTCTAGAACGTTATTTTCAAAAGCCAGATTATCAGATTAGTATTGTTCATGGCAAGATGAAACCGGCTGATAAAGAGTTTGAAATGCAGCGTTTTGTTAAAGGCGAAACTCAGATAATGGTAGCTACAACAGTTATTGAAGTTGGAGTTAATGTACCCAATGCTTCTGTTATGATTATTGAAAATGCGGAGCGATTTGGATTGAGTCAATTACATCAACTTCGCGGAAGAGTTGGTCGTGGTGCAGATCAGAGTTATTGTATTTTGATGAGCAGTTACAAGGTAAGTCAGGTTGGGAAAAAACGGTTGGAGATTATGGTTCAAACAACCAATGGTTTTGATATCGCCGAAGCAGATTTAAAAATACGCGGCCCGGGGAGTTTAGAAGGAACTCAGCAATCGGGAGTATTAAATTTACAAATTGCGGACTTGGCAAAAGATCAAAAAATATTGGCCACTGCGCGAGAAATAGCGACTAGAATATTGGAGAAAGATCCTCCTTTAGAGAATCCGCTAAATATTAGATTAAAGAATTATATTCAAAAGCATAAGCGCAGGATAAAACTTTGGAGTCGAATTTCTTAGAATTTAAAGTTGCCTAAAAAAATTATTCCTCTTGCCTCAACAAATACTTTGGAATCTTAAATCTAGGTCCATGCTTTTCTTCAAAGCGTTTGCACTTTTCAATGAAAATATCTTTACCAATAGAATCGACATATTGTAGAACTCCTCCAGAGAATGAAGGAAAGCCCCAACCATAAATACTCCCTAAATTTGCTTCCGCTTCAGAAAGAATTACTTTTTCTTGCATACACCAGGCTGCTTCAATTACCTGTACGAAAAGCAGTCGATCCTTAATTTCTTCAACATCACAATCCTTTTGAGTTATTGAAAAATGATTAGCCAGATCTTTCCAAAGTTCTATACTATTTCCTTTAAGGTCGTAGTTATAAAATCCATTTTTTTGATGACCTCCAACTCTTTTAAAGACATTGATCATTTTTTCCAAAACGGATACTGCTGGATGTTGAATATATTTTGGGCCATATAAAATTCCAGCTTGGGTTTCAAAGCTTAAAGAAAGTTCCAATCCTATTTCATCTGTCTGAGCCAGTGGACCACGTGGCATGCCACATTGAAAACCCGCGTTTTCAATTAGTGCAGCTGGATATCCTTGACGCAGTAGTTCAATGCCTTCGAGCAGGTATGTATTTTTAACTCTTGAAACATAAAATCCCCAGCTGTCCTTTGAAATAATTGGAGTCTTTTTAATTCGCTGCACAAAATCCACAGCTTTGGCTACTGTTTCATCGGAAGTTTTTTTACCTCTTACAATTTCAACAAGCGGTACCGTTTCAACCGGAGAAAAGAAATGTATTCCGACAAAATTTTCAGGATACTTTGCTTGGTCCGCCATGGTTGAAATAGGAATCGAAGAAGTATTGGTGGCAAATACCGTGTATTCATCAATATTCGCCTCAGTTTCCTTAAGCACTTTTGTTTTAACCTTTTCATTCTCAAAAACAGCTTCAATAACAATGTCGCAATCTTGAAAATCTTTTGCCTCTTCGGTAATCTTAATTTGGTCAGAAAATTTTGCTAACTCTTCTTTGGTTAAACGTCCTTGGTTTTTTAATATTTCTAAATCTTTTAGGACCACAACTTTCGCTTTTGCAGCAACAGCTTCACTGACATCTTTAATGACTACATCTATTCCTCTACGCACACATGCCAATGCGATTCCAGAACCCATTCTTCCAGAACCAATAATTCCAATTTTCTTAAAACGAAATTTGCCAATTCCCTTGGGGCGGTAAGCTCCATTTTTAATAGCATTGTAATCATACCAAAAAGCTTGGGTCATATTCTTAGCCCGTTGAGCAGAAACTAACCGGGTAAAAGCACGACTTTCAATTCTGGAGGCCGTATCAAAATCAACTTTAGAAGCTTCCGCCAATGTTTGCAAAATAACCGCCGGCGCATCAAAATTATTTCTGGTGGCTTGAGAAAGATTGGATGCCATGTAACGAATTTTCCGGGCGATATCCAGCTCCAATGCTGAACCAAATGGAATCACTCTTTCTTTTCTATCCCATGGCCTTCTAGCATCATTATTTTTTAAGATCCACTTCTTTGCTTTATTGATTATTCCCTCTTGATTATCTGCAACGTCGTCTATCAAACCCAATTCAAAAGCTTCTTTTGTGGTATATCTTTTTCCTTCAGCAACTACTTCAAACGCTTTTTCAATTCCCAATAACCACATTAAACGAACCAATGCTCCACCGCCTGGCATAATTCCTAGATGAACTTCTGGATGACCAAATCTAATTTTGGAATTACTTAACGCTATTCGATAATGACAAGATAAAGCCAATTCAAAACCCGCGCCTAAAGCAGTTCCATTTAGAGCTGCGACGGCCGGTACTCCCGGAAATTCCAGTGTTCTAAAAAATCTTTTTAAATCTTGGGTATAACCAAATATTTCTTTGGCGTCATAAGTCTTATGAAGATATTCTAAATCTCCACCGACCATAAAAGTTTTCTTAGCAGAAGTAATGATAATCCCAGTGAGTTCTCCGGCCTCCTTTTCTTTTTTCAATTGAACTAGTACTGGCTCGAAGGCCAATGATAATTTATGATTGAGCACATTGACTTCACGACCTTTCATATCGAGTGTTAATGTCACTATATTATCAGTATCTTTTTTATATCGAATCATTACAGTCGTTCTATTATTGTGGCCACTCCCATTCCACCTCCAACACAAAGTGTTACCAGTCCTCTTTTTAAGTCTCTGCGTTCCAACTCATCTAATAAAGTTCCAAAAATCATTGCACCAGTTGCTCCTAACGGATGTCCCATTGCAATAGCTCCACCATTTACATTTAATTTATCAATTGGGATTCCTAAAGTTTTTTGGAATTTCAAAACGGGCGAAGCGAAAGCTTCATTCATTTCGAAAAGATCAATATCATCGACAGTTAAATTTGCTTTTTTCAATGCCTTAAATGCAGCTGGTGCGGGTCCATTAAGCATAACAACATGATCAGTAGAAACATTTGCTATAGATACGATCTTTGCTCTAGGTGACAAGCCAGCTTTTTCTCCAGCCTCTTTTGAACCTACCAATACAATTGACGCACCATCTACAATTCCAGAACTATTTCCTGCTGTATGCAAGTGATTGATCTTTTCAATTGCTGGATATTTTCTTAATGCCATTGAATCAAATCCTTCAGCCCCCCACTTTGCAAATGCAGGTGTTAATGCAGCTAAACTATCAAGTGTTGAGTTGGGTCTTAGATGTTCATCTTTTGCGAGAATAGATAACCCTGATGCTCCTTTAATTGGAATAATAGATCGTTCGAAGTACCCTTCATTCCAAGCCTTAGCTGCTCGTTGTTGTGATCGCAAGGCATATTCGTCGAGTTGAATTCTGGAATAATTTTCCATAGTAGCAATCAAATCAGCCGATATTCCTTGAGGAATGTAACCTACTTTCACATTGACCTCTGGATCAAAAAGCAAAGCGCCTCCATCCTTTTCCATTGGAACTCGACTCATACTTTCTACTCCGCCGGCCAAAACCAATTCATCAATTCCTGCAATAATCTTGGCTGCTGCTAGATTGATAGACTCCAGACCAGAAGCACAAAATTTATTAATCTGTATTCCCGAGACAGAGGCATTCCAACCACTAAAAAGCAAAGCTGCCTTGGCAATATTTGCCCCTTGATCTTCAATTGGAGTAACACAGCCTGCTACAAAATCGTTAACCAAGGAAGTGTCCAAATCCGATCTGGTTTGAATGGCTTCCAAACAATTCGCTAAAAGTTCAATCGGTCGTACTTCATATAATGCTCCCGTAGATTTTCCTTTTCCGCGGGGTGTTCTTACACAGTCATATATAAATGCTTCTGTCATATCTTTCTTGCTACTTACCATTAAACGATGCTTGCAAAGAGGAGTTTCGATGGATTATGCTTGCAAATGTATGATTTCAATAAAAAAGGAGTCCAAGTATTGAAGAAAAAGAAATTAAAATCTTTCAAACTTCGATAGTCTGATTTTTCGGCACTTTAGTCAATGATTTCGTAAGAAAACTGAAATACTGCTTACCTTTGAAAAAAGTACTCAAAATGGCTGGCAAGTTTAAAACAACTGGATTCGCAAGATTTTTCATGTTCATCTTAATCGCAGCACCTCTTATCTATTCTGGTGTTGCTTTATTCAACGGACAAAACCCATTGGAATCGGCCAAAAGAGATTTAGGTATTGAAACCACTGCTGCCAATGGGAATGATTATTCATCTGAAACTGATACTAAAACAAGCGAATTAGCAGATCTAAGAAGCGAAATCAGTGCCTTGAAAGATGAAAACCACGATCTT
Source organism: uncultured Saprospiraceae bacterium (assembly GCA_937928045.1). Taxonomy (GTDB): domain Bacteria; phylum Bacteroidota; class Bacteroidia; order Chitinophagales; family Saprospiraceae; genus JABDJM01. Next base: position 106,759 of record CALFWO010000010.1, on the reverse strand, counting down.
CGCAAAAAATTGGAAAATTGTCAATAATCAGTTGAAATAAATAAAAAATAATTTTTTCAATCCACGCTTACAAAACTATTGTACCAAAATATTTTTGGCGTTCTTTGCGATTCCAAAATCTACATAGAGATGAAAAAAATACTAATCAACGACGGAATTCATCCTGACGGACGGAAGGCATTGGAAGATGCAGGGTTTGAAGTGGTTACAGAAACTATTCCTCAAGATCAGCTCGCAGAGAAATTACCATCTTTTGACGCAATCGCAGTGCGTTCAGCGACAAAAGTTAGACAAGCGCTTATTGACCAATGTCCTAACTTGAAGGTTATCGCTCGCGGAGGTGTAGGCCTTGACAATATTGATGTTGAACATGCAAAATCTAAAGGCATTCAAGTAATTAATACTCCTGCTGCATCATCTCAAGCTGTTGCAGAATTGGTGTTTATGCACTTGTTTTCAGTGGCAAGATTCGGCTATGAAAGTAATCGAAAAATGCCATCTAGCGGAGCTACCAATTTCAAAGGATTGAAAAAAGGATTCTCAAAAGGTTTTCAACTTAGAGGAAAAACAATTGGAATCATAGGAATGGGTAGAATCGGACAAGAAACCGCTCGAATTGCTTTGGGTATAGGAATGAATGTCTTAGCGGTTGACCCTTTTGTGCAAGAAGTTAACCTTTCCATTGATATCGCTGGTGCTAGTTCTACCGCAGTAACACTGCAGACAATTGGATTAGATGAAATGTTAGGAAAAGCAGACATCATTAGCCTACATATTCCTTTTCTTGGCAAGCCAGCTTTAGGAACTGAGGAGTTCGGAAAAATGAAAAAAGGAATGGTTTTAATCAATGCTTCGCGGGGAGGAACTGTTGACGAAGATGCGCTAATTGCAGCATTAGCAGATGGCACCGTTTTGACAGCTGGATTAGATGTATTTTTAAATGAACCTACCCCTAGAGAAGATCTATTGAATCATCCTAAAATATCCTTAACACCGCATATTGGTGCTTCTACTGTAGAAGCACAACGAAATATAGGGTTAGAATTAGCAGAAAAAGTAACTGCTGCTTTATCCTAATTAATTGAATGACATAAGAAATCTTACAATGGCCCGTTCATACAATTGAATCGGGCCATTTTTAATTACCTTCATTCTATGCAAATATCCGCAAGACAAATCGCTAACCTTCTTAATGCAGAAATTAAAGGAGATGAAGATGTCCTTGTTTCTAAGCCTTCTAAAATTGAAGAAGGCGGAACTGGGACGATTACATTTTTCGGAAATGCCAAATATGAACAATATCTCTACGAAACTACTGCATCAATAGTAATTGTCCCAGAAGATTTCGAACCCAAAAATGAGATTTTAGCAACTCAGATTATCGTTCCTAATGTGTATGAAGCATTGGGTGTTCTTTTAAAGCAATTCGATAAATCGAAAGGAGGTCCTAGAGGAATTTCTTCCATGTCTCTGTTGGAGTCAAATTTTGACAATGAAGTACATATTGGAGCTTTCGCTGTTATTGGAAAAAATGTCCTAATTGACAACAACTCGGTAATCTATCCGCATTGCTTTGTCGGAGATAATGTAAAAATCGGAAAAGATTGTAAGATTTATCCTGGCGTAAAAATCTATGCCGATACCATTATTGGTGACAACTGTATAATCCATTCCAACGCAGTTATTGGCTCTGATGGATTTGGATTCGCACCAACTTCTGATGGCTCATTCAAAAAAATAGAACAAGTTGGATCAGTAATTTTAGAGGACAATGTTGAAATTGGAGCAAATACGGTTATCGATCGAGGAAGCATTGGGGATACAATACTTCGAAAGGGTTCGAAACTGGATAATTTAATCCAAATTGCACATAATGTTGAAATTGGAGATAATACGGTAATTGCCGCACAGGCTGGAATTGCTGGTTCAACAAAGATCGGTAAATCCTGCCAAATTGGTGGACAAGCCGGATTCGTTGGTCATATTACAGTTGCAGATGGAACAAAAGTTCAGGCCCAGAGTGGTATTGCAGCTGCAATAAAAGATCCTCAAAAGGCATTTTACGGCAGTCCAGCACTCGGATATCGGGATTATCTTAAATCTTATGCTGCATTCAAAAATTTACCAGATTTGGTTAAAAAGCTAAAAGCACTAGAATCAAAGGTTAAGGATTTAGAGAGCCAGTAATTTTCTTTATTTTTGCGCGAGTTTTTCCCTTAATATATGAGACAACACACTATTAAATCCTCTTTCTCCATTACAGGCGTCGGCCTGCATACTGGAAAAGAAGTGAAATTGACATTCAATCCTGCAGCTTCCAATCACGGTTTCAAGTTTAAAAGGACAGATTTAAAGGACGAACCCATCATTCCTGCAACTGCTAATAAGGTGGTTACCACCAATAGAGGAACCACAATTCAACAAGGCGAGGCTCAAGTTTCGACAATTGAACATGTTCTATCAGCGCTGGTAGGACTCAATATTGACAATGTATTGCTAGAAATAGATGGCCCGGAAGTTCCTATCCTAGACGGAAGTTCAGAAGGTTTTGTCAAAAAATTGATAGAAGTTGGATTCGAAGAGCAAGAAGCAGATAGGGACTATCTTGAAATAAATGAAAACATCTCTTACAAAGATGAATTGACCGGATCTGAATTGATGGCATTACCAGCTGAAGAGTTTGAAATCACCACCATGATTGACTTTAACTCTCCGACTTTAGGTCATCAATATGCGGCAATGAAAGGAGTTGATCAATATCGAACCGAAATTGCACCATGTAGAACATTTGTTTTTACACATGAATTAGAAGCGTTATTAAATGAGAACCTGATCAAAGGTGGAGACCTTAGCAATGCCATAGTTATTGCGGATAGAAAAATGGAAAAGAAAGAACTCGAAGTATTGGCCAAGCGATTAGGAAAAGACGAAGTGGTTGTTGAAAAAACTGGTGTATTAAATACCGTGGACCTTCGATTCGAGAATGAGCCAGCGCGTCACAAATTACTGGACGTTTTAGGAGATCTGGCATTAGTTGGAGCTCCAATCAAAGGGAAAATAGTCGCAACAAAACCAGGACATACTTCCAATGTAGAATTTGCACGAATGCTGCGCAAAAAGTATCAAGAACAAAAGAAATTAAAAGGAAGACCAAAATACGATCCAAATCAGGAACCAGTATTTGATATCAATGCAATCCATGGTTTCCTTCCGCATAGATTTCCTTTTTTGTTGGTGGATAAAATTACCGAGTTAAGTCCTACCCATGTTGTTGGAATTAAAGCCGTTGGCTTCAATGAATTTTATTTCCAGGGGCATTTCCCAAATAATCCAATTTTTCCTGGTGTACTTCAATTGGAAGCGATGGCTCAGACAGGAGGCATATTGGCTTTATCAACGGTAGAAGATCCTCAAAATTGGGATACTTATTTTTTAAAAATAGATAATGCAAAGTTCAAGCGTAAAGTAGTACCAGGAGATACGCTGATTATGAAGCTAGAACTTTTGACAGGAATTAGACGAGGCATCGTCAACATGCAGGCAACTGCCTATGTTGGAAATACGATTGTTTCGGAAGGTGAACTGACTGCACAAATCGTAAGAAGAACCAAAACTAGTGGCTAAATTTCAAGACATACACCCAAATGCGCAAATTGGAAACAATGTAAAAATTGGATCCTTTGTTACGATTGAAGAAGATGTTGTAATTGGAGACAACTGTGAGATTCATGCCAATGCATCAGTTCTAAACGGAACAAGAATGGGCCATAGTTGTCGGGTTTTTCCGGGAGCAATAATTGGATCTATTCCGCAAGATCTAAAATACAAAGGTGAAAAGTCAATTCTTAAAATTGGTAACAATGTTACTATCAGAGAATACTGCACAATCAATCGTGGTACGGAAGCTAACTACTCCACTGAGATCATGGACAACTGCTTAATCATGGCGTATTGTCATATTGCTCATGACTGTGTTATCAGAGAAAATTGTATTTTATCAAACTCTGTTACGCTTGCCGGACATATAGAAATAGGACCTAAAACGGTTATGGGGGGCTTGACAGCTGTGCATCAATTTGTAAGAATTGGTGATCATGTAATGGTTGGTGGGGGAAGCCTAGTTAGAAAAGATGTTCCACCATATGTAAAAGCGGCAAGAGAACCTTTGGCCTATGCTGGAGTTAATTCTATAGGTTTAAGAAGACGAGGATTTTCAAGAGATCAAATCGATAACATCAGAGATATTTACCGAATTCTATACATCAAAGGGTACAATACTTCTCAAGCAATGAATGAAATAAAAATGAGAATTTCTGATACTCCAGAACGAACGAATATCCTTTCGTTTATTCAAAATGCAGACCGTGGCATAATTAGAGGACTTAGAAACTAATCAAGGATATGGAAATTTCTCTGAACCAGATAAGCAAGAGATTTGGATATGAGTGGATTTTCAAAAATGTCAATCTAGAACTTTCTTCAAATAATATTTATGGACTTAAAGGTCCAAATGGATCAGGAAAATCTACCTTAATGCAAGTTTTTTCTGGTCACCTTTCCCCTTCCGAAGGAAGCATTGAATACATTTCCAATAATAAATCCATAGCCAGAGAGAACATTTACAAACACATTAGTTTTTCTGGTCCCTATATCGACATTATTAATCAATTTACTTTAGCCGAAGTACTTAACTTTCATTTTAAATTTAAACAAAGTTTATTGGAGAGTCAAAACGCCATGATTCAAATGATGCAATTGGAGAAATCAAAAAACAAACAGCTTGCTTTCTACTCCAGCGGAATGAGGCAACGCGTAAAATTGGCACTATCCCTTTTTTCCGACACTCCAATATTATTACTTGACGAACCCAGTACAAACCTTGATCAAAAAGGAATAATTTGGTATCAGGAAATGTTGGAAAAATATTCGAAAAACAGATTAGTTCTTGTGGCTTCAAACGAAGCAAGGGATTATAAACAAGCGAAGTCTGTATTTAATATTGAAGATTACAAAAATTGAAAATTTAGTCCAATTGCTTTTTTGCATCCAATAGAAGACTTTTTACATTGGCCAATAGGTCGATGGCCTTTTGTTTCTTTACCAGTTCATCTTTGTTTGATAAAATCTCCTTTTTAGCCCCTTCCAATGTAAAGCCCCTTTCTTTAACCAATCTGTAAATAATTTGAAACTGCTCTAAATTTTGTTTAGTAAACCGGCGGTCGCCCTTACTATTCTTATGTGGTTTTAATAGATCAAACTCAGACTCCCAAAATCTTATCAAGGATTTAGATACATCAAACATCTTAGCAACTTCACCAATTGAGTAGTACAGCTTTGTAAATTCTTCGTCTCTTTGTGCCATATTTTGATTCTTCTGATATCTTCGAAATTAAGAGAAAAAGTAAGACTTACAAAGAAAGAAGAATTAAATAATACCAATCCATTGATATTCTTCTATTGATTAGCCATTAAGAACTTTGATCATTAAATCTTTGGCCAATTTGGGATTGGCCTTGACACCTTCCATTCGCATAAGTTGTCCCATGAAAAATCCTAATAGCTGTTTTTTCCCACCGCGATAAGCCTCCAACTCTTTTGGATGATCTTCAATCAGTTTATTTATCGCGAAAGAGATTGAACTCGTATCATTATCCTGAATTACAGATAATTTCTGTGCTAAAGCTAAAACATCTTCATTTGGATTTTTAATCCATTCCGGAAAAAGTATTTGGTAAGCTTTACTAGGTGCTACTTTATCTGAAATTAACAATTCTAAAAATTTGTTCAATTTTTTGGAGGTCAACAATAATTCTTCAATTTCTTTACTCGTCTCACTAGCATGAGGAATGATCTTGTTTACTAAAAATTGAGAAAGCAATTTGGGATCAATTGAGTTTTTCAACCACTCCTCACATTGGAAAGCGCGTTTTTTAAATTGAATTAGAACATCTGCATCCTTTTCAACGATATCATATTGTTTCTTCCAGCGGTCTTTTAAAGTTAATGGCAGCTCTGGTAGTTGAGTTTTTATTTCTTCAATTTTATCATCGGATATTACCATTGGCGGTAAATCAGGATCAGGGAAATAACGATAATCATGGACTTCCTCCTTTTCTCTTAAAGGAGAAGTTACTCCAGTCGTTGGATCAAAATTTAAAGTTTGTTGTTGGATATGTCCACCAGCATTTAATATTCTAGCTTGACGCTCTCGCTCATAAGCAATCGCCTGTCTAGCAAAGCGCATGGAATTCAAATTTTTAATCTCGCATCGATTGCCATAAGCCTCCTGGCCAATTGGACGAAGTGACAAATTTACATCACAGCGCATGGAACCTTCTTCCATATTTCCATCGGAGACATCTAGCCAACGAACCAATTGTCTGAGTCGATCTAGGAAAACTTCTACCTCTTTTGCAGTTCTAAAGTCTGGCTCTGTTACTATTTCTAAAAGAGGGACACCCGCACGATTTAAATCAACCAATGAATATTCATCATCAATATCATGGATCAACTTACCCGCATCCTCTTCCATATGAATATGATGCAATCGCAAATTTCGATTTCCAATATTCATTCCACCTCCAACAACTATTGGTGTGCAATCTTGTGTAATCTGATATCCTTTTGGCAAGTCTGGATATGAATAATTTTTTCTATCAAAAGTGGAGGTTCCATTAATCCTTCCTCCAAGCGCTAAGCCAATTCGAATGGCTTTCAAGATTTGTGACTCATTTAGTCTTGGCAATGTCCCGGGATGAGCGAGAGAGACCGCAGAGACCAGTGTATTAGGTCCAACACCGAATTTATTTTCATCCGAACAAAACGCCTTTGACTTCGTGTTCAATTGAACATGAACTTCTAGGCCAATAACCATTTCATAATTATCCGGCATAGTGAATTATAATGACGGTTCTAAGATCTAATAAAGAGATTTAAATTTAGTCAGACTAGTCGAAAGACTGATTTCCTGTAGCGGCCATATCTACGAGCTCTTGATACTCTTTAGGACTTAAACCGTCCATACAATAGTGAATGGGATCTACCTTTTTTCCTTTATGGATAACTTCATAATGTAAGTGAGGCGCTGTCGAAGTTCCAGTGCTTCCAACTGCTCCGATAACTTGCCCTCTTTTCACTTTTTCTCCTCTTTTCACATCAATTGTACTCATATGAGCATATCTGGTTTTGTATCCAAAGCCATGATCGATTACAATAGAATTACCATATCCACTTTTGCGCTTTTCTATTTTTAAAATTTTTCCGTCACCTGTTGCTATGATAGGAGTTCCAGAAGGACATGTAAAATCAATTCCTGCATGCATCTTACGACGCTTGAAAATCGGGTGAATTCTCCATCCGAAACCAGACATCGATCTGATATTTCTTTTCAATTTATCCGATCGAATTGGCTTAATTGCCGGCACTGATGCCAACATAACTTCTTTGTCTGCCGCTAATTGTTGTACTTTATCTAAAGATTGAGATTGAATCGCGAGCTGGTTCTTCAACTTGTCCACCTTTTCTTGAGTAGAAATAAGGAGATCACCTGTATTTTTAAATTTTGTCAAATTCGCGTAACGCTCATGTCCTCCAACTCCACTATTCCAAACATCCTTATCAATCGGATCCATTCCGAAAAGCATCCTGTGAACACTGGCGTCTCTTTCTTGAACGTTGTCTAATACCTTGGACATCAGTTCAATCTGATTATTCATTGCAGAATAATGATACTCCATTTGCTCAATTTCTCTCTGTTGCGCCTGCTCCTTAGGTGAAGGGAAAAAATTGTTGGCAATAGAAATAATTACGATTGAGGTTAGAGTTACGGCCAGTACAAATCCAATGGTTCTAATAATTTTTACACGAAGAGGTGTTACGGCCTTTTCATATTGTAAGGTTTGCGTATTGTATATAAACTTCTCTTTTCTCATTAAGCCCTTTATTCGTTAGTCAAAAAGTTCTACTTTTGCAGCCACCTTTTAAGCGAGAGATACTTACTTCAGGAAGACCTGCAAATGTAAGCTTAACCCAGCGCTATTCAAAGGATTAGCATTAAAATTAACAGCTACGGATTTAAGAACTTAACTAGAATTTCTTAAATCATTAGCCAGCAATATTATAGACTTTTGGGTAATAAGGCAGGGGTAGACTTCATTCTGTTCAGCAGCCCAAATAAACTTAGGACTTAGACATGATGAAAGCATCGGAAATTCGTAAAGCCTTTTTGGACTTCTTTGAAAGTAAATCACATCAAATTGTTCCTTCTGCTCCTTTGGTTAACAAAGGTGATCCTACTTTGATGTTTACCAATGCTGGTATGAACCAATTCAAAGATTATTTCCTTGGAAATCAGACTCCTACAAACCCAAGAGCTGCAGATACACAAAAATGTTTACGTGTTTCTGGTAAGCATAATGATTTAGAAGAAGTAGGTTTAGACTCCTATCATCACACAATGTTTGAGATGCTAGGCAACTGGTCCTTTGGTGATTACTTCAAAAAGGAGGCCATTTCTTGGGCATGGGAACTTTTGACCGAAGTTTATAAACTCGATCCTGAACGTTTGTATATTTCAATTTTTGAAGGGGCACCTGCCGAAGGACTTGAAGCAGATGAAGAAGCGAAAAAGATTTGGATGGAGTTTGTACCTGAGGATCGTATTCTTTATTTCGACAAAAAGGATAACTTCTGGGAAATGGGAGAGACAGGACCTTGTGGACCCTGTTCTGAAATTCATATAGATTTAAGAGATGACGATGCCCGTAAAAAAATCTCGGGTGCAAAGCTGGTTAATCAAGACGATCCCCTAGTAATTGAAATCTGGAATTTGGTATTTATCCAGTTTAATAGAAAAGCTGACTCATCTTTAGAAAACCTTCCGAACAAACACATTGATACTGGAATGGGATTCGAAAGACTCACCATGGCAATTCAGCAGAAAAAATCTAACTACGATACAGATTTATTCAGCCCTTTTATTCAAGCAGTAGAAAAGGCTTCTGGAAAAACATATACTTTCCAATATCCAAAATCTATACACGACAAACAGCACTCGGCTCAAATGAGTATTGATATCGCAATGCGTGTTGTAGTCGATCATCTCAGGGCAGTAGCATTTACCATTGCAGATGGACAGATTCCGTCCAACACCGGAGCTGGATATGTTATTCGAAGAATTCTTCGAAGAGCCGTCAGATATTATTATAGTTTTTTAGATATACAGACTCCTCTACTCCATTCATTGGTTCCCTTATTGGCAGAAAATTTTGGAGATGTTTTCCCAGGGATTAGAGCACAGAAAGATTCCGTTGCAAAGATTATAGAAGGAGAAGAAAAATCTTTTTTAAGAACTTTAGAAATCGGAATTTCAAGATTCGAAGCTTTGACAGCAAAAGATGGGAAAATCTCTGGAGATGATGCATTCGAACTTTATGACACTTTTGGTTTTCCAATTGACCTAACAAGATTAATGGCGGGAGAAAAAAATTGGACAGTAGATGAACCCGGTTTTACAAAAGCCATGTCAGCGCAAAAAGCAAGAGCGAAAGCAGATGCTAAAAAATCTGTAGGTGATTGGACTGAAGTAAAGTCAGGCGAAGTTCAATTCGTCGGCTATGATTCAATCGAAATTAATGAGGCGAACATTCTTAAATTTCGAACCGTAATTATCAAAGAAAAACCGCAGTATCAGTTGGTTCTTAACCAAACTCCATTCTATGCAGAGTCTGGAGGTCAGCGAGGAGATCGAGGATTTATGGAGGTTGAAGGAGAAAAAGTTTTTGTATTGGATACTCAAAAAGAAAATGATCTCATCGTTCATATCGTCGATAAAATACCCAGAAATACAAAAGCAGTCGTAAAAGCAGTTGTTGATGGAGTGCGAAGAAAAGCTACTTCGCAAAATCATACAGCAGTTCATTTAATGCACGCAGCATTACACAAAGTCATTGGAGAGCATGCTCTTCAGAAAGGACAAGATGTTGATTACAAAAGATTACGTTTTGATTTCAATCACTTTGAAAAAGTAAGTAGTAATCAATTACTGGAAATTGAAAAACTAGTAAATTCAAAAATTAGAGCAAATATTCAACTTGAAGAAGAAAGAGAAATGTCCATTGAAGATGCTAAGGCATCTGGAGCAATGATGCTTTTTGGAGAGAAATATGGAGATAAAGTAAGAATGATCACTTTCGACAAAAACTTTTCTCAAGAGCTTTGCGGCGGAACTCACGTTTCAGCGACTGGAGAAATTGGTCAGTTTAAAATTATTTCAGAATCTAGTGTTGCTTCTGGAATTAGAAGAATTGAAGCGGTAACAGCCGAAGCAGCTGAAAACTACCTATTGAATGAATCTGATACACTCTCAGAAATCAATATGCTATTGAAAAATCCCAAAAATATTGGGAAACAAGTGGCAGCTTTGCTTGAAGAAAACAAAGGATTGAAAAAACAAATCGAACAGCTTCAAAATGCGCAAGCAGGAGCAATCAAATCTGAATTGAAAAACAAATTTGAATCTAAATCTGGGGTAAATTTCTTGGCAACCAGAGTTGCGCTTTCTGATACCAAAGCATTGAAAACTTTGGCCTATCAATTGGAAAAAGAAACTGGAAATGCTTTCATAGTTTTTGGAGCTGAAGTGAACGGTAAACCTCAACTAATGATTACCGTTTCAGAAACTGTTACAAAGGAAAAAGGACTGCACGCCGGCAATATAATTAGAGAACTTGCCAAAGAAATTCAAGGAGGTGGTGGTGGCCAGGCTTTTTTCGCTACAGCAGGGGGAAAAGACGCAACTGGTTTAGATAAAGCCATCGCAAAAGCCAATGAAATGATTTAATAGAAAAAAAGGAACAAATAAGGAAGCTCTAAGTATAATTGCTTAGGGCTTTTTTTATGCCCTTAACTGTCTCAAAGTCAAACATTAGGACGCTTTTATTCAAAAACCACTTTAAAAGATGACAAATTCAAAGATTTCATCAATCAAATTGATTTTTTGTGCCGTACTCTTCGCCACTTTATTTATCTCTTTTTCTTCGAATCCACCTATTGGAAGATCAGGAGCTCCAGGTGATGGATTGTGCTCTGATTGCCACACCGGTTCAAACCCATTAGGATTTGATGGAGGAATAACTATTCAGAATTTTCCTTCTTCAATAGTCGGAGGCCAAACCTATCAACTTTCGGCGACAGTTTCCAACCCAAATGGGCTGGCTAATTTGGCTGGATTCCAAGCAGTGGTTTTAGATAATAATGATAATAACATTGGAGACCTAATTGTATCAGGAACTAATCCAATCACAGATACAAATACAAATGGAAGAGAATATGTGGAACACAATCCTGCTCAACCTTTTTCAGCGTCAAACGATGTAGTTTGGAATTTCGACTGGGTCGCTCCTACTGGAGCTAATGGTACCCCTATAACTTTATACGCCGCTGGAAATATTGCAAGTGATTCAAATGGTAATCAAGACGACTTTATCGTTACCACCACAGCAACTGGAACTTTAATGGGTAATCCAGCTTTGGGTATTACGGTTAATCTTGATCAGAATGTTTCTTGTTTTCAAGGCAATGATGGCATCGCTACAGCGGTTCCATCTGGTGGAACCCCAGGATATACTTATAATTGGTCAAATGGAGAGTCCGCCCCAACAGCTATGTTGTTAACTGCTGGAACTTTTACAGTTACTGTGACGGACACTGCTTTGGATACTGTAGTTGGAACAGTTACAATAACAGAACCGCAAGAATTAGATTTACAGGTTATTTCTATTACGGATATCGATTGCAATAATTCTACCGGAGAAGCAACCTTAGGTGCATTTGGTGGTACATCACCATACAGTTATAATTGGCCTTCTGGGAATACCCTACCAACAGAACCTGGTCTTACCGCAGGAACCTATTCAATTACAGTAGCAGATAGTAAGGGGTGTATCGATGATGTTTTCTTTAATGTTCTTGACAATTCAACACCTCCTTTTGTAAATGCTGGACCTGACATGGCTTTGGATTGTGGAACTGCACAAGTCGCATTGAACGGATCAAACTCGGATTCTGGACCACAGATAACTTACTTATGGTCCACTTCTAACGGTAATATAGTTAGTGGTGACCAAACTTTAATGCCAATTGTTGATACTGCTGGAACTTACACCCTAATGGTAACCGATGTCAATACAGGGTGCTTTGACATAGATACTGTTTTGGTAACTGCTAATACATCTTTGGGGCTTACTTTATCGCCAATGAATTTAAATTGTGCAGGCGATTCATCTGGTTCAATCATGTTAACAGTAGTTGGTGGTACGATGCCTTATAGCTTTGATTGGGACGACAACGCTTTGGATAGTATTCAAAATCCTACCGATCTTGCCGCAGGAACATACGCTGTAACTGTGACTGACATGAATGGCTGTGAAGGTTTAGGTTCTATTTCTATTTCAGAACCAACAGATTTTACAATTGTAGCAACTCCTACTAATCCGAGTTGCGTTGATACTTGTAACGGATCTGTAGACCTATTGGTATCAGGAGGTACACCTCCATACACTTATAGTTGGTCTAACATGGAGACAAATCCAAATATATCTGGCCTTTGTGCAGGAGCTTACTTTTGTACAATAACAGATTTTAATTTATGTGATACTATAATTTCAGTAGATATTGCAATTCCTTCTGGGATAGTTGTAACTGGAATTGTTACAAATGAGAATTGCTCAGGTTTTTGTGATGGAACAATAGCTTTGTCTCCTTCAGGCGGAACTGGAAGTTATATTTACAATTGGGATATTGATCCAACAAATACTTCAAATGTTCTGATCGCTTGTCCTGGTGTTTACACAGCAACAATTACAGATTCGAATGGTTGTTCAACTGAATATATAGAAGAAATTATGGGCACGGATAGCTTATTGTTAGCTGAGACCATCATAGATGCAACATGTTTTGGTGAATGCGATGGGTCCATATTAATAAATTCAACAGGAGGTTCTGGTAATATCAATTACTTGTGGTCTAATCAGTCCGATAGTTCTTATATTTCTGATCTTTGCGCAGGAACTTATACAGTTACCGCGTCAGATGAAAACGGATGTCAAACTGTTGAAACATTTGCTATTGGTGAGACACAAGAAATCGTTATTTCTGAAATTATTACTGAAGCTGGATGCTTTGGGGAATGTAATGGTCAAATTTTCGTGAATGTAACAGGCGGTGATGGTAACTATAATTACAACTGGGAAAACATTCCTACATCCAATAATTTTATTGATAATTTATGTGCAGGTATTTATGCCCTTACTGTTACTGATGGAAATGGATGTGAATCAATCGGAGTATATAATGTAACAGAAAATGCTCCTATCATAGCTTCCATCTCTTCAACTAACGAGACTTCAAATGGAGCTAACGATGGAACTGCTTTTGTAACTGTTAATGGACTAGCAACAGACCACTCATTTCTTTGGAGCAACGCTGGAACCACGGACACAATAGTAGGTCTTGTTCCCGGAAGTTATTCTGTAACAGTTACAAATAATCTAAATGGCTGTATTGATTCCAGTTCAGTTGTAGTTAATGTTGCAAACTGCAATCTTACTACGACAATCTCTGGAACTTCTGTAAGCTGTAGTGGAGACACGGATGGAACGGCAGCAGTTCAGGCTTCAAACGGAACAATGCCATACATGTACAGTTGGTCTTCTGGTGGAAACGGAAGTACTGAAACTGGTTTATCAGCAGGTATTGTATTTTGTACTGTAACCGATATGATCGGATGTTCAGAAGTTTTATCTTTTGAAATAACTTCTCCAGAAGTGCTAACCGGAACTGCTACAGTTGTAAATTCATCTTGCTCCAATACTTGTGATGGTTCTATTAGTCTGGACCTTTTCGGAGGAACCCAACCATATTTCATTGTACCAAATTCGTTGAACAGTCTTTGTCCTGGGATATATGACATTGAAGTAACAGATGCTAAAGGATGTGTTTTCAATATTACCTCCACTGTTGGCGCTCCATCTGGTATAGATCCAAATATTAATTCAACTCCAGTAACTACAGTTGGTGGCAGTGATGGGACTGTAACAACCTTAGCAACAGGAGGAACTTCACCTTACTCCTATAGTTGGAATAATGGTGCGTCGACTGATTCACTTTCAAATTTAATTGAAGGAACTTATTGTGTTACAATTACTGATATTAATAATTGTTCTGTAGACACTTGTATAGTTGTGGGTCCTCCCGGTTGCCAGTTGACACTATCCTTACAACTCGATCAACCAAGTTGTGCTGGAGAAAATAATGGATCTGCTACTGCGACTACAAGCGGAGGAACGCCGCCTTACACATACTCATGGTCTTCTAGTTCAAATACTACCAATGTAGAAACTAATTTACAAGCTGGGGTTTATACAGTTACTGTTTCGGACACAGCAGGATGCGATGCTGTTCAGACTTTTGAAATTTTGGATGGCCCTGATTTAGCAATTAGCATTGTAAACATCGGTTCTACTAGCTGTAATGGTGGATGCGATGGTTTGGTTGAACTTGCTTCTCCAAACTATACTTTTACTTGGCCGGATAACACAATTGCTTTTCAAAGACAAGATTTGTGTGCTGGATCCTATGTTGTTACAGCAACAGATGGGACATGCACGGATAGTATAGTTGTTGTGATTACTGAACCAGCTCCTATAAGTTTATTTATGTCAAGTTCAGATGAAACTACTGCAGGTGCTGCGGATGGAACGGCAAGCGCTTTTCCAACAGGTAGTACAGGAAACTTCTCCTTTGTTTGGAACAATGGTGAAATCAGTCAAACTTTGGATAGCTTGAGTGCAGGAACATATTGTGTAACTGTGACTTCTGATTCCGGTTGTCAAGAATCTGATTGTGTACTTGTTAATTTAACTGGCTGCGATCTAGTCGTTAGTTTAAATCAAAACGTATCAACTTGCTTCGAAATTTGTGATGGAGAACTAACCGCTTCGATCACTGGCGGCACATCGCCCTATACCATTAACTGGAGTAACGGAGCTTCTAGCACTGATACGTTAAGCGATCTTTGTGCGGGAAGTTATACAATTACTGTTGTAGATACCAATGGTTGTGTCGCGGAAGCAACCAGTACAATTGTTGAATACTCAGAAATTGCGGTCAGCGCAGATTTAATGAATTGGAATGTGGACTGTAACCTACCTTGTGATAATGGTTCAATATTTTTGAATGTTACAGGTACTGCTCCATTTACCTATGATTGGAGTCTTGATACCTTGGATGGATCAAATGGAGGAACTGGATTATGCCCTGGTATTTATAGCTGTACAATTACCGATGGCAATGGATGTGAATTCATATATACTTCACCAGACGTAGCTAATACAGATCCTCTTCTACTTGCGGTAAACGTATTTGATGCTTGTTTTGGAACTTGTGACGGGCAAGTAGCTTTCACAATAGCTGGAGGAACACCTCCATATCAAATAGCAACTAATCTTCCAAGTAATTTTTCACAAGTTTGTCCAGGAGATTATTTCATTAGCGCGACAGATGACAACGGATGCGAAACTATTGATAGTTTTACCGTTGCAGAATCTTTAGAACTTTCTGTAACAACTGATGAAATTGGAAACGCTTCGTCGGCAGATGATGGATTCATTAATATTACTCCAAATGGAACTGGACCATTTGTTTTTTCTTGGAGTATAAATGGAAATATTATTTCGACTCTAGAAGATTTACAGGATCTTGCTGCAGGCACTTATTTACTAGTAATAACTGACGTCAACGGTTGTGAATTACAACAGACTTTCGAAGTATTGGAATCTGTCAGCACAAACAATATACTGTCTTTAGAAAATATTTCAATATTCCCGAACCCAGCTCGTGAATTCTTTAATGTAAATATTAGTTTGACTCAGTCAGCGAATATAAATATTATCCTTTTTGATGTGCTTGGTCAAAATGTTTTCGAATTGAAAAACTGGAAGGGACTAGAACTTCAAGAAGTAATTAATACTTCTGGCTTTTCTTCCGGAGTTTATACCTTGCTCATTCAATCTAATGATGAATACTGGACAGAAAAATTAGTTATACTTAATAACTAAGCAATAAATAGTAAAAAACAAAAAAGGCTTGAAGTTATCTACTCCAAGCCTTTTTTATTTCTACGATATTAGATTAATAACTTTGAATCTAATTAGTCTTCAATCTTAACAACGAAAGACAATTTACCACATTGCGTTTCGGCTACAGTGTAATCCCTTTCGTATCGATATTTTTCTGCCGCCAATTCGGCCAAACGCAACAATCCCTTTTCTTTCAATGTAGATTTAGCTGCATCTGCTTTTGTGAATATTACTTGTCCATCTCGATTTACACAAAGGTTAACTACAATTTTTCCAGTCTGCTTGATAATATTTGATAGGTTCGCTCTTTTAATCACTTTCCTAGTTAAAAGACCATCTCCATCAAACTCAAAGCCATCATCGCCAGTATTGCCTTTTCCATCAGAATTTGCATCTCCAGTATCCGAGTTACCGGTATCTCCTTCTCCGGGGGTAGCTGATGTTCCGGTATCACCAGATGCAGCGCCCGTACCTGAAGTAGAAGAAGCTCGACCACTTGAGTTTTCTTTAAAGAACTCAGCAAATTCGGCCATTACATCTTCTGATACCTCTTCGGTTACTTCAACTACCTCCTCAGAAACTTCTTCCACATGAGCAGTAGTAGAAATGTCTTGCAACATTGGAGCGAAAGCAATTTCTCTTGAAGGAGTTGTTAAACTTACATTTCTTGTTGGCGCTTCAATTTTTGTGATTGGGGCAATATCCCTTACCTCTCTTACTTCTTGGGGTGGTATTTCAACCACAGGTGGAGGAGCCGGAGCCGGTTCTGGTTCTGCTGGAGTTTCCACTTCTTTTTCCGCTGGAGCTTGACGAGCTGAAGACTTTTTAGATGAAGATTTATCCTGTACAAATTCAACTTTGTCTTCAAAGGTTACTAAAATTGCTTTGTTGATCGGTTCATCTTGCTTTGCGCTGGTAACTACCAAAGGCAACCAAATTGCAATCAATAAAAGCAAAAGCATAAGAATAGAATAACGACGTGCTTTACGCTTATCTTTCTTTTCCTGTTGAGTTAAAAACCGTTTTCGATATTCTTTCATAAAGAAGAGCTCCAATTTGAGTGAAAAATATGCCTTTTTGATCAAAAAGCTTGTGCATTCTCTTATAATTCAACCATTATAGCGCAAACTTAACGTTGTCTGACATGGATTGATTACTTATGAGGCAATCATAATAGTACAAAGCATCAAAAAACTTGCTAATTATTCGAAATAGACCTTTTTATGCGACTTCTTTTCCTTTTGAAGCCTCCAATAGCGCGAACCACTCCTCATCTGATAGATCAATTTCCAAAGATTTTATTGCATCCGAAATGCGATTTGTCTTGGTAGTACCTAATACCGGTAAAATATTAGCCGGATGTTTTAATAGCCAAGCCAGTAAGATTTGATCCATTCCAGCATTGTACTTCTCTTGCAAATTGTTGGATTTAATCCTTATGGACTCGGAATTTCCAGAAGCTTGATTACCGAATATCGCTCCCCCACCCAGGGGAGACCAAGCCATTGGTTTACAACCATATTTTAAGGATTGATCAAAAGTTCCATCTTCAAATGGCGCGATACAAGTCAGAGATGCTTCTACTTGATTGGTACATAATGGAAAAAAATGATTGAGCAATTCAAATTGAGAAGTAGTGAAATTAGAAACCCCAAATTCTCGTACTTTTCCAGATTTTCTTAACTGAGAAAATGCCTCGGCAATTTCATTAGGATTCATCAGTGGACTGGGACGATGGATTAACAATAAATCAATATAATCTGTTTGTAAATTTTCCAGTGATTTCTCAACTGAGTTTAAAATATGATCCTTAGAAGTATTGTAAGATTTAATTTTATACTCTGGTCGATTGGGTGTAACGAGATTGATTCCGCATTTTGTAATAATTTGCATTTGATCTCTTAAATGAGGACTTGTCTTTAATATCTTGCCAAACAATTCTTCCGTGGTATAGTGGCCATAGATATCTGCATGATCAAATGTAGTCACTTCATTTTCTAAGCAGTGATTAATAATTTCCTCAACAGCTGCCCCCTTCATGTCCGCTCCCCAAACACCCCATTTCATCACTCCAGCGATTATTCTTGAATACGCGATTCCTCCTGTTTTCAATTCAACCTTCATTATATTTACTATTTCTGATTTTGACTATTCTCCTACTGCTTCGCAAGTGCTTCCATTAATTTTATTTCCAAAAAATATGGCATTCACAAAAAGCCGTTCCGTCCCTCTCCAGTATCCTCTAAAGACGGGATTGAAGGCAAAGGAAATTGACTTGCCTTGCCCAATCCTTGAACAAACTACCGCAGAACTGTTTGAGATTGTTGTTAAATTATTTTTGGAAATATATCCCGCTAACAAAGGACTACTAGCGTATCGAACTGGAGCAGCGTACGGACTTTTGGGATATTCATAAAACATGGTTCCTTGATGAAACAAGGGAAGACTTTCATTACTATAACCAAAACAAAGTGGATGGCTTAAATCGATATTACTATTAAAGATTGCGCCACCAATATATTTCGATCCAGAATCTGATCTTGCTTTGTTATACGGACGGATCTTACTTTCATTCTTATTCGCAGTCTTCTCCTTTAATTTAAGATTTGCCAAATTGTTATTATTCAACCAACTTACTCCATTCTGAATACCGATGATAGTTCCACCCTTTTGAACCCAACTTTTAATTTTGGCAATTTGATTCTTACTTAGATACTTAGGATTACCATCAGGAACGATTAGTGCCGTATAATTTTCTAAGTTTAATCTTCCAAAGTTTTTTCCTTCAACCAGTGTCAATGGCATTTCCAGTTTGGTATCAAACATGTGCCAAACCTCACCGGCATCATAGCCTGAAATTCCGTCTCCAATTATCATCGCCACTTTAGCAGCTTTCAGCGCTGGGAAATTAGGGCTTCCAAGATCAATACCATCTGGTGTTAATCCTGAATTTACAGCATACACTTTAGTTCCATTCTTTGATAAATTCTTAAGCAATTGATAAATTTCACCTCCTCCCAATGATTGGTTTTGAGTTGGCACAAAAAGACTTCCTGCGGGAAATTCAATTTGACCACCGTCGACTTTTATTGTTGCACCGTCAGTGGCTAAACGTACCAAAAGTCCATTACGCTGCAATTGATGCAACACTGAAGATGCTTTGTAATTTCTCCAATCAACTAAGTAACCATAATCAGATTCTTTAAAATTACTTTCGTTTTTATCTAAACGAATTCCATTCTTCAATTTAAGCTGCGCAAAAGCACGGTCATTTAATTCAATGTAATCCAAGTCATGAGCCATAGCAATATTCCATGCAGAAACATCATAGAACAGAGAATCTGTAAACGTAGTTTGTGTTTCAAAAATGGCCTTTAGCAATTTATATTGCCTTTGGTTAGTAGGTATCACCATTGCTTGATCACGATCAAATTTTTTCCCATCAATGGAAATACCATTTTCTGGATAATACAATTCTATCTGATGTTGTCTCAATATACTTTTAAATTCATTCAATCTTGCAGGGTCATTTAAAGAGCCGACAACATAAGCTTTTATTGTACTTTCTTTGCTAGCCTTTTGAGCGTCTTGAAAAAATTGTTGTTGGTAATTCAACAATTCGTTCCTAAGCGCTGATCCAGCCTTCAAAGTTGAAAGTGAAGTGACCAATTGATTCCTAACCGTAAAAGGGAAAGTTAAAATTCCATTAGCGGTATTGCGATAATGCCCTCTTGATGAAGCTTGTTCGAATAAAATTCCAATACATCCATTTACATCTGGATAAGTAGAACCTTTGCCGTAATAAAAATCATCAAATGATTCTTGAGAATAATATTGAGAACCAATTTTATCCAATTCTGCTGCATGGAATTTAGCAATCTCTCCAGTTAACTCTTGGTTTTTACTCGGTGTCAAGGGATTCACACGAGAAGGAATGCCAGGCTGAAAAAAGAAACTGCTGTTAGAGCCCATTTCATGATGATCAGTTAGAACATTTGGTCGCCATTCATGAAACATCGCAATTCTTCCACGGGACTCCGGATGTACCAACAACAACCAATCTCTATTTAGATCAAACCAGTAATGATTCGTTCGGCCTCTGGGCCATGGTTCATTAAATTCGCGATTCACTTCATCCCCTGATGGAAATTTACTTTTGTGCATATTTGCCCAAGTAGAAAATCTGTGTAGCCCATCGGGGTTGTAACAAGGATCTAAAAGTATGATTTGATTTTTTAATAATTCATCAATTTCTGGCCCTTGTGCGGCAGCCAAATAATAAGCATAAAGCAATGCAGCATTTGCCCCACTTGATTCATTTCCATGAACAGAATATCCTTGATATAAGACGGCTGGGATTTTATCTTTTAGTTTTGAATTCCCATTATTTAAAAATTCAAGCCTTTCCTTTTTCAGCATATCAATATTACTCTGATTTTCTTCAGAAGAAACAATTAACACCATTAGTTCTCTTCCTTCATGAGACTTTGCAAAAGATTGCATGGACATTCTTGGTGAAGACTTAGCCAATGTTTTCATGTACAACAATAGTCGGTCATGACTAACATGCCACTCTCCCGGAACAAATCCGATTACCTCTTGAGGAGTAGGTATTTCTGGATTGAATTTTTGAGATGGAAAGTAATATTCTAAAGAGAGTTGATCTTGAGCTACAAGGCTAGCCGATATTAAAATACTTATGCAAATTATTAAATTTTTCATTCATCAGATTTTATTGATTTCACAGGAAACCAATTATCTGGTAAAAAAGGGAAAATAATTGAAAGTCCAAAGGAAAGATAAAACAAATGGCCCTTCGTATCTTACGAAGAGCCATTCACTTAAAAATCGGTTTGATTGATCTGTTACTGACTTACTAATAAAAGCTTTTGCGTGACTGTTCCCTTAGTCGTAATCAATTGACAGAATAAAACACCCTCTGCATTTAATTGATCTCGCCTAATAACTACCTCTTGATAGCCAGCTTTTAAAAACATTGATTGCCGGTAAAGCGCTTTGCCAGCAACATCAACAATCTGAATCGTTAAATCTTCATCGGAAAGCAAATTAAACCTTAAGGTTGTTTGATCCGTGAAAGGATTTGGTCGATTGGAAAATAGGACTGGAAGATCCTTGTTTAATTGTACGTAGGTTCCATCCAAATGTTCTACATTCAATTCTATAGTATGAGAGACATGGTTATTTACCACAGCATAAGTAGATAAGTGTTTTTGCGTAGAACTAAATATTTCATCAGAACTACAGTCACTAAGAACCTTTAAACTTAATGTAAACAATGGTTGATGCGCATTAACAGCTTTCTGACTATTCATTATAGCACTTAATAGCAATTTATTCTTTTGTATATTGAAAACCGGTTCGAACTGACCAGGTAGAATATCTATAACCTCAATTTTCATATCATCAAATGACCATTCTAATTGAAGACCATCGCAAGTTGGGATAGATTCTGCATAAATCGGAAGTACGATTTCTCTGTCTTCCTTCAACTTGATAGAAGGTACCTGCCAGTTCCAAATAGCTTTTTCTGCAGTATTTACATAGATGTCTTCGCCTTCATTTAAATTACCAAGTTGAACTGCCACAAAATCTTGATCTGAAACAAATTCCGAATAATTTTCAATTTTAATAAATTCGTTGAAAGAATCAATGAATGGATTTGTTTCATCTGAAAAAGAATGTTCTTCATCAATAAACCTCCATGCATTTCCTTGAGAAAATTCCTCAATATTATGGACAATTAATTTCTGCAATTCAATAAGATCAAAGACGTCAATTGCATTTGAATAATCAACATCGGCAGCGATTAATTTGTAAGGCGAATCCAAAGGTTCTAGACCAATCAAATGTCTACCCAAACGTATCAAATCCAAAGTGGTAATTTTTGCTCTATCAATATGATTTAGTTCCGGGATCAAGGTATAGTCTAAACCTTGAGCCACTTCGTCCAATAAATAATCTCCATCATCATTAGTCTGTAAAATAGGTTGATTATTTACATTAATCAATGTATTACCTACAGGCAATAAGTCTTCCGTAGTTATCATACCTGCTATTCCAGCTACTGCCATGGTACAAACCCCTAGAGGATCAGTTACTCTTACATCGTTAAAACATCCAGTGACATTACCACTGATGTCTCGAGCAATTGCGTCCACTCTAATCGTATCACCAACATCGTCACAATCAAAATTAATAAATGACGACATCTGAGGGGAGAAAAGAATTTCAAAGTCTTGGCAATCTTTAGCAATCGACAAGAAACTATCAACCACTAAAACACCCATATTCTCAGTTGCTGGATCTATGGTAACGAGCGTAACTCCCGAACAGGCAATAGATGGTGCGACTTGATCCAATACCGTAATATCTACAAAGCAGATACTTGAATTGCCACACAAATCATTTACAGTAAAAGAAACAGTTGTAGTTCCAATCGGGTAAAAACCAGAAGCATTGCCATCAGGAGAACTAATAAAACTATTGGTAATAACCGGTTGTGAATTACAATTATCACTTACCACAGGCAATGGAACATTTACAAAAATTTCGCAGACCAAAGGATCACCGGCGGGATCTACAGTATTATCTATTGCGACAGTAATGTCTTCAGGACAATCAATTAAAGGAACTGTATTGTCAAAAACGGTTAGCGTTTGTAGATGATCATTGGCATTCCCACAAACGTCTGCAATCGTAATGGTTCTCTTAATTGTATATTCATTAGAACATTGTCCATCCAAGCGTTCATCTGAAAAAGTAATAGTAGGATTAGGATCGCAATTATCCTCAAAAGTAATCGTTTCTACACCAGGTATTTCATCACAACTAACGCTGACATCATTAATTATTGAAGTAAAAATTGGGGCTTCACTATCCGAAATACTTACAACCTGAGAAACATCTGCTGAGTTAGAACATTGATCACCGACGATCCAAGTTCTTCTAATTTTATAGGTATATCCTGGACAAATTTCTTCAACAACATCATCGAAAAAATTGACACCGCCTTGAAGTCCGCAATTGTCAGTAGCAGTTACATTTGGTGCTGGAGGAATAGGATCACTACATGATATTTCTATGATAGGTTCTACTTCTGATAAAACTGGCGGGGTATTATCAAAGACTTGAATTCTCTGATTAACTGAATCCACATTCCCACATGCATCTGTGGCGATCCATCTTCTTAACAATGTTAGATTCCCAATACATGCACTATCAACTACACTTTCGGTAAAAACTAAGTCTACCGGTCCGACACAATTATCAGTTGCAACAATTAAGGTCGGATCTGGTACGTTCTCACAACTTACAGAAATATCTTCCTGTACAAGTGGGAATGCCGGAGGAAGATCATCATTTACCGCTATCCTCAAAGTTCGTTCAATTGAATTTCCACAATGATCTGTAATCGTATATACTCTGACTATAATTAATTGATTGAGACAAATAGAATCCTCTACTGTTTCATTAATATTGATATTTACATTATTATCACAATTATCATTTGCAATAATTTGCACATTATCAATTAGTGGATCATCAATACAACTTACTTCAAAGTCAGAAGGGAAATTTACAAACTCAGGTTCTATTAGATCCATTACAGTTATGGTTTGGACTTCAGCAACAGAATTTCCGCAATGATCTGTAGCAATCCAAGTTCTTTCCAAGATATAATTTCCTGCACAGTCACCATCAATTCTTACCTCTACAAAATCAACCGTTGGATTATCATCACAGTTGTCTTCAGCAGTAAGAATTTCAGCTGTAGGAATAGCTTCGCAACTTACAGTAATGTCGGCAGGACTTCCACTCAATTCAGGAAGTTCATCATCAAAAATCGTTACTTCTTGTGTAGCTGTTGAAGTATTACCACAATCATCCATCGCTGTCCAAGTTCTTGTAAGTATAAATGTTCCTGGACAAGTTATTTCTCTTACCTCTAGCAAAGTAAAACTTGCATCTTCGTCACAAAGGTCTAAAATTTCTGGTGAACCAAAATTCATATCCTGATCTTCACAACTTACTGTGATATCATCAGGAATCATTTCAAAAACCGGTGGTATATTGTCCAAGATACTAATCTTTTGAGAATGCATAGCGACATTTCCGCAGTCATCTTCAGCGATCCAAGTCCTTATAATGATAAGCTCTCCTTCGCATATACCAGATTCTTCATTCTCCATAAATTCCAACTCAATACCTGCGTCACAATTGTCTGTTACTGTGGGTTCCATGAAAGGAATTTGATCCGTACAGCTTATTGTAACATCATTTGGTAAATTTGACAACGTAGGGTCTTCATCATCCGATACATTAATTAATTGCGTTGCTGAATTTTCATTTCCACAATCATCAATAGCATTCCATGTTCTTTGAATCTGATAATTATGTCGACAATCATCTTCCACTATAAGTTCATTAAATGTAATTGTCGTCATAGTTCCGCAGGCTCCTAAAGCAGTTGGCGTAACAACCGCAGGAATGTCATCGCAGCTAACATTAATATTCGCAGGTACTCCATCGAATTCAGGCAGTTGCGAATTACCAACATTTATGACTTGAGAATCAGTTGTAACATTTCCACATCGATCAACAGCAGTCCAGATCCTTGTTAAAATACCTTGTACTTCGCACAGTCCAGCATCAAAATTTTCTTCAAAATTCACCGTAATTTCAGGATCACAGTTATCAACTGCGTCGACTGTTGCCGGCGCAGGAATAGCGTTGCAGTCAACTGTTAAATCCTCAGGCACGCCCACTAAACTTGGAGGCACATCATCACTCACAATAACGTTTTGAACAAATGTTGCTTGGTTTCCACAATTGTCAAAAGTTGACCAAGTTCTTTCCAACCGATAAAGATCTAGACAGGTGCTATCAATTTGTCTTTCAGAAAAAGAAATCGTCAATGACATATCACAATTGTCAGTTGCAACTGCAGTACCAGGTGTTGGCACGTTTTCACAACTCGCAAACAACAAATTAGGTCCTACAGTAATCGTTGGGCTTTGGGTGTCAGTGACCGTTATATTTTGAATGATCGTTTCCATATTTCCGCAACCATCAGATGCGAACCAAGTTCTAACAATCATATAGCTATCTATACAAGAACCATTAGTTCGAACTTCGGAAAAGATTGGTGTTATCAATCCATCGCAATTGTCCATTGCTGTTAAAGAATTCGCCGCAGGAATGTCATCACACTCTACAGAAATATCCACTGGCGTTGAGCTAAACACTGGTTTTTCCTCATCTACAATTGTGATAGACTGATTTAAAGTTTCCGTATTATCACAGGCATCAGATAGCGTCCATGATCGCTTTAATATTTTTTCGTTCGGACATCCTCCAGGCACTTCTTCTTCAATAAACATTACACTTGGATTGCCATCACAATTATCTCGAACTGTTACACTAGAAGATGGAATTTGAGCATCACAACTAATAGTAATATCATTCAATGTTTCATCTATAAATGGAGCTTCATCATCAGTGATTGTGATTGTCATTGAATGCGTTGCAATATTTCCGCAATCATCTTCTGCTGTCCATGTTCTAGTTAATATTTGATTTTGAGCACAGTTTAAAAATTGTATTCCCATGTTAAAACTGACAACAACTTCTTCCGTACATGCATCCGTAGCATTCAACTTTGAATCTGGCAAATCGTCCGAACAAGAAATAGTTATATCCTCTGGTAAATTATCAAACACTGGCGGATCATTGTCAAATAAAAATATTTTTTGAGTATCGGAAGTAGAGTTACCACAAGCATCAGTGGCCTCCCAAATTCTTGTTAGAATAATTCCGTCAGAACAATAATCTGGTCCTTCGATTTCCGTCAGAATAGGTTCCAAGTTAGTATCACAATTATCTGTAGCCGTTACAATTGTAACAATCGGAATGTCTTCTCCACAATTAATTGTAATATCATCAGGCACATTTAATAATTGAGGAGCCTCATCATCGGAAAAACTTAAATTCTGAGAGATCATATCTGAATTACCACAGGCATCTACAACCGTCCAAGTTCGAACCAAAGTAAATCTATTTGGGCAATCACCAGGAACAATATCTTCAACTACACTAACTGTTGGGTTTGGATCGCAATTGTCTTGGGCCGATAAAAGTAAAGAAGGAGCTTGTGCGGAACATGACAAATTCATGTCTTGAGGAATACTATCAAATACGGGAACTGTATTGTCTTGTACAGTTATCAATTGTACATCAGAAACCTCATTTCCGCAAACATCAACCGCTGTCCAAATTCTTTGTAGTGTATATCCATTTGGACAAAACTCATCAATTCTATTTTCTTCAAAATTTAATGTACTTGAATTGCCACAATCATCCTGGAATTCAACATCAAAAGGACTTGGAATATTATCACATTCCACTGTAATGTCTTCTGGAACATTTAATAGGACAGGTGGCTGATTGTCTTCAGCAATGATTGTTTGAGTTCCTGTGTAGGCTGTCCAATCACAAAGATCCATTCCGGACCATGTCCGAATTACTTTAAGTTTACAACCTCCTTCAATTGGAAATATTTGATCAGAATAGTTCCAACCAATCAATGCACAATTATCATCAACAATTGGTTGACCAGCAATCGACAGATCTTGAAGATCTGCACAATCAATTGTCCGATCAGTAGGATATTCAATTACAGGATCAGTACTATCCTGCATGGTTATAATTTGCTCACAAGTTGCAGTTCTACCAGTATGATCAGTGGCAGTCCAAGTTCTTGTAATGGTTCCAACTTGGCATTGATTCAAGTTTACATCATCCTCAAATGTAATTCCTGTTAGAGAACAATTGTCATAAGCTGTTGGACTTCCAGTCAATGAAGTATCTTGGTACCATTGGTTACACTCTAGGGTAACATTCACAGGACAAACAATTGTCGGGGCTTGTTTATCTTCTACAGTTACACGTGGCATACAATCATTAAATCGATTGTAAAGATCACCACCAGCCTTCATTCGATCAGGATGGATAGGTCCTGTTCCAGGATTGACGTCAAAGACCCGAAGCACTACTTGTACATCTCCAGCCAAATCATCACAACATAAATGAACATAGTCATCAAAATAAATTTGATTGCCAGATGTCACTAGATCATCATCACCGTTTTCGGAAACACAATTACTACTGATTTGATCAGCTACAGTTCCTTCTAACGTACCTTGTAAATTATCCATACGAATAACTTTAAAATACACAGGACCACATCCATCATGGGAACCTTCATCGAAAGTTTGTGCAAATACTTTTGCAAAACCATCTTGTGATAAATTTGCAGTTACATAAGTCTCACATACTACGCTTGGTAGAATCTGATCTCTTACTTCGACAGAAATAAATTCAGAAGATTCATTTCCGCAACAATCCTCGGCAATCACTCTAATTGAATGGACCCCTACAGGCAAATTCCTAACGGTATACTGGTTAAGAAAACTGTTATAAGTAACAACACCTTCTGCTGAAAAAACATTATATGTAATTGACGACTCAGTCGAACAATTATCTGTTATGCTTGGAATAGGAACTACCCAATTCGTCTCACAAGAGAACCCTTGGGTGGAAATCGTTACATCATCAATAGGAGTTATTTCTGGTGCTTTATCATCTGCAACAAATATTTGTTGAACGTATTCAAAAGGTACATTCGTACATGGGTGAATTGCTATCCAAGTTCTAGTGACTTTAAAACAGTTAGGACTATCTTCTTCAGAACAAGAATTTATTTTAATGTCTGTATAGGTGAAATTCAAGTCATAGCAACCACCAATCACTGGCCTTCCTGTACCATACCATTTTACGATATCATCATTAGGAGCATCATAATATACATTGTCAGGAGATGGATTGCCGTTGGCTAATGCATTCCATCCAATATTAGGAATAACGCCATTTGCTATCGGCATTTGAAGTTCGCAGCTAAGTGCATTTCCATTCGCAACTGAAAAAGTATCTGGCAATGAAATTTCATCTGGTGCTCTTCGCTCAAAAGAAATCGTTTCAATACAACTATTAGTATTACCGTATTGATCTACAACGTTCCAAGTCCTAAGGACTTCCTTATTCAAAGAAGCAGTACAATCAAAATTCTCATCTATATCAAAGAAAGAAAGTACCGCTGGGCCACATCCATCAAAATCATTTAAAGAAAAAGTAGTTTCGTTTATTTGATTAATTCCAGTAAAACCGACTATTGGCAGGGGAAAAATATTGTTGTCATCTGAAATCGCAATTTGAATATTATTCAAGTTAACTATACCTGCGCCAACAGCGCAAACTTCCAGCTTCCAAGTTCCGTTGGCATTTTCTCCATTAAAATCTGACAGATCACCGGTGCTATTAAATCTTGATAAATCCGAGCCACCGGATAGACATTGAAAGTCTAATGCTGGAATTCCTTGAATGCTCTGATCTACAAAATTAATTTTCAATTCAGATCCAGAACAAGATGAGATATCTGAAAATTGAAATAACTCGACTTCTGTTCCATTTGGAGAAATCAAATTGATTGATCCATTCGCTAAGCCTAAAAAATTAAAGTCCAAATATAGATTTAGATCAGCAATACTATTCTCAATATTACTTATTGCTATATCAAATTCTTGACAATCTGAGATAATGCTCTCATCTACCAAAACTTCAAACACTTCGGGTAATTCAATATTTGGATAAGCTGCTTCACAACTATAAAATAAATCACCGCAAGAAAGCTTTGGGACCTGTTTATCTAAAATATTCAATGGTACATCGCAAGCGTTTCCTGAACTAATATCTGTAATAGTTGCAGTTACCATTTGTCCAATGTATCCACCATCAATTACTGGAGAACTCGGAATTGGTTGTCCCACTTCATTAAAGAGTTCAACGATAAGAGGACCATCGCAATCCATAGAACTTGACAAAACATCGGCAAGAATTACTGTGTGTTCACAGTCCGAATCGAGAATAATATCTATGGCAGTTGATGAACAGGAAAGACTACAATCTTGACTAAAAAGATTGAAAGATGTTATAAGGCAAAAAGCCCACAACATAGAATTGAATTTTATATTCAACATATGAGTAGTTTTGAAAAATTGAAATCAATTTTTCTTGGGTACATCTAAAAATGTCCATAACAGTATTTATTCTGAAATGGAATTCAGTATATAGATTTGACATTAGTCAAATCAAGTTCGGTAGTTGAGTGTCGGATAGATACAATCTTAGTGGTTGTATTCCCGATGAATTATCGCAGGCAATCCCAGGCCAACTGATGCCATTTTGATATATCGGTTTTGGGAAGGTCAATATCATATACTGAAAAAGAGCAATATGTGTTGCATTATCATGAGGTTTTCTTTAAAAACCGTTGAATATCAACCAATTATGCAGAATGATTTATTAACGTGTATTTTTTATTGTTAAGAAGTACCTTTATGTAAAATTTAATGGATGTATACACTGTTAATTACAATTGTAATTTCTTTGTTTGTTGCAATGCTTTTTCTCAATGTTTATTTTCGAGTTAAAGTGCTCAAAGTATATAAGTCTTTAGTGCAGGCCAGGGTTGAATTTGGTGCTACGCATCTTTTTAACCCGTCAAAGATGGAGGCCGACATAATTCCGAAGTATCCTAAGCAGGCAGAAAACATTAGAATATTTTGTAGCCATATGAGATATAGTATCCGGATGGCAACGGTACTTATTGCTTTAATTACTTTATTTGGCGCCATATTAATGTATTACAGATAAAAATGGACTTTTTTATATTTCCATTCGTTCAATCAAAAGATTGGACTATTGGCCACCAAGTAGATTTTTGCTAATTAATGAAGTATCGATTACTTATTATATTTTCTTCAGTTTTGATTCTGCTCAGTTTATCTGTGGAACTAAGTGGCCAAGGAAGACCTCCTGGAGTGGGAACCGGCCGCCCAACAGGTACTACTGCAAATACTGGAACGAGTAGCGGAACTGGAGAAGGCGCCGATTTATTTGGCAGACGGCCAATTAAGCCAGATACTTTTGACACCCAATATTTTTATTTGGACAATCCTTTCTTGATACTTGATCATCAAGACACATTATTAGGCAATGATTTTTCCCAGCCAGATCCGGCTTACTATGGAGATTTTGCCCATGCCAATTTGGGGAATTTAGGTAGTCCCCTTACTCCCTTGGTTTTTGAATCAAAAATTAGGAATGGACTTAATATTGGATTTAATATTTTTGATAAATACTATTTTCAAAAAGAAGACTTAAAGTTCTTTAAACTAAAAAGTGCATACACAAATGCAACTTATAGCCAAGGAAGATCTCAAGATGATCAACATCTAAAAGTTATTTTCGCCAAAGAATTCGGCAAGAGTTTAAGTTTTACTATCCACCATCATAGAATTAATCACCTTGGTGTATTTCCAAATCAATTGGCCAGAAACTATGCACTAAATACTGGGTTTTGGTATCATCATCCTAAAGGAAAATATCAAGCATTCTTTACCCTTACCTCCAATTCCTCTTTACATTTAGAAAATGGTGGCATTAATACTGAATTATTAAGAGATGGAAATACTTCTCAAGAAGAAACGGTTCCAGTCTTGTTGTCTCAAGATACTACGAGATATCAAATGAGAAGCGGAGGCGTTGTACAATATTTCCATTTGAGAAGTCCGATTCCTAAACCAAAGAAAGATACTTCCATTCTGAATCAATTCCCTTTAGAAACGGCGGATTCTTTGAATACTTCTTTCGACTCTATTGCTAATGACAGCATTGTAAATATCAGGAGCTCGTTGGATTCTACATTAAATAATTTAGGATCAATTAACATTGATACACTATCAGTGACTGACTCCTTAAACATAAACCTTGTTGATAGCATTTCGATTGACAGTCTTACAAACGATTCGTTAAAAATTGCATCGGACACTTTGGCTATAAAAAAGAGAAAGCGCAAAAAACCTGCTAGATATTATGATCCGAATAGATTGATACCAGGAAGGCGTCAAATAAGTTTGGGTCACGAATTAAATATATTCCGCGGCTTTTATAAATATGCTGACTTGAATGCTGATACTAGTTTTTACAAAAATTTGTATGTATACAATCAAGGGTTACAATATCGAATTGCACACTCAGGAGTTGAAAATAGCTTTTTCATAAGTACAACAAGTCTTAAGGAAAGAAGGACTGGGAAAACGCAACAACCAAGAGATTTTTTCAAAGCTGGTATAAAACATAGTTTTAATAAATATAGCCAAATCAATGATTCCTTAAAAACAAATAACCTTTCCATTTTTGGTAATGCGGACTTAATGCTTTTCAAAAAATTCAGACTAGATGCAACGGGAGGATTTTTCATTAGCGGTTATAATGCTGGTGATTTTTACTTGAATGGAAACATAGATATATCTGCCAAAAAAATTGGAACTCTTCGATTGCACGCATTAACTCAGGCGTACTCCCCTTCTGTGATGCAGAATAGATTTTTTATCAGTGCGGTTAGAATGTGGGACAATGACTTTCAGAAAACCGTTGAAACTAAAATCGGTGGGGTTATTCAAGTAGCCAGAACAGGAACAACGTTAGGCATTAACTTCCAGCTTTTGGACAACTATATTTATCACGATACTATTGGAGTGGTTCAACAGCACCAAGATGTTTTTGCCATCCCGCAATTGATCATCAAACAGCCAATCAACTTGGGTATAATGCATTTGGAAAACACCTTAGTGATCCAAAGCAGTAACAATGATATTTTTGCCTTGCCTACTCTATTCTCAAAGCACAATCTATATTTGGAAACTAAAATATTTAAAGAAAAAATGCTTGTTCGATTAGGCGCCGAAGGAATTTTTCATACCGATTATCAAGCAAGAAGATATCAACCACTGCTGGGCCAATTTTATAACTCAAATGATAATTTAACATACTTTCCGCAGTTAGATCCATATGTTAGTATTAAAAGAGGTGGATTCCGATTCTATGTTCGTGCACAAAATATTACCAGTCCAATCGTAAACAATCTACAAGATGTACAATTCGGGTATCGAACACCAAATTATCCTATTCCTTTTAGGGTAATTCGTTTCGGAATTTCTTGGATATTATTAAATTAAAAAGGTGTTTGAATTTACCATTCAAACACCTTTTTAATTTAATAAATAATTCTACAAATCGTAATTCGGTTGTAGTGTGTGATTCTCATCTTCCGAATCGAACCATTCATTTATGATTTTAATTACTTCGTCTGGATCGTCGGTAATTGGCATTAACTTCAAATCTCTTTCGTGAATATTATTCTCTTGTTTCAGCATCACTTCAACAATCCAGTCTCTCAATCCATTCCAGTAAGAAGATCCAACAAGAATAACTGGCACTCTTGTAATCTTTTTAGTTTGTATCAAAGTCAACACTTCAAATAACTCATCCATTGTGCCAAAGCCTCCAGGAAGAACTACAAAAGCTTGTGCATATTTCACAAACATCACTTTTCGTACAAAAAAGTATCTATGATTTAAATTTAAATCCGGATCGATATATGGATTGTGACTTTGCTCAAAGGGTAAATCAATATTTAATCCTACGCTAACTCCATCACTCATGGCCGCACCTTTGTTTCCGGCTTCCATTATACCCGGGCCTCCCCCAGTAATAACACCATATCCTTCTTCTGTCATTCTTTTCGCAACATTTACTGCTAACTCGTAGTAAGGGTGACCTGGCTTAGTTCTAGCTGATCCGAAAATTGAAATACAAGGACCAATATTATTCATTACCTCGAAACCATCAACAAACTCAGAAATAACCTTAAACATTGTCCAAGAATTCTCCCCTTTTAATTTAGTCCATTGCTTTCGCTGCGGTATTTTTGGTGTTTGATCATTTTTTTGTTCGTCCATAATTTTCTTATTGGGTTTGCAAAGAAAAGCCTACCAATTTGGTAGGCTTATTTCGAAAGGTAAGTATTTTTTATATTACAAAAAACAATAATTAGACCATTGCAGTTTTATACTGATCAAATTGCTTTTTAACAAATGCGACCATCGCTGCTTCGTCATCAAATCGATCAAATACATCTTGTAATGATGCAGCTGAAGTCGATTGAACCTGCTTAACATTGGTCTGAACTTCTTTTTCAGTGACGGTTTCTCCACTAAGGATAATTAGACGTTCTACAACATTTCGCAGTTCTCTAATATTTCCAGTCCAGTTATAGGCCTGAAGTCCTTTAATTGCTTTTGCGTCAAAGATTTTTGCAGGAACTCCGTACTCATTGCATATCATTTTTGAGAAATGCTCTACTAATAAAGGAATATCCTCTTTTCTATCATTCAAGCTTGGGACTTGGATAATAATAACTGCTAATCTATGATATAAATCTTCTCTAAATCGACCTCTTGCGATCTCGATTCTTAAGTCTTTATTGGTTGCAGCTACTACTCTCACATCAACTTTAATCTCCTTTTCGCCACCGACTCGAGTAATCCTACTTTCTTGTAAGGCCCGAAGTACTTTGGCCTGAGCTTTCAAGCTCATATCTCCAATCTCGTCCAAAAAGATTGTACCGCCATTTGCTTGCTCAAATTTTCCAATTCTTTGCTTGTGGGCAGAAGTAAAGGATCCTTTTTCATGACCAAAAAGCTCAGATTCAATTAATTCCGACGGAATTGCAGCGCAATTCACCTCAATAATGTTTCCTTCTCTTCTTGGGCTTTTTTCATGTAACCATCTGGCTACCAATTCTTTTCCTGTTCCATTTGGACCAGTAACCAAAACTCTAGCTTCCGTTGGAGCAACTCTATCAATCGTCTCTTTAATTGAATGAATTTCTTTGGACTCTCCAACGATTACTTGAATTTTATTCTTTGAAACCTTCCGCTTCAAGGCTTTGGTTTCTGTAATTAAAGACGACTTGTCCATAGCATTACGGACAGTAATCAAAAGTCTATTTAAATCTGGTGGTTTCGAAATGAAATCAAAGGCTCCTTTTCTTACGGCTTCAACTGCTCCATCAATGTCCGCATGACCAGAGATCATTATTACTGGAGTGTCTGGACTGAGAATCTGGATTCTCTCCAAAGTCTCCATTCCATCCATCTTTGGCATCTTAATATCGCAAATCACAGCGTCATAGCTAGATTGCTTTAATTTAACCAAAGCATCCAATCCATCTGGGGATTCATCTACTTTGAATTTTTCAAATTCTAGAATTTCTCTTAGTGTTTTTCTGATGCTCGTTTCATCATCAACGATTAAAATTTTCTCCATAGACATCTGTGAATAGTGTGTTTTTGAATAAGTTCAATAGGAAATTCTAAGAGGCTCTAAATTTAACGTGTTTCTAAGGCTAAAAGTTACTCAACCTATCTAAAAAATTCATATTATAATAATACAAATTTGTGACGCAGTTAATTCATTGCTAACCATGCCATTAAGCCAGTACTTATTTCCAAGCTTCGCTCATCTACATTGAAAGTATTGGTGTGAACAGGAGAAGTAATCCCTTTCTGCTTATTTCCTGTTCCCAGACGATAAAAACAGCCCGGAATCTCGTGAGAATAGTAAGAAAAATCTTCTGCAGTCATTCGAATCGGAAGTTCCACTACATTTTTCTTTCCCATATATTCAATCATAGATTGCTTCGTCTTTTCTGTAAGTAACGGTTCATTATATAAGCAAGGATATCCTTTCACAATTTTGAAATCGCAGGAACCTCCAAGAGACTTAGCAATCGAGTTTGCCATTTTGATCATCAATCTGTGGGCTTTTTTCCTCCACTTTTCATCCATGGTCCGAAAGGTTCCCATCAATTTCACTTCATTAGGAATGATGTTCGTCGCTCCACCAGTAGAATTTATTTTTCCAAAAGTCAATACAGAAGGTATGGTTGGATTTCCCTTTCGACTGACTAGCTGTTGAAGAGATGTCAAAAGCTGTGCTGCAATTAAAATAGGATCTATACACTCATGTGGAAGCGCTCCATGTCCACCTTTTCCGGTAATGGTGACATATATTTCATCGGCTGAAGCCATATAAAGTCCAGATTTAATCCCAATCTTGCCAACCTCCAATGGGGGATGGACATGTTGTCCAAGAATGCCAGATGGATTTGGATTTTTTAAGACCCCTTCATTTATCATAATGGAAGCACCACCAGGCATCTTTTCTTCTGCAGGTTGAAAAATTAATTTTATCGTGCCTTCAAACTCACTTTTTAATTCATTCAAAATTCTAGCTGTACCGAGCAATGATGCCGTGTGAACATCGTGTCCACAAGCATGCATAACTCCTGGATTCTTTGATTTATAAGAAACTTTATTTGCTTCTTGAATCGGTAAAGCATCCATATCCGCACGCAATGCAATCACTCTCGAACTTGGGTTATTTCCTTTGATTAATCCAACAACTCCATTTCCGGCCATTCCATGTTTAAAAGGAATTTTTACTTTCTTTAATTGCGCGGCTACATACTTCCCTGTCTTCTTTTCTTGGTAACTTAGTTCAGGATGGGCATGAAGATGTCTCCGAATCGCAACGGTATCTTTGAAATATTCTTTTGCTAACTGCTTAATTCTATTTTTTAGCATAATATTTATTTATTAGAATCTCCTAATTTCCGAATACTCTTCCATAAGATTTCAATATCTTTTTCTACTCTATAATCTCTTGCGTAGAAAAAATTTAATCTATCGATAGCTTCCTTCTTCGGAACTTTAGAGAAATAAGAAATCGGGCTCAATATGCT
Source organism: uncultured Saprospiraceae bacterium (assembly GCA_937928045.1). Classification (GTDB taxonomy): domain Bacteria; phylum Bacteroidota; class Bacteroidia; order Chitinophagales; family Saprospiraceae; genus JABDJM01. Next base: position 70,840 of record CALFWO010000010.1, on the reverse strand, counting down.
CGGTTTAATTTTCGGCAACTTATGACTTTCATGATTATCAGCATATCCCACAAAACTTTTCCCACCGAAAAGTATAGCCAACAAATTTGGAATAAGTCCTACTGGATGTTTTTGAAAGAATATTAATATCGGGCTAAGCAATAAGAAGAACAAAGCAGCTAATTTGTCGAATATACTTTTATTTCTTTTTTGTCCCACTAAATCAATATCATAACGAACATCAATTGTATACAACTCTCCTGCAAAATTTTTAGAGCTGCTTCCGATAATACTTTCACTTTTCGCAGGAATAATTCTAAAATCTACTTTTGAGCCAATTGTTGACATCCATTCCATTATATTGTTGGCAGGAACATCGGCCGAACAAAATATAACTTCTTCAATTTTGTAAATACGAACGACCTCGTCTAATTGTCCAAATTTACTCAGCGCGTTTTTCTCCTTTAACTCGGGCGGTGAAATTCTTCCAATATAATTTTTTTCAACTTGAACTTTCTCTAACAATGATAAGGTTCTTTTCTCTTCCTTTTCACTTCCAACAATAATTAAATTCTGAGGCTTTTGATCACCAAAAGCGAAGGTTCCGTTTTTGAAAAATTGAACAACTAACCTAACCAAAGTCATTATTGACAAGGTCATAAAAAATCCTAAAATTATTAAGACCCTTGATGATCGATATTCTAAATCTAAAAATCCATAGATTGCAGCTAGTACAAGAGTTCCTACCAGTAAGCCTCGAAGTAAAGCTCCCCATTTCAATGGTTTATCATAGGCTCCAAAAAGAAAAGAACTAACCATCCATATTCCGGCATATAGTGGAATATTGAACATAGTGAACTCGGTCTGATAATAAGATGGATCGCCAAAATAGTAATTAGCCCAAAAATTCTTAAGCATCAACATCCCGAGAAATATTCCTGATAAATCCAGAAAAGGTAAAAATACTTTCTTTCCAAAATTTGAAACCAATGTAATCGAAGCTCTAAAATATATTGCAATTCTTAATAAAAAAGTTAGCATCTGAGCTTTTCCTGTATGAAAATGCTTCTGTGCAAAAATGATCATTGCATTATAAAATGTTTTTACATAATTGAGACTTCCCTTTTTAGTACTCTCACCTTTGTAATGAATTATCCTTGTTTCCGAAAAATAATAGTTGTCATACCCAGCTTGAATAATTCTATACGATAAATCAATATCTTCCCCATACATAAAGAAGGTTTCGTCAAGCAACCCGATTTCATCAAGTACAGATTTACGCAGCCACATATAGGCTCCTGCCAATACTTCAATTTTATGATTTTCTTCTTTATCTAAATATCCAAGATGATAGTGATTAAAGGTTTTAGATTTAGGAAATAGTGTACTTAACCCAAACATTTTGCAGAACGCCACAAACGGTGCAGGGAAGCCCCTCTTGGATTCAGGTAAAAATTTTCCACCACCATCAATCATCTTAACTCCAAGTCCACCTGCATTTGGATGAGCATCCATAAATTCAATACATTTCGAGAATGTATCTTGCTCAACAACGGTATCAGGATTCAATAATAAAACATATTTCCCTTTAGAAATTCTTATCGCTTGATTATTAGCTTTTGAAAAACCTGGATTATCTGTGTTAGCAATTAAATGAACTTCTGGAAATTTTTCTTTAACCATTTCAACAGAGTCATCCACAGAATTATTATCCACCACAAATATTTCTCCATCAATATTTGCCATGGCATTTCTAGCAGACAACAACGCCTGTTCTAAAAAATACTTTACGTTGTAATTAACTATTATTACAGATAGCTTCATCAATTTATACTTGATTAAGCACCTTGCGAAACTTGATAAGGAATTCTAGAAGCAATAGATCGACCTAAAGTTAATCCATCCGCATACTCTAATTCTCCTCCAAATGCCACTCCTCTTGATATTGTAGAAACTGATACTCCATGAGTAGCCAATTGTTTGGAAAGAAAAAATATGGTGGTATCTCCCTCAATAGTAGGACTGATGGCCATAATTATTTCTTTAAATGAACCCAGTTCTACTCTATTCAATAAAGAATCTATATTTAAATCACCAGGACCAATTCCTTCAATTGGAGAAATAATTCCACCGAGCACATGATAAAATCCCCTAAAATGACCGGTATGCTCAATGGCCATCAAATCCCTAATCGATTCAACCACACACAAAAGTTCCGGATTTCTTGATTTATCATTACAAATACTACAGGCCGCTTCATCTGATAAATTAAAGCAAGTAGTACAAGTTTGAATTTTATCTTTCATCTCCTTCAAAGCACCCGTAAACTGTTCTGTATGCTCCTTTGGAAGATCTACTAAGTGTAAAGCCAAACGCACCGCTGTTTTTCTACCAATTCCTGGCAAACTTGCAAATGCATCAACAGCTTGTTCTATTAATTTTGAAGAGAAGTTCATATCGATATCTAATAAAAAAAGTAATTCAAAGGTAGCACTTTAAGGCGGAGGGAACGAATCATAAGTAATCTTTGATTAAGCCAATAAGCTCCTACTGATAAAGCTAATATTTTAAAGAGAATTAGCTAAATTTGGCATCCAAACCAGCCAAATAGCGTTAATAAGAAATAATCTAAAATTAGTTTTATGGCAGAAGTGATAAGAATGCCTCGAATGAGTGATACCATGGAAGAAGGTAACATTGTTGGATGGCTTAAAGAAGTTGGTGAGACCGTTGAACCCGGTGATGTTTTAGCCGAGGTAGAAACAGATAAAGCAACAATGGAACTTGAGAGTTTCCATGAAGGAGTATTACTACATATCGGAATTAAAGAAGGACCGGTCCCGGTAAATGGGGTTTTGGCAGTCATTGGTGAAGCAGGGGAAGATTTCGCTGCTGCACTACAAGCTGCTGAATCTGAAGGATCTGACAATTCCGCTGCTGCTGCTTCACCAGAGCCAGCAAAGGAAGCTGTAATAAATAGTAGTGCTCCGGCTCCTAAAGCCCCAGCACCTGTTGCTCCTGTAATAGCTGCCCCGCCGATGCCTAGTTCTAATGGTTCTAGACTAAAGGCTTCTCCGCTTGCAAAAAGTATGGCTTCCGAAGCTGGAATAGACTTAGCTTCAATTGCAGGTTCAGGTGAAAATGGAAGAATTGTCAAAAGAGATATTGAAGCTGCGATTCAAAATCCTGTGACTTCAGCTCCTGCCTCTGTTGCGAATGAAACCAAAGCGGTTCCTGCTTTCAATTTTAATTCAACTGATCAATATCAGGATACACCGGTAAGTCAAATGCGTAAGGTAATCGCAAGAAGACTTGGTGAAAGCAAGTTTAGTGCTCCTCATTTTTATCTGACGATGGAAATCGACATGACTAGAGCCATCGCAGTTAGGAAGACCATCAATGAGATGGCTCCAACTAAGATCTCTTTCAATGACCTCGTAGTGAAAAGTTGCGCTGCTGCTTTACAACAACATCCAACAATAAATTCTTCTTGGCTTGGAGACAAGATAAGAACCAACAATTCTATTAATATTGGTGTGGCTGTGGCTGTTGAAGACGGTCTTTTGGTTCCAGTTATACGCCATGCTAATATGAAATCTTTGTCTCAAATAAATGTTGAAGTCAAAGAGTTGGCCGGTCGAGCAAAAGTAAAGAAGTTACAACCGGATGAAATGTCCGGCAATACATTTACTATCTCCAACTTAGGAATGTTTGGAATAGATGAGTTCACAGCAATTATTAATCCTCCAGACGCTTGTATCTTAGCAGTTGGGGGAATTAGTCAACAACCCGTTGTGAAAGATGGTGAGATAGTTATCGGAAATATCATGAAAGTAACTTTATCTTGTGATCATAGAGTTGTGGATGGTGCTTCTGGAGCTAAGTTTTTACAGACTTTGAAAGGAATGCTAGAAGATCCAATTCGTATGATCGTATAATCTAATCAAAAGATAATTTTTAAAGCCGGAGTAATTTTCTTCGGCTTTTTTATTTGTCGGATATGGAAAAGGATATCACATTGATAATTGGGGCAAGCTTGAATACTAGTCGCTTTAGTAATAAGGCTATCAAGTTATTACAATCGAAAGGATTGAAGCATATTGCATTGGGGTTGAAGAAAGGAGAGGTAGGAAAAACATTGATTGTAACCGAGCGAAAGAATTTCCAAGCAATCGACACGATCACGCTATATGTTGGCTCGGAACACCAAGACCAAGAAATGATTGATTACATCATTGGTTTGAATCCAAGAAGGGTCATTTTTAATCCAGGTTCAGAATCATTAGCAACATCAAATGCATTGATTAAAGCTGGGATTCAGTTTGAAATGGCTTGTACATTGGTTTTGTGGCAAACTGGACAATATTGATTGAATTCTCAAAGATTTAGCAAAATATATTCAATAAACAAAAAGGGTTGATCGCATAGCGATCAACCCTTTTCTCTTACTGGTTTAAGGTTGGATTAGTATCCAGCTTCTTTATTTCCAGAATATCTTGTACCACTTCCAGAACCTGCACTGTTCACACCACAATCTGGTCTTCCCATGTCAGCTTCAGTAGTTGCTACTGTAAACTCAACTCTTCTGTTCATCAAGTTTGAAGAGTTAGTTGGAATCAAGTTAGTATTCTCTCCACCCCAGTTTAACACAAAACGGCTACGGTCGATTCCGTATTTAGTGGAAAGGTAATCGATAGCTGCTTGAGCTCTGTTGTAGCTCAAAAGATCGTTGTAGCAATCTCCTGCACGCTTATCAGTGTGACCCGCTGCCACAACTCTGATTCCTGGATTCAATCTCATTACAGTAGCTACATTATGTAGTTTTCCGTATTCTGAGTTCTTGATACTGTATTTGTCATTATCAAAGTGAATCATAGGAAGGAACCAATCTGAAGCAGTTTCAACCGGAGGCAATGCCGCCAATCTTCCATCAATAATTTTGTTTACATCATTTTCGTTCAAGATATTAGGCTGAGGAACTTGTGCAATTCCTTTAGCACTTACTTCGTACCCTGGAGGTGAGTAAGGCTCATCATCTTCACAATCTGCAATTCCGTCACCATCACTATCCAATCTTACACCTCTCGTGTCAACTGGGCAGTTTTCAGGAGTATCAGCCTCTTGATCTACCATGTCTAAGATACCGTCTTTATCAGAATCTGAGTTATCAAAAATTGGACGTGCTTTAACTTCAGCTAAATCTTCAGCCAATTGATCCATTGGAGAAACCCACCATAAAGGCATTTGAGTATCGTCATTCATTTTACCTAAGGCAAAGTTCAATCTGATATTTGTGTAGTTACCAAGATCATCATCTTTTGTAATTACTCTATCATTTAAAGTTCCTTGGAATTCAACACCATCAAGCAAATCTGCTCCTCTTCCGAAGAATTTGTAAATTTTATGTTCTATTGCCAAGGAAACTTTCTTTCCTATCAAAAATCCAACACCAATACCACCAGTTGCCTGTGCTGTAATGGCCCAGTCATCATCAAAATCAGTAGATAGTCTAACATCTACAGGATTGGTTCCATTGTCATTAACCTCTGAAGAAACAGCACCTACACCCAAGCCAGCAAAGCCATATGGGTTAATTTTGTTCTTTTTGAAGACTTTGATTTGGTTAAGAGATGCCACAATATTAACATCACCTGCAATGTTTGTTGCATTTGATTTTGGCAACCAATTGGCCGCATAACCATATCTGCGTGCATCTACTTCTCTAGTATTCACATCTTCCTCGTTAGTGTATCTAAGGTAAGCTGCGTCTAGACGAACTGAGAATGTGTAATCCAATGCTTTTCTCAAAGAAAGTCCAATACCGAAGTCTGACTTCCAATCAACATCTCCAGTAAGAGCACTGTGTCCTACAGAGATACCAGCTTCCCACATATTTTTAGGTTTAGCTGTCAATTTGAGACCATCTGTTTGAGCCTGAGCGGTCCCAAAAGACACTGCTATGGCGAAACATGTAAGAAGAATAAATTTCCTTGTCATAAGGGTTAATACTTTGTACGTTATCGAATCGGGTGATATTTTATGCATTCTATTCTTTTCAAATAGGATGTAAAACTAATCAATTTTTAATGAAGCCAAACATTATTGGCCAATAAAACAAACAATTTAGGCAGAAAGGTACTAAACTTAGTGTAAAGTTATATAAGTTTTTCACCTTATGTTAAATATACCCTAAAATATTAGGGTACAAATATTCCCAAGCCTCACTCTATTGCAAAAACGATGCCTTATATTAAACTTTCCAGAGATTTTTTCAATGCTCTTCCAGACAAGTTTATTTCTGAATCGTTTATAGCCTTTAAATCCTTGATGGCGTTCATTATTGTTGTTGACACATCATTAAAGATGGCTTCATCTGTTACTTTTATTTCCGGCTGCATTAAATAGGCAAAAACCCTAGCCATTCCGCAGTTCGCAATAAAATCAGGAATCATACTGACTTTGGAATCTGTATATTTTGCAGTTTCTCCAAAGAAAATTTGGTCATCTACAAAAGGGACATTCGCCCCACAGGAAATTAGCTCCAATCCATTGTGTAGCATTCGATCAACTTGGTCCTTATTAACCAACTTAGAAGCTGCTCCCGGAATAAAGACATCGGCAGGAATATCCCAAATTTTTTCATTTACCTCTTTAAATGGAAGCATTTGGTCATTGCTGAGTTTATTACCTTTTTTCTGGATATAAAGTTCCTTAGTTTGATCGAACGTCAATCCATCCGGAGCTAATATTCCAAAATCTTTATCAATGATACCGACTATTACGGCACCTTGAAGTGCCAAGTAAATACCTGCGGCAGAGGCGACATTACCCCAGCCTTGAATGATGACTCTTTTGCCATTCAGATCACTATTACGGTAAATCCCGTAAAAGTGTTTCACTGATTCTGAGACTCCGTATCCTGTAATTAAATCCGCCACTGCATATTTATGTCCATCAGGAACAAAATTAGCATCTTCAACTATTTTAGCACATCCATATCTTAATTGTCCAACGATATTGATTTTATCACCTTTTTTAAACTTTAAATGTCCATTTACTATACCCTCTTGAGGATGCCATAGCCCTAAATCTTCGGTAATAGGAATTACATCTTTTAACTCATCCACATTTAAATCTCCCCCTGTGCCATAATAATTTTTTAGCAGTGGGAATACCGCTGTATACCACCTTTGAAGTACTTCATCTCTCCTTGGATCATTTGGGTCAAAATCAATTCCTGATTTAGCGCCTCCAATTGCCGGACCACAAATGGAAAATTTAATTTCCATGACCTTAGCTAAGGAAACTACTTCATCTTTAGTTAGTCCTTTTCGCATTCTTGTCCCGCCTCCGGCAGCTCCTCCCCTCAATGAATTAATAACAACCCATCCCTTAGCATAAGTTTCCGGATCATTCCATTCAAATACGACTTCGGGTGTTTTTTCTTTATAAGCTTTAAGTAATTGGTCCATACTTGGTTTTATTTGATACTATTATATCCTTACTTTTGAAAAAATCTTACAATTAATGTTGAAGCACTGGTTAAGCTCGGATAAAGGAGCGCAATTTAGCAGTTTTGATGGTCTTAAATTCGATCAATTTGGGAAATCGATTCATTTTTTTTCTGGAGAAGAAGAAAAGTTAGAGGAAAGACATATTGGAATAATTGGTCTAGATAAAAAAAACGCCAATGCCATTAGACAAAAGCTTTTTTCACTTTCTCATCCGTGGGCCGAAAAACGCATTATAGACTTTGGAAATCTAAGAAATGAAGACCCTTCTTTTGCCATCCAATGCTTAAGGGAATTGAAAGCAGGTGGAATTATCCCCATTTTGATTGGAAAAAATCATTTGGCAGGAAAAATACTTTTTGAAGCTTTTACACCAGATCAAAATGTAACGAATGCCGTTTGGATACAAGAAAAGCTATCTTACTTAAAGGAGGACTACTGGATTAACTTGGTTAATAAATCTTATTCAAGAATTAATACATTAGGAATACTAGGATCGCAAGCTCATTTTAGACATTCCCATGAAAATGAACTCCTAAAAAATATTCCATTTCAAGAAATTAGATTAGGTGCACTTCGTGAAAATATAAACCTTGCCGAGCCAATTCTTAGAGATGCAGATATTGCCTCCATTGACGCGAATGCACTCCGGCATAGTGAGGCCCCATGCCAAATTATCAAATCTCCAAATGGATTCTATGGTGAAGAACTTTGTCATCTTTCAAGATATGCCGGAATCAGTGATCGATTAAAAGGACTGTCCCTTACCGGATTTGACCTATCCGAAGATAAACATAATATCACTACAGCAATCTTGGCACAGACAATCTGGTATTTTATTGATGGTTTTATAAATAGAAAAGGTGATTATCCTCTAAAAGAACAAAATCTAACTGAATACTTGGTTGATTTTAAAGCGTTAGATACAAAGATATCTTTTTGGAAAAGTACGCTTTCAGGACGATGGTGGATTCAATTACCAAAAGAAAAAACTGGGGAAAAAAACATGTTGATTGCTTGTACTTATGAGGATTACTTAGAAGCAACTAATGAGGACATACCAGAAAGGCTTATTAAAGTAATGGACGGATTAAGACGATAAAATTTAATCTGAGACAATTCTTTCCAAGTGAGTTGACCTAGATCCTTTGATTAATATTTTTTTTGAATCAAAAAAGTCTTCTGAAATTGCTAATTTGAAATCTTCGGTATTTTTGAAATACCGGCAACCAAGTTTTATTGAATCTTCTTCAAATTCTCTACCTATAAAAATTACCTCTTGAAATTCTAGTCTAGTTGCTAGCTGAGCTATCTTTTGGTGTTCTTTTCTTTCAAATTTCCCCAACTCTTTCATAGCTCCGAGAATGACCGTTTTCATATCTCCTTCCATTTTTGCAAAATTTCTGAGCGCTAGTTCAGTACTGCTGGGGTTTGCATTATAGGCGTCAAGAATTATTTCTGCTTTCTTATAATTGAGCAATTGGGATCTGTTGGAATTTGGAATATAAGACTCTATTCCTTTTACTATTTCAGCCTCCGGCACTTTAAAATATAACCCCAAACAAATTGCGGTCGCTAAATTCGGAATATTATAATCTCCAATAAGGTTAGGTCTTATTTGAAATAGGTTCGATCTTTCATCCCAAAAGCTAACTTTTAAAAATTTGTCAGACGATTTATCACTTTGTATTCTCAACCAGGTATCTCCTTGTCCTTCATAAAGTCCGTAATAGACTCTTCTATATTGAATCTTAGCGGCCAGTTCAGACAGAAACTGTTCATCTTTATTTATAAATGCTACCCCTTTGGATTGGGCTAAAAAATCAAATAATTCACCTTTCCCTTTTTTAACTCCTTCAAGACCTCCAAAACCTTCCAAGTGAGCGCTTCCAATATTCGTTATCAATCCATGTGTAGGTTCAGCTATATCACAAAGCTGAGCGATTTCCCTTTGATGATTGGCTCCCATTTCAATAATTGCAACTTCCGTATCACCAGTCATTTTCAATAATGTCAAAGGAACCCCAAGGTGATTATTAAAATTTCCTTTAGTAAAATGGCAACGATAAGTTCTTGATAATACAGCGGCACATAATTCCTTTGTAGTAGTCTTTCCATTTGATCCGGTAATTGCAATAACAGGAATTTCGAATTGGCGACGATGAAAATTAGCTAATTCTTGAAGTGCTTTAATCGTATCTTTAACATATAAAATTTGGAGATGATCGGCTTGATCTAATTCATCCACTACAGCATATCTTGCGCCCTGCTCTATCGCCTTAGACGCAAAATCATTTCCATTAAAATTTGGACCTTTTATACCCCAAAAGATACAATTCTCAAATATTTCGCGGTTGTCCGTACAAACTCCCGTACTCTGTAAGAACCGATCGTATAGTTCCGAAATTGGGAAACTTTCCATATTCTAGAGTGCTTTAGGCACAAATATAAAAAAGCGCTTTAGCATCTAGTGCCAAAGCGCTTTTAACCTTTAAAAGGATAATTTATTTATATCTTCTTTTAACAGGTTTCTTTTTAGTCTTGAATGTGTTCCCACCTGAATCATCGTTACCAGCAGGTCCTCCTGTTCTTGTCATTGCACATCTAAAACCTAAAGTTCTATCTGCTTTATCTTCTTCTTTGAATCTTCTCGCTCCAGGAGCAAGCCAAAATGCACGATCAGCCCAAGAACCTCCTTTGTAAACACGAGATTTATCACTAACTAAAGTAGTTTTTCCGTAGTCATAAAGTACAAACGACTCTTGATCTCCATCCAAGTAATTATATACCTGTCCTCTTTTGTAGTTTTCTCGTGATGCTACTTCATCATCTTCCACATCTCTGTATCTCATTCGACCTAAACTATCCTTTTCAACTGGACTTCCGTCTTCATCTAATTCTTTAGTTTGGAATTTTCCACCTCTATAAGGATTCAAGTCATGATTCTCTACGTCAGACAATGTTTTCGAAGTCAATGGACGATATAAATCCATTGTCCATTCGTTCACATTTCCAGCCATATGGTAAAGACCAAAATCGTTTGGCAAAAATTTTCTAACCGGAGAAGTTATATGCGCATTATCATTCAAATTACCGGCCATACCCATGTAATCACCACGCCCTCTTTTGAAGTTTGCTTGCATACGCCCCTGAGATTTGTCTCTCTTTTCGTATCGAACACCACTTCCATTCCATGGGTAAATTTTACGATCTGAAATTCTTTCATCAGCCGCATTCACTTGATTTCCAATCAGCGCAAGCGCAGCATATTCCCACTCTGCTTCAGTTGGCAGTCTATAAGAAGGTAGTAGAATACCATCTTCAAACTTTACTGGTCTCTCCCCTCCAGTTTTCGTATCGGGCAAATTCTTCCGAACATCACCTTGGTATTGTTGAGCTAAATATGCTTCGGTGTTGAAATTGTCTTCATCCTTTTGCTCAGGATTTGGATTTAAAATCCCTTTTTCAATAAGAACCATTTCGTTCACACGATCGGTTCTCCATCGGCAGTATTCATTAGCTTGTAGCCAATTGACACCCACTACAGGATACTCATCATAAGATGGGTGTCTGAAGTAAGTTTCTACAAACGGCTCATTGTAAGCTAATTCTTCCCTCCAAACTAATGTATCTGGAACAGAATTTAGATAAACTTCTGGATAAGATTCTCCAAAAACTCTCTTAATCCAATAAAGATATTCTTTGTAATCTATGTTCGAAACCTCAGTTTCATCCATATAAAATGAGGAAACTGTTACCCTTCTTGGAATTGCATTCCAGTCAAACGTAACATCAGATTCTGTATTACCCATGGTGAATGTTCCACCTTGAATAAGTACTAAATTAGGTCCAGTAACCTGGCCTTGGTAATCCATTTTTTCGAATCCACCCCATTCTTGCTCGTTATAATTCCAACCTGTAGAGCTGGACTTTTCAGATTTTTTACAAGACCCTAAAAAAAGGAGGGTTGCCAATGCGAGAAAACTTAATTTCAAAAGACTTTTCATTAGTTTCTATGATTTTCAGTCAGAAATAGCGACCAAATGTAGTGATTATTATAATTCTTTCAGCACAAAACTGTATAGTTTATCTACAAAGAAAGTGCCTTTTTTTGTTAACTAAGCCGGTTTACTATCTAAATATTTGAAAACAATCATTTAAATCAGCTCTGCCTGGCTTCTCAAAGTTAAATATCATTGATATTTCATGAGTTCCACCTGAGGTAGCAAGACCCAGTTTTGATTGTAACGGAAGATCAAAAGAGTATCCAATTTTGAAGAAATCTTTTTGAACTCCCATTAAGAATATTGCTGCATCGGGGTTTGCAAAAGCATGCCGATACCAAATACCACCGTAAAATGGGCCCAAACCAGCATATGTCCCAGCATTTACTTGACCAAAATCGCCTTGGCGAATGATCATGATATTCGGGGATAAAAACGTAGGGCTTTTTCTATTATTGCCCTCTTTTAATATTATTTGCGCACCGGAATGCAAGGTTAGTCTCATTGGCAATCCAGTATTCAAATTATCATTGACCAGCAAATAGGATTGACTGGGAGTATTGAGGTGTTTTAATGAGAACCCAGCGTAAAAAACCTTATTGTAGGCCAGAAATCCTGCTCCAAGGTCCAAAGATACTTTGTTTAAATTTTCTGGTGTAATCTCAGCCGTAGGAAGACTTATTCCGTTTTCAGCATCTAATTGATCAAAAAATACAAGCCTATCCCAACCTAATCGCGTCTGGAATACTCCGGCTTCCGCTCCAAGTTTGAAGTATAAGTCCCTGCTTACCTGTACTCTATAGGTATAAGCTGCAATGGCAGAATTTGTAGAAAGAAGTCCTTCCCCAATATCATCAGCCATTATTTGTAGCCCCAAACCACTATTTGCAGGACGGAAAAATTGACTGTACGAAACAGCGTAGGTCCTGTAAGTCTGAACATTACTAAAAGTGGTGTACTGATTTCTATAGTTTGCCGTAAAATGTGGTGAATTTGTATTTCCAGCAAAAGCAGGATTTAGTTGTAAAGGAGCTGCATAGAACTGCGAAAATATAGGATCTTGACCAAAACCAATAGTGGTTGTGGAAATAATCAGAAAAACAATGAACCAAATTCGTTTATGTCCCTTCATTTACCAATGTTCTGTTTCTGGTGTATTAACTTTGTAAGGCTATCAATTGAACGACATTTTTTCCACAATAGGAAATAAAACCTTTCGTTTAAAAATCGAACAACTAACTAACGAAAGCTTTGCTAAGCTAATTGCTCTCACAATTTATGAAAAAATTATTCCTCTCTGCTATTTGCATTTGCCTTTTTGCCTTGGGGCAGGCACAAATCAATCAGAATCTTAAAATTTCTTTGGACTGGACTGAAGGATATAGAATTCATCGGTCAGAATCGGTATTCGCAGAGAAAAGTCTTCATTTTGATGGAGCCACATATCATTCTTCGACCAAAGGCCTTCCTATTTGGACAACTAGAATTAAGCTAAATGGACCTTCGCAAGTTAGAGCGCAATTAGTTGGAGAAAATATGGAAACATTTGATCCAGGTTTTTCAGATCCAGTTTTTGAAGAATTAGAAAAAGAAGTTCGTTTAGAGGTAAACGTTGGAAAAGAAAGAGAAAACTACTATGCTTTTATTACACTCATACCTATCTCGAAAAATGCAAATAACTATCAGAGACTAAAGGACTTTGAGATTAAGTTTTCGGCGCTTCCAAAATTTGTTGGTTCTAAAAGATCGAATCAACCTACAATCTCCGAATTAGCAACAGGAGACCTTTATAAAATTTCTGTAAGTACAGGAGGTATTTTCAAACTAGACGCAAATTTTTTCACTGAAACTTTAGGTCTTTCCCTTTCGGATATTAATGTTTCTAAAATAAAGTTACTGGCTACAGAAGGTGGGCCATTGAGAAAAAGAGCTGGTGACAATCGTCAATTAGATTTATTAGATTATCCCCTATTTTTTAATGGAAACACTGACAGCAATTTCGATCAAAATGAGTTTTTTCTTTTTCATACCGATGGTCCTAATCGTGTCGAGTATAACACCTCAGAAAACTTATTGAGACGAAAAACGAATCAATTCAGTTTCGTTAAACATTTCATAATTAAAATTGGAAGTGAAGATGGAGCAAGAATGACAAGTCAAGATGGTCTTAATCAAGGAGATATTGAAATTTCTTCTTTTAATACCTCTGATAGATTCGAAGAAGATAAGTTTAATGTTTTGTTCCAAGAAGATCAAGCACAAGGAACTGGACAGGAGTTTTATGGTGATCTTTTCAATCAGATTCGTGAGCAAGACTTTTCATTCAATTTTCCAAATATAATTCCCGGATCCGATATTCAAGTTAAGAGTCGCATGATTCTTAGAGGCGCCACTGGATCAAGATTTATGATGAATGTAGAAGGTGAAGATTACACTAGTCCAAACGCAGCTTCTATCTCAATAGGAAATGCTGATCGTATTTTTGCCGATGCAGAAATTATTAATGCCACTTTAGAAAATAGAGGATCAGAAGTAAATGTAAATATATCTTACCCTGCCGTTGGTGATGGGACAAATAAGGCATGGTTAGACTATATCGAAGTAAATGCTGAACGAGCCCTCAATATGACCGGGACATCAATGGTCTTTCAAAATTTTGAATCTCAGAATTATGCTTCTGCAACTTTCAAATTGAATAATGCTAGCGCTTCGATAAAAATTTGGGACATCACAAATTGGGATCAACCAATCCTTCAAAATGCAACGTTGAATGGAAATACATTGTCATGGTCTACATCCACAGAAGGTGTACTAAAAAAATATATTGCTTACAATGAAAATGCAGATTTTCCAACACCAGAATTCACAAGTACTATAGAAAATCAAAATATACATGGGATTGAAAATACGGATATGGTAATCATTTATCATCCAAATTTTAAATCTCAAGCAGAGCGATTAGCGGCTCATAGAGCTGAGTACAATGATATAAAAATTGAATTGGTTTCAATTGGTAGCGTGTGGAATGAATTTTCTGGAGGAAGTATTGATCCATCTGCCATTAGAGATTTCATGAAAATGATCTACGAAAGATCTCCAGAATTTAAAACATTGCTTCTTTTTGGTGATGGTAGTTTTGACTATCGAGATATTTACAATGCTGGTGGAAACTTTATTCCAACCTACCAAACAGAACAATCATTAGATCCAATATTAGCCTATCCTACCGATGATTACTTTGCCCTTCTTGATGATGATGAAGGCGAAATCGTTCAAAATGGATTACTTGATTTAGGCGTTGGAAGAATTCCATGTAAAACTTTAGAAGAAGCCAAAGGAGTAGTCGATAAAATTATTCATTACGAAACATCAGTAAAAACTTTAAATGACTGGAGAAATAGATCAATATATTTAAGCGATGATGAAGATACAAATCTTCATTTTAATTCATCAGAAAAATTAACTGATAAGGCGGAAGATAAATATGAACAAGTAAATCAAGTCAAGGTGCATTTAGATGCTTTCGAACAAGAAGCAACATCTGGTGGACAAAGATTTCCTCTCGCTCAGGAAGCTTTGAATCGTAATATTTTCAGAGGTGCACTAATATTAAATTATTTTGGACATGGTGGTTCTCAAGGTTGGGCTCAGGAAAGAGTAATCACTTTAAAAGACATTACTTCTTGGAACAATTTAGATAATCTTCCTTTGTTCATTACTGCCACTTGTAGTTTTACTGGATTTGATGAACCGGGATTGGTTACTGGTGGAGAAATGACCATATTAAATCCGAAAGGAGGAGCCATTGCATTAATGAGTACGACGAGAGCTGTTTTTGCGCAAGACAACGAGAGAATGGTTCTAAATCTTTTTGACAGCCTCATTGTAAAACGATATTCAATGGGCGAAATGCTGAGAGTAGCTAAAAATAAACTAGGCGTAAATAGATTGGAGAATTTGAGAAAATTTTCAGTTTTTGGTGACCCTTCGATGCATTTGGCCGTGCCTGAAATGCAAGTTGTAACTACTAAAATAAATGGCAAGGATGTAAGTAATTCAGGTACCGGCTTTCTAGATACTCTATCTGCGCTAGAAACAGTAACCATCGAAGGTCAAGTTTTGAGAGAAGATGGAAGTTTGAACACTGAATTTAATGGTCGAGTCTATCCAACAATTTTTGATAAAAAACGAACAGCCAGTACATTAGGACAAGATGAAAGATCATTAATTGCCAATTTCATCATTCAAAATAGCGTTGTTTTTAAAGGCCAAGCGAGTGTCAATAATGGACTTTTTACGTTTTCTTTTATCGTCCCAAAAGACATCGACTACAATATAGGCGAAGCCAAAATCAGTTACTATGCCGAAGATGGAACCCAGATTGATGCTGGCGGTATACAAGAAGGATTCGCAGTGGGCGGTGGTGCAAATGCTGATTTGGGAGACGATTCTCCACCAATCGTTGATGTTCATATGAATGAGATTCCATTTCCTAATGGCGGTACAACTGATGAAAATCCAGTTCTAATTGCAGATTTATCAGATGATTTCGGAATTAACATAGCTGGACAGGCTGTAGGGCACAATTTGACGGCTGTTCTTGATGGTAATACAGCTGAATCATTCCTATTAAATGATTTTTATG
This sequence comes from uncultured Saprospiraceae bacterium, assembly GCA_937928045.1. Classification (GTDB taxonomy): domain Bacteria; phylum Bacteroidota; class Bacteroidia; order Chitinophagales; family Saprospiraceae; genus JABDJM01. The sequence continues at coordinate 54,701 of CALFWO010000010.1, read as the reverse complement.
AAGCCGCGTTAGATGATTACACAAGTGGTCAAGTAAGATTTCCGTTATTTAATATTTCTCCCGGAAAACATATCATTGAGGTCAAAGCTTGGGACGTATCCAATAACTCAGGTGTAGGCTCCATTGAATTTTTCGTAGCAGAATCAGGTAAAATTGCTCTAAATCAAGTACTTAACTATCCAAATCCATTCACAACAAATACCAGTTTTCAGTTTGAACATAACATGAATGGGAATGAGTTAGATGTTCAAGTTCAAGTGTTTACGGTAAGCGGTAAACTTGTTAAAACAATTCAGGAACGAGTTTTGCCGGAAGGTAGTTTGGTCAGAGATATTTCCTGGGATGGAACAGATGACTATGGTGATCAACTTTCTAAGGGCGTTTATGTTTATAGAGTAAAGGTTCGTAATGTAGATAGTCCTGAAAATCAAGCAGCTGTATCTAGTGACTACGAAAAGTTAGTTATCTTAAAATAAAGTTAAAGAAAATGTAGTTTTATTCCTGTTTAAGGAAAACTTGCCCCTATATTTACACGACTTTATTCGAAACGAAAGAAAAATGAGTAAAACGAAATTATTTATCCTTCCATTGTTATTGATAGGATTGCTTTCAAACCAAATGAACGCGCAATCATTCATCTGTGATGAAAACGGAAAAACTCCATCTGGAGAAAATTGTATAAATACTATAATTACAGCTGTACCATTCTTAAGAATAGTTCCTGGTGCAAGAGCTGGTGCAATGGGCGATGTTGGATTGGCAACTTCTCCTGATGCGAATGCTATGCACTTCAATGCTTCAAAATTGGCTAACGTATCTAACACCGGAAGTTTTTCTGCAACTTACACTCCATGGTTAAGATCACTTCAATTGAATGATGTTTATTTGGCTTATGCCTCTGGGTACTATAGCCCAGATGAAACACAAACATTTGGAGCATCATTAAGATTCTTTGCATTGGGTAGTATAAACTATACCGATTTCAATGGTCAATCCTTAGGAAGTGGGGATCCATCCGAATTTGAAATAACCTTGGCCTACGCTAGAAAGTTATCGGATAAATTTTCTGTTGGTGTAGCTCCAAAGTTTATTTATTCAAATCTTGCCAATAACCAGATGGTGGGAGGTGTTGATGTTGTTCCTGCAGTCGCAGGAGCTGCAGATATTTCAGCAACTTACTTGAATGATATTAAGTTAGGAGAAAAAAACGCAACTTTATCAGTAGCAGCTGCTATATCCAACATTGGTTCCAAAGTTTCTTATACCAATTCAAAAAACAAGGATTACATCCCTGCTAACTTGGGTATTGGTGGCGCTTTGACGGTTGAATTAGATGAGTTTAATAAAATAACATTTGCAACTGATATCAATAAGTTGTTGGTTCCTACCAGAACTCTTGTGAACGAAACAGGAGATCCTGACATTCTTGATTGGAAAGAACATTCTCCATTCGGTGGTATTGTTACTTCTTTTGGAGATGCACCTGGAAATGGAGAGGAGTTCAGAGAACTTATGCTTTCTGTTGGAGCTGAATATCTGTATGATGAGCAATTTGCGGTTAGAGCAGGTTACTACGCTGAACATAGCACAAAAGGTGGAAGAAAATATTTCACAGTAGGATTAGGCTTAAAATACAACATTTTTGGTCTTAATTTCTCTTACTTGGTTCCAACTACTAATCAAAGAAATCCGCTTGATAACACTCTTAGATTTAGTTTGATTTTTGACTTTGACGGAGGTGATGTTATAGAAGAATAAAAAAAGCTTCATTGCTTTTGAAAAGCCAATATGCGATAGCGTATTGGCTTTTTTTATTGCTTTATTAGAGTTGATGTTCCGAATTCATCTTCAGAAAAAATACTTATAAAATATAATCCCGCTGGATGATCAAATTCAATTTGATTGTTACCCGGATATAAGAATCCCGACTTCAACTTAGTCCCAGCAATAGATGTAATTTCAAATTGAACTGACTTTTGTTTTTTCCAATCAACAATAAAAGAAGCGACGAAAGGATTGGGGTAAAGCACAAGGCTTTCAGGATCCAAATAATTTTTTTGTCCAGTAACTATCCAACTTCCATACTGAAGAAAATAAATTTTACCAGGCTGAAATGTATCCTCTGATGTTATCCAAGCAGTTTGATTTTGATCTAAAAACAAACTCTCGTTTTGACCTAAGAATCCTAGTCCAATCTTTCTTTTATTTCCTGAAAAAAATTGTCCCGGCTGATAATCATAAAATAACCAAAGGAATGCATTTCCATCTGTACCAGTGAAACCAAGTGTTCCATTTTTGTCAAGATTAGCTCCAGTAACCAAGCCTTCTAAATTAATTTCATCCACTTTAACAGCGGTTTTCGAGCCAGAAAAGATGTCTACTAGATAATGACCTATCAGTCCTAAATCCCAACCCTTTGTAAAAAGATGAATACCGCTTTCGTCAATAACTATTCCTTCACAATCATAAGGATGAGCCTCTGGTTGCGGATTAAAATCAACTTGATCCTCATAGCTATAAGGAAAAAAGGTGCTGGTAACTTCATCTTGGTTAATGTCGGCCAAAGAAATTTTATAAATCCCTAAGTTGGTTCTTTGACCATTGTTGTTACCGGTATCTCCGATATACAAATCGTTCTGATAAATTGACAAGGATTCCCAATCAACATTCGTTGCACCGAGAATTTCAACTTTTCGAATATAGTCCCCGGTCGATCGATCCAGCAATAAAATATCATTTCCTCCCCCACTATCATTGATGGTAATCCAATAATCTTCATACCCTACCATTCCAGAACATTCTGGCAATTCATCAGGAAGATTATTCAAAATAGTCGTTGAGACATTTGTTTCGGGATAAATACAAGAGCCATCATTTTCTAAAGCATTGAGGTCGAAATTGGTGGCCATCTCATCTGTACATCCTAACTGAGCTTGGAGTAAGAAAGGGAAAAGAAATAAAAGTAAAAAATAAAGTCGTTGCATCTTATAAGCCGGATTTTGTCATTCCCGAGGGAATGCTCTATCATTTATCTACTCTGTTGGTCACCCAAAAGATTTAGCTGCTTACCCCTCTTGGTATGTCAGAACCCGAAGGTAATAACAAATAAACGAGCAATTTATCTCCCGAAGGAGCCAAGATATACATAGCATTTCAACCCACAAGGTTTGTCTCCAACCTTTGTTACCAAAGGAGGTGTGCGCTCTTACCGCACATTTTCACCCTTACCCGAAGGCGGTATTTTTTCTGTGACACTTTCTGTATCTCGATCAAGATCGAAATCCCATCCGTTAGATGGTGTGGTGCTCTGCGTTGTCCGGACTTTCCTCATCCCTTCAAAAGGAACGCGATAGAGCAGAATACAACGACTTTATTGTAACAGTAAATAAAGGTCTTACGTTCCATAAAAGCAAGGATTTCTCTGCAGATTTATTTCGAATATATTTGCAGCACAAAAGTAAAGACATCCTAGATCCCGATTTTAATGAAAAAAGGCCATTTTAGAATACTAATAATTGCTCTTATCCTATTGATTGGAGCATTTTCCTACGGTGGTTACTTGAAATGGTCGCTCGACTTAGGTCGTTATTCTGGTCAGATTGAAGAGCATTTAAAGGAAAGAGAAAAAGAGGTTAAACTATTCTTCGAGAATAAAGAATTCCATAACAGACAAATTAATGAAGCTCCAAAGCTTTTACTTACTCAAGAGAGTGATTTCACATATTTGAAGAAATTAGGAGAATCTGACTATTCACTTAGCATATATCGAGGAGATTCATTGGTTTTTTGGACAAATAATCAAGCTTTTCCATCCAAAGAGGAAATTTCAAGGATTTCTCCTAAAAGGAACTCAAAACTTGTACAGCTTAAAAATGGGTTTTACGAACAAATAGCTCAAACCTATAGAGATACAGAAGGCCCTTACAGCATCATTGCATTAATTCCTATTAGAGATCAATATCAAATTACAAGTGATTACCTCCAACCTTATTTCAGTGCAGGAAAAGATATTCCTCTAAATTTAGAAATTCAGCAAAACGTTTCGGAGTATCCAGTGAATGGATTGGGAGGAACACCACTTTTTTATCTTACAGCAGCAGGACCGGTCATTCATCAAAAGCAATTGGTTTTACAGCTTTGGTTATTTTTTATTGGTTTCATTGCACTTGGAACATTTATTCACAAGTTTTCAACCTATCTGAAAAAGACTAGTGGAGTGTTGTTAGCTAATATTTCATTTTTAGCCGCGGTATTTGGCGTAAGAATCTTAACAATTGTTTTTGGTTTCACTGAGTACTTTCAATCACTTACGATTTTTGCACCGACCTTCCAAACGATATTAAGCAATTCCCTAGGAGATCTTTTGATCAATATATTTTTGCTGCTTTGGGTGATGTTTTTCTTTTACCGGCATACAGAAAAAAGAAATTACGATCATCTTAACGACAAACAGAGATTTTGGCTTACGGTACTAAATTATGCTTCGATTACATTCGGAGTTATTTTCACAACATTTGTTTTCAAAACATTAGTACTTCAAACTTCTATCTCCTACGATTTCACTAATGTTTTTAATCTTGATCGTTATAGTTTATTAAGTATTATTGGAGTTATCTTCCTTTTAGCAGCCTTGTTATTGTATAGTTACGGCATTATGCAGACTATAAAAGCTTTAGGATTTGATGCAAAAAAAAGGATGACAATTCTACTGGGAGTTATGGCCGTCATGTGGCCGCTTTCCAACGCCTTTGATTTACTATTTCATCCATTTTTCATGCTACTAATTCCTGTAGCATTTATTTTTCTTTTCGACCTTACGATAGATCATCAAAATGAAACTTTCAAATGGTTTGTATTCTGGCTAATTGCATTAGCTGGGTTTGCATCTGTACTATTGTTTAAATACAATGCCTATAAAGATCGCTTTGTAAGACTTCAATATGCCAAGGAATTGGCTGACCTGAGAGATACTATTGCAGAGAATTCATTTACTAAATTGAATAATGATATTTTGCTTGATGTTGACCTGACACATAAGACTTTAAAACCATTCCCGTTTAAGGTTGAAGAAGATGCGGTCAAAAAACAAATAAATAAATATTACAGTGGTGATTCCTATCTTTTTTATAACTATGATTACGAGGTAAATGTATTTGACAAATACAATCAATCTTCTGTTGAAGGTCAGCCAAATATTTATAAAGATCTTGATGACGAATTCTCAAGAGGAATTCCAACCTCAAAAAACAACATTAGATACGTCAGTTCTAGTCCTGGACAAAACAAGTATATCCTTAAATCAACTATTCCTATCAGAGGAAATCAAGAGAATTTTGCTCAAATTTATATTGAATTTGAACGTAATAAACGTGTTGCCTCAAAAGTCTATTCCGAACTTTTAGTAGACAAGCAATATAAGAATCTTCAAAATCTGGATAGATACGAATATGCCGTTTATCGAAATAGAAGAAGAGTAGATTTTGAAGGAAAACTTTATGGCCCTTTACTGAAGCTTGAAAATCTTCCTGCTGCAGGACAAAACAAAGAATTCATCGATAATAATCGATCTGACTTTTTATATAATGCACCTAATGGAACAGTTGTATTAATCGGAAAAGAAAGAGAATCAGTGATTGAATGGATTTCTCTTTTCTCCTATATTTTTGGATTACTGATCATACTCTCGGTAATATTTACAATTCTAAATACATTATTCCCTCTGGTTCCGAATGGCCCTAATTTTAGAGGAGCTGAGAACTCTTCTTTGGCAAATAGAATCCAATTGAGCATAATTGCTTTGATTGTAGCTTCATTCATAATAATAGGAATGGTGACTGCATGGTTTTTCCGAACCAATTCAGAAGATTACCATGAACAACGTTTGGAAAGAAAAACCAAATCCGTTCTAGCAGATGCGGAACATGAATTGGAGTTATTAGTCAATAGTCAAGATACTTTGAAAGACTTGAAGGCCATCGTTCAGCCGCTATCGAAGATTCACAGAATGGATGTAAATTTATACAATCTTCGTGGCGAACTTGTGCACAGTTCAGAGAAAGATATTTTTGAAAAAGGAATCATCAGTCCGATCATGCCCTCCCTCGCTTTTCAGGCATTGACGAATTCCAATCTTGCACAATTTTTCATGGAAAATGAACGAGTAGGTCAGCTTCCTTTTAAAGCTTCTTATGTTCCACTGAAAAATAAAGAAAAGATCCTTGGGTATTTAGGACTACCATATTATGACAAGCAGCGCGAGTTGAATTCAAAAGTACCGAGTTTCATGTCTACGTTGATCAATGCCTATGTGTTCCTATTAATGTTGGCGACAGGAGTAGCGTTCAGAGTTGCGAAGTCAATTACTCAGCCCTTAGATAAACTTGGAGACACACTTAAAAAAGTAAGGCTTGACGGAACCAATAAACCGCTCGAATGGAAAAGTAGAGACGAATTAGGTGCGCTAATTAATGAATATAATGGCATGATTCGAGAGTTGGAAAAATCCGCCAATGCGCTTGCACAAACAGAACGTGAAGGTGCCTGGCGGGAGATGGCCAAACAAGTGGCGCATGAGATCAAAAACCCATTGACTCCTATGCGACTTAGTATTCAATATTTGGGAATGGCCTATAAATCCAATCCGGATAATATAAAAGAAACACTCGAAAGAGTTACGAATACGATGCTTGGCCAGATTGATAATTTAACGCAAATTGCCAACGAATTTTCAAACTTTGCCAAGATGCCTAGGGCACAGAATAGAACATTTGTACTAAATGATCTAATTGGAAATGTATTTAACTTGTTCAAAGATGGAGATGGTCAAGGGATGCAAATGAATATAGATTTGGCAGCTGAAAACTTTGTAGTTTACGCTGATCCAAATCAGTTAGTGTCTGTTTTTAATAATTTACTAAAGAATGGTATTCAAGCAATTCCTGATGGACGAGAAGGCCAAATTACCGTAAATCTTTTCAAAGAAGAAGATATGGTTTGTGTGAAGGTAAGCGACAATGGTGTCGGTATTTCTGATGATAAAAAGGAGAAGGTATTTGTACCAAATTTCACAACCAAAAGTTCTGGAACAGGACTAGGCTTAGCAATTTCCAAAAATATTGTTGAATCTGTTAATGGGGAAATATTCTTCCGAACGAAAGTAGATGTTGGAACGACCTTTTTTGTCCGATTGCCTATAATTAGTTCCGGTGATTTAGAAGAAATCAATTAAATCAAACTAATCTTGTTCGCAATTGTTATTTTGCTGACATGAATGACGCTCGTCACAAAATTGCAATTATTGGAGCCGGAATTGCCGGACTGGCCACTGCTGTAAGATTGGCGATTAGAGGTCATGAAGTCGAAGTATTCGAGAGTAATAGTTACCCCGGGGGAAAGCTTTCTGAAATTTCAGTAGGTCAATTCAGATTTGATGCCGGTCCGAGTCTATTTACAATGCCGCAATATGTGGATGACTTATTTGAGTTGGCCCAAAAGAATCCAAACGACTATTTTCATTATCAAAGACTGCCTGTTGTTTGTAAGTATTTCTGGGACGACAGGACAATAGTTGAAGGTTTCTCTGAGATCACTAAATTTGCCCAAGAAGTAGAAAACAAATTGGCGGTTCCTTCAGACAAAATAGTTTCATTTTTTGAAAAGGCAGAAAAAAAGTACGCGCTCACGGGTTCTACGTTCCTAGAACATTCCCTTCACAGATCAGATACTTGGTTCACAAAAACAGTAGCCAAAGCATTATTTCAACTTCCCAAATTGGATCTTTTCAAATCTATGCATCAAGTCCATGAAAAAAGTATGAACAATAATAAAATGGTCCAGCTACTGGATCGTTTTGCTACGTACAATGGCTCTAACCCATATAAAGCTCCAGGACTTCTAAGCATGATTCCGCACTTTGAACATGGAATAGGAGCCTATTATCCTAAAGGAGGCATGGTCGCCATTACTAATGCTATTTTTGATTTGGCAACATCTTTAGGTGTTAAGTTTCAATTCTCTACTAAGGTAGAAGAGATATTGGTTGAAGAAAAAAAAGTTGTTGGAATTAAGACTAAAGATGAATCTTTTTCCTTTGACAAAGTAGTTAGCAACATGGATGTTTTTTACACTTATAAAAAACTTCTTCCCAAAGTAAAAGCACCAGAGAAAAAATTAGCTCAGGAGCGTTCAACTTCAGCATTAATATTCTATTGGGGAATTAATAAATCATTCCCAGAATTAGATTTACATAATATTTTTTTCACCAATGACTATAAATCAGAATTCGAATTACTAGGGAAAGGAAATGTAATTGAAGATCCTACGGTATATGTGAATATTAGTTCTAAATATTCCGACAGCGATGCTCCTAAAAATATGGAGAATTGGTTTGTAATGATAAATGTTCCTTACAACAAAAATCAAGATTGGGAGACTTTGATCGCTAAAGTCAAAACCAATGTCATCAATAAATTAAATCAAGTTTTGGGTGTTAAACTTCAAGAAAATATTATTGTAGAAGAAATCCTTGATCCTAGATTAATAGAATCTAAAACATCCTCCTATAAAGGAGCATTATACGGTACAAGTTCGAACAATCAATTTTCTGCTTTTATGAGACATGCCAATTTCAAGCGTAGTCTTAAGAATTTATACTTTTGTGGAGGGTCGGTACATCCTGGTGGAGGAATTCCGCTCTGTTTGATGAGTGCGAAAATTGTTGATGATTTAATAACAGACGGATATTGATGAATAATACAAGTAAAATAAAATTTCCGTTTGATCTGAAAATGGCGCAGTTCATTGCCATCGTTTTTTTAATCATCATTTACAGTGTCGGAATTTTAGGAATTGGAGTATTTAAAAATGAAGAAATTTTATCGCTCACCCCAATGAATCTCCTAATTTCTTTGGCAGTTATAATTAGCTTTCATTCTGGTTCATGGGGAAAATTAGGCATCATTATATCTACTTGTTTTCTCTCCGGGCTTCTTATTGAAATTTTAGGAGTTCAGACGGGTTTGGTATTTGGCGAATATCAATATGGTCCTATTTTAGGCCCAAAAGTATTTAATACTCCCGTGATGATTGGGGTAAACTGGGCAATGTTAATTTATGCTGTGGGAAGTACAGTTAATCTATTTTTCCCAAGCTGGAAGATCTGGATAAAATCTATCTACGGAGCAGTGAGTATGGTACTTCTAGACTATTTTATTGAACCCGTTGCAATTGCCTTAGACTTTTGGAATTGGTCGGGCTTAGAAGTTCCTATCCAAAATTATGTAGCCTGGGGAATTATCTCTTTCGTACTATTTTTACTTTTTTTCACAAGTTTTAAAACCGAGTCAAACAAAGTTGCTTACGCTTTGTTTATCTTGCAGTGTCTCTTTTTTGGAGCACTTAACCTGCTACTTAATATCTAGTCATGATCTATTTCGCTATTACTATTCTCAGCGTAGTCGCCATGGAATTCATGGCGTGGTTTACCCATAAATTTGTCATGCATGGTATTTTATGGAAATGGCATGAAGATCATCACCAACCTCATTTGAAAGAAGGGTTTTTTGAAAAAAATGATTTATTCTTTTTGGTTTTCGCAGTCCCTTCTGCCCTTTGTTATATCATCGGTAGCTCTACTGTTCATTTTTGGTTGTTCTTTGTCGGAGTTGGAATTTCAATTTATGGTCTAATATATTTCTTAATTCATGATGTTTACATCCATCAAAGATTCTCATGGTTTAGACAATTAGATGGAAAATACTCTAAAGCAATTTTGAGAGCTCATGGAGATCACCATGCCAATCAAGAAAAAGAAGCAGGAAGATCTTTTGGACTGCTTGTTGTTCATCCTAAATATTTCAAGAAGCGTTCGGAATGGAATAAAGATTCCAAATAATCAATTGGCATTACTCAAATAATTTATTTTAAATTTGAGTAATCTATTATCATGGCATCAAATAGCGATTCTCCGATAGAGTTTGAGTTTATCATTAGTCAAGATATTCAATTGGATCTAATCCTTGAACAAATCTATGATTGGTCTGAAGACATCGATGAGTTTGTAGAAAACGAATACTACAAGACTAGGTGGCTTCAAGTATTAGAGGCCGATAATGATGATGTTATACTTCATTTATTTTTCGAAGAAAATCAAGAATATCTATACTCTTTGGATGGTGACATTCTATTTAGAGGCGTTTGGAAAACCCTAAATGAAAATAATGCCTTGATCGTTGATCGAGTTGTAAACAATCAAGTAACGAAGTCTGAATTGTTTGACCTCGCCTATTTAAGTCCCGACTTTTTTATTCTCAAAAAACATGGGGATCAGCGCAAAAAAGGAAAGGCTAAATACCTTTTCTTAGGCAGAGAAGAATTGGTTGAAAATTTGGAACATGATGAGATTCTCACCTTGCTTAGAAATGAAGGCAAATCATTTTTTCCATGGAGTTCTATTTTTATGATTGCCGGAGCCGGGATTTTGATTATTCTTGCTTTAAAATATATAGGCTTACTATAAGATGAACTCTTTTAGTAAGCCTATGTATTTAAAAGGAAAAAGATTGACTTATGCCAGGGCCTTCACCATAGTCGCGCCTATTTGAGCTGGACTAGAAACTACATGGATTCCACATTCCGCCATAATTTTCATTTTAGCTTCTGCAGTATCTTCAGCTCCACCAATAATTGCACCGGCATGTCCCATTGTTCTTCCTTTTGGTGCTGTTTGTCCAGCTATAAAACCAACAACCGGTTTAGTACCATTTGCTTTTATCCATCGCGCTGCATCCGCTTCCATAGAACCTCCGATTTCACCAATCATGACAATACCGTCAGTTTCAGGATCTTCCATAAGCAGTTTTACAGCATCCATGGTAGTGGTTCCAACGATTGGATCACCTCCAATTCCGATACAAGTTGACTGACCCATTCCCGCCTTAGTCACTTGATCCACTGCCTCGTATGTCAAAGTGCCAGATCTAGATACGATTCCAATTCGTCCTTTATTGTGAATGAAACCAGGCATAATCCCAACTTTGGCCTCACCTGGAGTCATTACTCCCGGGCAATTAGGTCCAACAAGTCTACAGTCGAATTGATCGATGTAAGCCTTAACTTTAACCATATCCTGTACAGGAATGCCTTCAGTAATACAGATAATTACTTTGATCCCAGCCTCAGCAGCTTCCATGATTGCATCTGCTGCAAATCTTGGAGGTACAAAAATAATTGAAGTATCCGCGCTGACTTTATCAACAGCTTCTTTCACACTATTGAAAACAGGTTTATCAAGGTGAGTTTGACCTCCTTTACCTGGAGTAACACCACCAACAACGTTGGTTCCATATTCGATCATTTGACCAGCATGGAAAGTTCCTTCTTTTCCAGTAAAACCTTGAACGATAATGTTAGACTTACTATTTACTAATACAGACATTTAATCTTTTTTTATTCTTCTACAAAAATGAAGACATCCTCTTGAGGCTTCGATAGGTAATAATTTTCACGAGCGAATTTCTCAGAATTTGAATCGACCCACTTGATATCTTGCTTCGTTTTTTCAATTTCACCGATATACATTTCCTTCTCTTGAATCAAATCATTCGCAGTATTGCTCAAGCTAATTTGGGTAAAAACGTCGTTTTTATCGAAAAACAACATCCAAATACCAAAAAATATCAAAGTAATCAGATACTTGCGTTCGCTGATCCATTGATATAAGGATTTCTCTTGATTTTTAGTCATCGGTTTAATAGTGTTTCGACACAAATATAAGTAATCCCCTAGTACAATTAAGGTATAACAAAGGAATCTTCAAGATTACTAAAAGCAATTCTTGAAGATTCCAACTTTGATGAATGAACTGTCAAGAGCTCTTCGAATTATTTGCCTAAAAGTGCTTTTCCTGGGTAATATCCAAGTCCTCCCAATTCTTCTTCGATTCGAAGTAATTGATTGTATTTGGCAACTCTATCTGATCTTGAGGCAGAGCCCGTTTTGATTTGTCCTGTATTCAGTGCTACCGCCAAATCAGCGATTGTAACATCTTCTGTTTCTCCAGATCTATGACTCATTACACTGGTATAGCCATTTCTGTGAGCCAGATTTACTGCATCAATTGTTTCAGTAAGCGAACCGATTTGGTTTACTTTCACTAAGATTGAATTAGCAACATTTTTTTCTATACCTTTCTTTAACTTCTCTGTATTGGTAACAAAAAGGTCATCTCCAACAATCTGGATCTTGTCTCCCAAAATTTGAGTCATTTCTGCCCAACCTTTCCAGTCATCTTCATCCAAACCGTCTTCAATAGAAAGTATTGGATACTTTTTACACCAATCGTTCCAGTATCCTACCATTTCAGAGCTGGTCAGTTTATCTCCTGTACTTTGAGAAAAGTGGTATACTTTTTCCTTTTTGTTATAAAATTCAGATGCAGCCGCATCCATTGCAATAAAAATATCTTCTCCTGGTTTGAAACCAGCCTTTTCAATTGCAGTTAATACGGTTTCAATCGCTTCTTTATTCGATTTAATGTTAGGTGCGAAACCTCCTTCATCTCCTACGTTTGTACTATATCCTTTTTTCTTTAATACTGACTTGAGATGATGAAAAATTTCAACTCCCATTTGAAGACCTTGAGAAAATGATTCAGCTCCTACAGGCATCACCATGAATTCTTGAAAATCAATGCTGTTATCCGCATGAGATCCACCATTCAATATATTCATCATTGGTACAGGCAATGTGCAAGCATTTACACCACCAACATATCTGTATAGAGGTTGAGTAGTCTCTTCAGCTCCAGCCTTAGCACAAGCCAATGAAACTGCGAGTATAGCATTAGCTCCTAATTTGGCCTTGTTCTTTGTTCCATCCAATTCTAACATGATATTATCTATGTACGATTGGTCTGTAATTTCTACTCCGAGCAGTTGCTCAGCTATCAACTCTTCTACATTTTGGCAAGCTTTCAAAACTCCCTTACCCATGTATCTTTTCTTATTTCCATCTCTCAACTCAACAGCCTCATATTTCCCAGTAGACGCTCCGGATGGAACAGCAGCTCTTCCAAGAGCCCCTTCTTCGGTTAAAACTTCTACCTCGATAGTAGGATTTCCGCGAGAATCTAAAATTTCCCGTGCTCGGATATCAATAATTTCACTCATAATAAATAATTAAGATGTAGCACCTACTTCAACCTTGGTATCTGCAAGCATTTTAATGAATTGATCAAATAAATAACTGGCATCATGTGGGCCTGGAGATGCCTCCGGATGATATTGAACTGAAAAAGCATTTTTTCCGATAACACTTATACCTTCAATAGTATCATCATTGAGATTAACATGTGTAATCTCTACCCTATCTTGGTTGGCTTTAATCGCATCTGGGCTGACACCAAATCCATGATTCTGACTGGTAATTTCAGATTTTCCAGTAATCAAATTTTTCACGGGATGATTTATTCCTCGGTGTCCGTGATGCATTTTATAGGTAGGTATATCAATAGACAATGCCAGCAATTGATGTCCAAGGCAAATTCCAAACATTGGCTTATCTATTATCAAAAGTTCTTTTACAGTTTTAACGGCATAGTCCATTGAAGCGGGATCTCCAGGACCATTTGATAGAAAATATCCGTCGGCATTAAATTCTTCTAGTTCTTTTACTGATGTCTTCGCTGGAAATACTTTGACAAAACAGTTTCGTTGGACAAAATTTCTTAGAATATTCTTTTTGATTCCAAAATCCAAAGCAGCAATTCTGAAATCCGCCTTTTCTTCATCTCCAAGCGTATATGGCTCTTTTGTACTTACTGTTGATGCTAATTCTAATCCATCCATGTTTGGATGTTTTGCTAATTCCTTTTTCAACTCGTCTAAATCAGATATCTCCGAAGAAATAATTGCGTTCATTGCACCTTTGGAACGAATGTGTCGGACTATAGCTCTGGTATCAACTCTAGCTATTCCAACTAGGTCTTCTTTTTCAAAATATTCTTGCACCGACATATCTGCCATTGGCCTAGAATATTTATCGTAATTGAAGTTCTTACAAATAAGACCAGCAATTTTAATTGACTCAGACTCTACCTCAGAGTTTTTAATACCGTAATTTCCTATATGAGCGTTTGTGGCTACTAAGAGTTGACCTTTGTAAGAAGGATCTGTAAATATCTCCTGATAACCTGTCATACCTGTATTGAAACAAATTTCTCCACAAGTTGTACCTATTTTTCCTGCGGCGATTCCTTTAAAAAAAGTGCCATCTTCAAGTAACAAAGTGGCTGTAGTGGTAGAGATATCCGACATACTTACTTTAACTTTTATAGTGGTGAGAAAAGCTTCGCAAAGATAGCACATCAAGCTCGGAAAAAAAATACGAATTGAGCTTTAGACTCATTAAAATAAACCATTGATGATTTATAGACTTTTAAATGCTTATCATGAGATTAGTACTATCAAATAATTTTCTAATATCCTAAACCAAAAAAAGGGATGCTTCTTACGAAACATCCCTTTTAGATATTTTTTAAAGAATTCTATTCTTCTTCTCCCTCAGTTTTCTCAGTTGAATCTTCAGCCAAAGTTTCTGTAACTGCTGATGTTGCAACTGCTCCAGCCGCTGAATCCTTTTTCTTTCTTCTTGTTCGCTTACGCTTGCTAGTACTACCAGCTGGCTTGGCGTTCAACATTAATTCATTGAAGTCAACCAATTCAATCATAGCCATTTCAGCACCATCGGATTTTCTAAAACCAGTCTTAATGATACGTGTATAACCACCTGGTCGATCTCCAACCTTTGTAGCCACAGGCCCGAATAATTCAGAAACCACTACCTTATTTTGTAGATAACTGAAAACTACTCTACGAGAATGAGTTGTATCTGTCTTAGCTTTTGTAATAATTGGCTCAACAAAAACTCTCAATGCTTTAGCTTTAGCCAAAGTTGTATTGATTCTTTTGTGCTCTATCAATGAACCCGCCATGTTTTTAAGCATTGCTTTTCTGTGTCCAGTCTTTCGACCTAAATGATTGTGCTTTTTACCGTGTCGCATTTTTTAGTATTTTAAATCCTTTAAATAAGGGTTAACTTCTCAACACCCGAGCTAAGGCTCAAGAGTTATTGAATTAAATATTAAATAATTATTCTTCGTCTAATTTGTATTTAGAAAGATCCATTCCAAAGGTCAAACCTTTTTCTTGAAGTAATTCTTCGATTTCCACCAAAGATTTCTTTCCAAAGTTTCTGAACTTCAAAAGCTCATGCATATCGTAGCGAACAAGCTCTGCCAAAGTATTGATCTTAGCGGCTTTCAAACAGTTGTAAGCTCTTACTGAAAGATCTAAATCTTCCAAAGAAGTCTTTAACAACTTACGCATGTGCAAAATGTGCTCATCTACGATAGTATCTTCTCTGTTATTTACATCATCGAACTTGATATTCTCATCAGTAATTAACATTAAGTGTTGAATCAAAATTCTTGATGCATCTCTGATAGCTTCTTCTGGATGAATAGTACCATCAGTTTTTACATCAATCGTTAATTGCTCGTAATCCGTTCTTTGTCCAACTCGAGTGTTAGATATCGTATACGATACATTCTTGATTGGCGTATAAATCGCATCGATTGGAATAACTCCGATTGGTGCATCTTTTGGAAGATTTTCATCAGCAGGAACATAACCTCGACCTTTAGTCACGGTAAATTCCATTTCCAAACTTACGTTTGGCTCCATACGACAAACAATTAGATCAGGATTCATGATCTTAAACACATTGGTGTGTTCTTCGATTTCACCTGCTCTAAACTCTTCTTTACCATTAATGGTAAGGTAGATTTTCTCAGTAGAGACATCTTCGTCAGCTATTAACTGCTTCAAACGAATCTGTTTTAAGTTTAAGATGATGTCGACGACATCTTCTACAACTCCTTGTATTGTTGAAAATTCATGTTCTACACCTGCGATTCTTACCGCAGAAATAGAAAAACCCTCTAAGGAAGAAAGAAGAACTCTTCTAAGGGAATTACCAATAGTTTGGCCAAAACCTGGCTCTAATGGTTTGAATTCAAACGTACCTTCAAAATCAGTTGCTTTTTGCAATATAATTTTGTCAGGCTTTTGGAAACTCAAGATGCTCATAATTTGCAAATGTGTTGAGGGTTAACAGAACTGCCCAGAGCAGATAGAAAAAAGGAAGCTGACATACCCGAAGATATGTCAGCAATAAATTATTTAGAGTATAATTCTACAATTAACTGTTCGTTGATTTTTTCAGGAATTTGTTCCCTTGTTGGATGAGCAAGGAAAACTCCTTCCATTCTTTCCGGGTTCCATTCTAACCATCCGAACTTTCTTACATCAGACTTAGCACTTACGCTATTCTGGATGTGATCCATGTGCTGCGACTTTGCTTTTACAGTCACTACATCACCTGGCTTTAATTGGCAAGAAGGTATATTCGTTACGATACCATTTACCAAAATGTGTTTGTGAGAAACGATTTGTCTAGCTCCATTTCTTGAAGGCGCAATTCCCATTCTATAAACGGTATTGTCCAATCTTCCTTCTAAGAATTGAAGTAAAACTTCACCTGTAACACCTTTGCTACGAGAAGCTTTCTCGAAGGTATTTCTAAACTGTCTCTCTAATACACCGTAAGTGTATTTAGCTTTTTGTTTTTCCATTAACTGCACTGCATAATCAGAACGTTGTTTTCGACGCCTTGAAGTACCATGCATTCCTGGTTTGTACTTTTTCTTTTCAAAAGCCTTATCATATCCGTAGATAGCTTCTCCGAATGCTCTAGCTTTTTTAGACTTGGGACCAGTATATCTTGCCATTAGAAAATATTACTTTTAATTGTTTCTGCTAAAGAATTATACCCTTCTCTTTTTAGGAGGGCGACAACCGTTGTGAGGAATTGGAGTTACATCCTTGATTCTACTTACCTTGATACCTGCGGCATCAACGCCTCTGATCGCAGCTTCACGACCAGCACCTGGGCCTTTCACATATACCAATGCTGTTCTCATACCTGCTTCATATGCTACTTTAGCAGCGTCTGAAGCAGCTACCTGAGCTGCATAAGGTGTATTCTTTTTAGATCCTCTGAATCCTGCCTTTCCAGCAGAAGCCCAAGAGATAACTTGTCCAGCCTTGTTGGTAAGAGAAATTATTATGTTGTTGAAAGATGCTTGAACATATACCAAACCTTCTGGCTCAACATTTACTTTTCTCTTTTTTACTTTTTTTCCTTTAGCCATGTCAATATAATTACGCTGAACGTCTTAAATACGCTCACGAATAAATATGAATGAAAATTACTTCGTTGCTTTCTTTTTGTTTGCTACAGTCTTTCGCTTACCCTTTCTAGTTCTTGCGTTAGTCTGTGTCCTTTGACCTCTCAAAGGCAAACCTTTACGATGTCTCAAACCTCGGTAACAACCAATGTCCATCAGACGCTTAATGTTCAACTGGATTTCCGATCTTAGTTGACCCTCGACCTTATAATCATTTTGTAACAAAAGTGTGATATCACGAACATTGTCATCACTCCAATCTGAAATTTTGGTATCCTCACTAACTCCTACCTTTTTCAAGATTTGAACTGCTGTTGAAGAACCTATTCCGTAGATGTAGGTGAGTCCAATCACTCCCCTTTTATTTCTTGGTAAATCTGTACCTGCTATCCGAGCCATATTTGACTAAATTTTTAGCACAAGGTATTAACCTTGACGCTGTTTAAATCTTGGATTCTTTTTATTAATTACGTAAAGTTTCCCTTTACGACGAACGATTTTGCAATCTGCAGATCGTTTTTTAATTGAAGCTCTTACCTTCATAACGTATAATTTTGTTCCCTTAAGGGACTATTTATATCTATAAGTTATCCGCCCACGAGTTAAATCATACGGAGACATTTCGACGGCTACCTTATCACCCGGCAAAATTCGAATGTAGTGCATCCGCATTTTTCCTGAAATAGTAGCCAGAATTTGGTGGTCATTTTCTAGCCTCACTCTGAAATTTGCATTCGAAAGTGCCTCTTCAATGATACCGTCTTGCTTAATTAACTCCTGTTTAGCCATAGTCCGAATTTCGGTGTGCAAAGATACATTTTTCTGAGGATAAATATCCGGTTTTTTATAAAAAACATAAATAATTATCTATTCCAAACCCACCGGCGAATTCTCAAGTACATTGGCCAGTACACCTACTTGATGTGCATTGGCATTATTCGCCAATGTAGCCTCTATTTCTGAGTGATTTGACAGTATATCTGCGCGTCCTTTTTGGACCGCTATAGAATGCTCAAAATGAGCACTTGGTTTCTTATCTCTGGTAATTATAGTCCAACCATCGTCAGACTGTCGAACTTCTTTTACTCCCATATTCACCATAGGTTCAATGGCTATCGTAAGTCCTTCCTTTAGTCTCAAACCCTGTCCTCTGCGACCATAGTTGGGTACTTCAGGAGATTCATGAAGATTTCTACCAATACCATGTCCCACAAGCTCTCTTACTACACCGTAGCTATTTTTACGTTCACAATAATCTTGAACAGCATAACTAATGTCGCCAAGTCTATTCCCAGCAATAGCTTTTTCAATTCCTAGATATAAAGAAGTATTTGTGACTTTCAGCAATTGCATAATTTCATCCGAAACTTCTCCAATAGCAAAAGTAAAGGCTGAATCTCCATAAAAGTCATTCTTAATTGAACCACAATCTACAGAAATGACATCGCCATTTTGAAAAACTATATCGTTTGGAATACCATGAACAACACCTTCATTTCTTGAGATACATAGCGTACCTGGGAATCCCCGATAGCCTTTAAAGCCTGGAACCGCACCATGATCTCGAATCACCTCTTCTGCAGCCTTGTCAATATCATTTCCAGTAATACCTGGTCGAATAATACTAGCCACATGGGTTAATGCCTTACAAACAATAAGACATGATTCTCTTAAAAACTCAATTTCCTCAGCTGTCTTGTAATAAACCATAAGTCTAAAGCAATTAATTACAGCTATCTAACTGAGAATCCATATAGGAAGTTGTGAAAATGCATAATTACATTGAAGCTCCGATACCTTGCATACCGCTTCTTCCTTTCAATCGGCCTGATTTAACCAAACCATCATACTTACGCATCAACAAGTAACTTTCAATTTGTTGTAATGTATCCAAAACAACTGCTACTAAGATAAGAAGCGAAGTACCTCCAAAGAAAAGAGCGAAAGCAGTGTTCACACCAAATGCACTTGCAAATGCTGGGAAAATTGCGATCAATCCAAGGAAAATAGATCCTGGTAATGTAATTCTAGTAGTAACACTATCAATAAAATCAGCGGTACTTTTTCCTGGCTTTATACCAGGGATAAAAGCATTCTGACGCTTTAAGTACTCTGCATATTGAGTAGGATTTACCAAAAGTGCTGTATACACATAAGTAAACAATACTACAAGCAAGAAATAGATAATGTTATATGGGAGAGATGTAAAATCATTCAAAGCCATCAAGAATTCTGATGGCGTATCATCTGCTGAGCTACCAAATTGAGCAACAGTGGCAGGTAAGAACATCAAAGCTTGAGCAAAGATAATCGGCATTACGCCTGCAGCATTGACTTTCACTGGGATATAGTCTCTAGCACCAGCTACTGGAGCTGCCGAAGAGCCACGTCCTACCATTCTCTTGGCAAATTGGATAGGTACTTTTCTTACAGCTTGAACAACCATAATTGTTGCCATCACTACAAGGAAAAGTAGAATCATTTCAAGGACAAATAAGATCAATTTACCTGCACCTAATTGAGCTGTGAATTCAAATACAAGTGCTCCAGGAAGTGCGGCAATAATACCAACGGTTATCAATAATGAAATACCGTTTCCAATCCCTCGATCGGTAATCTTTTCTCCCAACCACATAGCGAAAATTGTACCTGTGGCCAAAATGATAATGTTTGCAATCCAGAATATTGCTGGTGGCAAACCTACCACTGCCCCTGGAGTTGTATTTAATAAAGTTAAGTAGCCACCACCTTGAACTAAGGTAATTGCCACTGTCAACAATCTTGTAATTTGATTGATTTTCTTTCGACCCGACTCCCCTTCTCTTTGCTGAAGTCGTTGGAAATAAGGAACTGCAAATCCCATCAACTGAATGATGATCGATGCAGTAATATATGGCATGATACCCAATGCAAACACAGATGCATTATTGAAAGCACCTCCTGAGAAAACATTGATAAGCCCTAACAAATCTGTTGGGGCATCATTCATATTTTCAAGTGCTGCGGGATTCACACCTGGCAATACCACGAATGATCCGAACCTGTAGACCAACAGAATACCTAGTGTGAAAAGGATTCTTTTTCTTAGTTCCTCAATTTTCCAGATATTCTGTAAAGTGGTAATAAACTTCTTCATCGGTTACTTTTGGACAAGACTGATGACCCCTCCTTTCTCTTCAATTGCCTTTTTAGCAGTCTCCGAACAAGCATGAGCAGACACAGTCAATTTACTATTTAATTCTCCTGAAGCCAAGAGTTTTACTTTATCATTTTTCCCAACAATTCCTTTCTCAATTAAGAAAGCCAAATCGATTGTAGTCGAATTGTACTTGTCGTGAATTTCTTGCAAGCGAGCCAAGTTCATAGCAACATATTCTATACGATTCGGACTTTTAAATCCTCGCTTAGGAATACGCATTTGAAGCGGCATTTGACCACCTTCAAAATTTCTTTTTCGGCTATATCCGGAACGGGATTTGGCACCTTTGTGCCCTCTAGTGGAAGTTCCACCTCTACCAGAACCTTGTCCTCTGGCAATCCTTTTTCCTTTTTTTACTGAACCCTTTGCAGGTTTTAAGCTATGCAGTTCCATCTTTGGCTACGCCTTTAGTGATTTTACGAATAAATTAAGACAAAGGTTCCACTGTCACGAGGTGACTTACCTTATTTATCATTCCATTGATCTGAGGATTAACATCTTTTTCAACAGATTGATTCATTTTCTTTAGCCCGAGAGCAATAAGTGTATCCTTTTGTTTTTTAGAACGGTCGATACTACTTTTTACTTGTGTGATTTTAACTCTTGCCATAATTTTATATTTACGAATTCAGCGATGCTGAATTAACCTTCAAATATCTTTGATAGTTCCAATCCTCTTGCTTTAGCAATATCAATTGGGCTTCTTAATTTAGCTAGTGCGTCTATAGTCGCTTTAACAACGTTGTGAGGATTTGAAGATCCTTGAGACTTAGCCAAAACGTTTTGTACTCCTGCGATTTCAAGAACGGCTCTCATAGCTCCACCAGCGATTACACCGGTACCATCAGATGCTGGTTTGATTAAAACCTTACCTGCCCCGAATTTTCCTTTTTGCTCATGAGGAATAGTTCCTTTGTGAAGTGGAAACTTCACCATATTCTTCTTTGCTTCGTCTACAGCTTTCTGAATAGACTCGGAAACATCTCTTGCTTTACCAAGACCGTGCCCGACTTTACCTTTACCATCTCCAACTACCACAATAGCTGCAAAACTAAAAGTACGTCCACCTTTAGTAACCTTAGCCACACGGTTAAGACTTACTAACTTCTCCTTAAATTCGGATTCAATGTTCTTTACTTTATTTCCTTGATTCTTTGCCATGATCTTAGTTGTAAGAATTAAAATTGAAGACCTGCTTCACGTGCTCCGTCTGCAAAAGCCTTTACACGTCCGTGATATAAATAACCATTACGATCAAAAACTACAGCATCAATATTTTGTGCTTTCGCCTTTTCTCCTAGCGCCTTTCCTATTTGCTTCGCTTGATCAACTTTAGGGCCGGAAACCTTGATTGCTCTGCTTGAAGCCTGAGCCAAAGTAACACCAGAAAGATCATCGATAATTTGGCCATAAATTTCTTTGTTGCTACGATAAACACATAGTCTAGGTCTGATACCAGTTCCCTGAACAGACTTGCGAATTCTTTTATGAATCCTTTTTCTTTGATCCTGTTTAGTCCTTTGCATTTTGATATCTTATTTAGCTGCTGTCTTACCAGCTTTTCTTCTAATTTGTTCTCCTTTATAACGTACACCTTTTCCTTTGTACGGTTCAGGCTTTCTAAACGCTCTAATTTTAGCTGCAACTTGTCCGATAAGCTGCTTATCGAAACTTGTTAACTTAACAGTCGGCGGCTTACCTTTTTCAGAAATGGTTTCAACTTTCACTTCATCTGGTACATAAAACATTACCGGGTGAGAATAACCTAAGGAAAGCGTTAAAAGTTGTCCTTGATTCTCAGCTCTATAACCTACCCCGACTAGTTCTAACTCCCTGACATATCCTTCTGACACTCCTACAACCATGTTTGATATTAATGAACGGTATAAACCGTGCATAGATCTGTGTCTCTTTTGGTCGGTTGGTCTTGAAACCTGGATTATCCCATCGTTCAATTCAATAGTTAGATCTGGATCAACCTGCTGAGTAAGCGTCCCTTTTGGTCCTTTTACTGTAACCACGTTACCAGCGTCGACACTAAAGTCAACTCCATTTGGTACATCGATTGGTGCTTTACCTATCCTTGACATAATGATTTATTTAAAAAGTGGTTTAGTAGACGTAGCAGACTACTTCTCCACCAACATTTTCTTTAACTGCTTGCTTTCCTGTCATTACTCCCTTAGAAGTAGACACAATTGAGATTCCTAATCCATTAATTGTTCTCGGAATATTATCCTTTGCAGAATAGTGTCTCAAACCAGGCTTACTGATTCTTCCCAATTTTCTGATTACCGGAATTTTAGAAATCGGATCATATTTGATGGCAATCTTGATAATTCCTTGCTTTCCAGCATCATCATCAAATTTGTACTTCAAAATATATCCTTGATCATAAAGAATCTTTGTGATCGCCTTCTTCATTTTTGACGCAGGAATATCTACTACTTTGTGTCCAGCACCTTGTGCATTACGGATACGAGTCAAATAATCTGCGATTGGGTCAGTAACTGCCATTGATCAGTTGCTTTATCAAAATTTAATAATTGGCTACCAACTAGCCTTTGTTACACCTGGGATCTTTCCAGCTAATGCCATTTCACGGAATGTTACTCTAGAAATTCCAAAAGTTCTCATGTAACCTTTAGGTCTTCCTGTCAATAAACATCTGTTGTGAAGTCTAATTTTACAAGAATTCTTCGGGAGTTTATCAAGCTCTTCCCACTTTCCTTCTGCCTTCAGTTGTGCACGCTTTTCAGCATACTTCGCAACCATTCTTTTACGCTTGTTTTCCCTAGCTATTAATGATTTCTTAGCCATGACTTATTTATTTATCCTAGGTTAATTTCTTTGATTCTTAAATGGAAGGCCCATTTCCTTCAACAAAGCCAATGCTTCAGCATCAGTATTTGCAGTAGTAATGAAACTAATATCCATTCCGGTAATTTTATTCACTTTATCCAAATCAATTTCTGGAAAAATGATTTGCTCCTTGATCCCCATGGAGTAATTTCCACGCCCGTCAAAACTCTTGTCATTAATTCCTCTAAAGTCACGTACACGAGGTAATGCAACAGAAATTAGACGATCAAGAAATTCGTACATGTTATCTCCTCTCAAAGTAACACGTGAGGCAATAGGCATTCCTTCTCTCAACTTAAAGTTTGAGACAGAGCGCTTTGCTTTAACCATAACTGCCTTTTGACCAGCAATTAAAGTCATTTCATTGACTGCATTGTCAACCAACTTCTTATCAGAAGTTGACCCTCCAACACCTTGGTTGATACAAATTTTAACCAATTTTGGTATTTGCATATCAGATTTATAATCGAATTGTTCTTTCAACTTAGAAACAACAACATCCTTATAAAAGCTTCGAAGTCTGGGTTTGTAACTCATTATTTAATTATTTCGCCAGATTTTTTAGAATAACGAACGATTTTGCCGTTCTCAATTTTTCTTCCCACTCTAGTTGCTTCTCCAGACTTTGGATCTAAAAGCGCTAGATTAGATATATGAATAGGTGCAGGTTGTTCTACAATCCCGCCCGGATTATCTTGTGAAGGTTTCTGATGCTTTTTTACAACATTTACTTCCTCAACTATAGCCTTATTTTTTCCAGGAAATATTTCAAGGACTTCTCCTTCTTTTCCTTTACTAGCTCCAGCTATAACCACTACACGATCACCCTTTTTAATTTTGAGTTTCGCTGTAAACTGTGGTTTGTTAATTTTTGCCATGATAAAATTCCTTTAATCGAATTTAATATTAAAGTACCTCTGGTGCCAGTGATACGATTCGCATGTAGTCTCTATCTCTTAATTCTCTAGCAACAGGGCCGAAAATACGAGTACCTCTTGGGTCACCACCTGCATTAAGCAGAACTACCGCATTATCATCGAAGCGGATATATGATCCATCTTTTCTTCGAATTTCTTTTTTGGTTCGTACGACAACTGCTTTGGAAACTGTTCCTTTCTTTACACCACCGGGTGCAGTAGATTTGACAGTTACCACAATCTCGTCACCGATGCTCGCGTATCTTCTTTTAGAACCACCAAGTACTCGAATACAAAGGACTTCCTTTGCTCCACTATTATCTGCGACGTTTAGACGGCTTTCTTGCTGTATCATGACTACTAATATTCTATGAATCCAAGGATTCTTAAAAAAATTATTTTGCTCTTTCAACGATCTCTACCAATCGCCATTTCTTTCTTTTGGAAAGCGGTCTGCATTCCATAATTCTAACCTTGTCTCCAACCGTACAATCATTGTTTTGGTCGTGAGCCATGATTTTTTTAGACTTTTTAACAAACTTCCCGTAGATAGGATGCTGAAGTCTTCTTTCGACAGTAACCGTGATGGATTTATCCATAGAGATACTACTCACTATCCCGGTTCTTTGTTTTCTTAATTTAATATCTGACATATTGCTCAGTCTGTTAGAGTCAATTATATGATTTATTTCCTTCTTCTTCTACGGATACGATCACGCTTCGCGATATCTTCTGCAGACATCTGCTCTACTTCTCTTCTTCGCAGCTCGGTTTTAAATCTTGCAATATCGCGTCGAATTTCTCTCAAAAGAATTGGATTGTCCAAACCTTTGATGGCATGGTCAAATTGTTGCTTTTGGTACTGCGCCTGAGTTTCAGCAAGTTCATTTGCTAAATCTGCATCCGCCATTTCCTTTATTTCTAAAAATTTCTTCGTTGCCATTTTATTGCAATTGAAAAATCAAAAATTATCCCTGATAATCAGGCCTTACTACTACTTTTGTTGCTACTGGTAACTTCTGAGCAGCCAATCTTAAGGCTTCTCTAGCAGTTTCCTCCGATACCCCATCCAGTTCGAACATAATACGTCCTGGCTTGATGGCCGCTACGTAATGATCAAGAGCTCCTTTACCCTTACCCATACGCACCTCTAAAGGTTTGGCAGTGATTGGTTTGTCTGGAAAAATTCTAATCCAAACATTACCTTCTCTTTTCATATATCTAGTCATCGCGATACGAGCTGCCTCTATCTGTCTATTAGTTATAAAAGCAGAATCCAAAGTCTTTAGTCCAAATGACCCAAAAGACACTTTACTTCCTCTGTGGGCGATTCCACGGATTCTCCCTTTCTGCTGTTTACGATATTTCGTCCTTTTCGGCTGTAGCATGATGCAAAATATTTTAAGCTTTTACCTTGTTTTATTACTATTTTCAACCCTTTCTCAAAAAGCTTGGCAAAGGTACTGCTTTTTAGGTTAAATTACTAGCGTCGTCGTTGATTTCTTCCTTGGTTTCCACCACGTCCTCTGCCTTCTTTTCTTTGAGTTCCTTGAGCTCCAACATTTAAAGATAGATCTCTTTTCCCCAAAACTTCACCTCGACAGATCCATACTTTGATTCCAATCTTTCCATATACGGTAAGCGCCTCAACCAAAGCATAATCAATATCTGCTCTAAAAGTGTGTAATGGTGTTCTCCCATCTTTGTACTCTTCAGAACGAGCCATCTCAGCTCCATTCAATCTACCTGAAATTCTAACCTTGATACCTTCAGCTCCAGCTCTCATTGTGGACTGGATAGACATCTTGATTGCTCTTCTGTAGTTAATACGAGCTTCAATTTGCTTAGCAATAGACTCTCCAACAATAGCTGCATCTAACTCCGGCTTACGGATTTCGACGATATTGATTTGAACGTCCTTACTACTTAATTTCTTTAATTCTTCTCGAATACGATCTACTTCCTGTCCACCTTTTCCGATAATGATACCTGGCCTAGATGTATGTATAGTAACGGTGATTCTCTTGAGGGTTCTTTCTATAATGATCCTTGCGATTCCACCTTTAGGTATTCTCGCTTTCATATAATTACGGATCTTTTCGTCCTCCACAACTTTCGTGGCGAAGTCTTTTCCTCCGAACCAATTAGACTCCCAACCGCGAATAATTCCGAGGCGATTTCCGATTGGATTTGTCTTTTGACCCATGATAATGCGTATTAGTTAATTAAAAATATTATTCTTCAACAGCAGCTTCAGTTTCCCCCACTTCTTCCGAAGCCAAAGGAATACGATTTTCTACTACAACGGCAACATGACAGGTATGCTTTCTGATTCTATGTGCCCGTCCTTGAGGAGCTGGCTGGAATCTTTTAAGCATTGTACCTTGATCAGCATAACAGGTTTTGATCACTAAATCATAGTCATCAGCACTTACCGTCATACCGTTCTTATGTTCCCAATTTGCAACTGCCGCGAGAACTAACTTCTCCAACCAAGTTGCAGCTTCTTTTTTCGTAAATCGTAGACCATTCAGCGCTTCTTCAGCACCTTTTCCACGAATATTATCCAGTACCAATCGCATTTTACGAGCGGACATTGGACAACTTTTAATTTTTGCTACTGCTTCCATTTTAAATGGTATTATTCAATGCTCAACAAAGAGCACAGTTTGCTAATTATTTTTTACGATTTCCTCCGTGACCTCTAAAAGATCTTGTTGGTGAAAATTCACCCAGTTTGTGTCCAACCATATTTTCAGTAACAAAAACTGGAACAAAAGTTTTCCCGTTGTGTACTGCGATTGTTTCACCTACCATATCTGGAATAATCATAGATGAACGTGACCAAGTTTTGATTACACTCTTTTTTGATGATTCCTTCGCTTTAAAAACTTTTGTCAAAAGCTTGTGAAAAACGTATGGTCCTTTTTTAACTGATCTTGCCATAATTTTGAGCAATTTATTTCTACACTATTGTAGGATTGTCAATGATTATTTCTTGTTTTTACTCTTTCTCTTAGAAATGATAAGCTTAGTAGAATACTTCTTATTATTTCTTGTTTTCTGACCTTTAGCCATGATTCCAGTACGAGATCTTGGATGTCCTCCAGATGCTCTACCTTCACCACCACCCATCGGGTGATCAACAGGGTTCATTGCAACACCTCTAACTCTTGGTCTTCTTCCAGTCCAACGCTTACGACCAGCCTTTCCAAATACAGTTTGACCATGATCTGTGTTAGACGTAGATCCTATTGTAGCTTTACAAGTCAGAAGCACTCTTCGCACTTCACCAGAAGGTAGCTTGACAATTGCATACTTTCCTTCTCTTCCCATCAGTTGGCCATAAGTTCCAGCAGCTCTTGCTAAAGCAGCTCCTTTTCCTGGGCTCATCTCAATTGCGTGAATTACAGCTCCTAAAGGAATTTCATCCAAATACAACGAGTTTCCTGTTTCTGGAAGTGCTCCTTTTCCTGATACAATCTTATCACCAACCTTCAGTCCTTCAGGAGAGATAATATATCTCTTTTCTCCATCAGCATATTCTACAAGTGCAATAAATGCAGAACGGTTTGGATCATATTGGATAGCGTTCACTACAGCAGTTACACCTTCCTTATCTCTTTTAAAATCGATAATACGGTATCTACGCTTATGACCTCCACCTCTGTTACGCATTGTCATTTTACCAGTACGGTTTCTTCCACCAGTCCTTTTAATCGGCGCTAGAAGTGACTTTTCTGGGGTATCAGATGTGATTTCAGAATAGGCGTTTCCTACTCTAAATCTTGTCCCCGGCGTAATCGGTCTAAACTTTTTAACAGGCATTACTCTAAATTTATCTTAAGTCAATGACTTTAATTCTTAAATATCTCCGAAGAAATCAATGTTTTCTCCGTCTTCCAATGTTACGATTGCCTTCTTATAAGAAGAAACTCTCCCCTTTAGCAACCCTGATCTTGTAGATCTGTTTTTTGCTTTACCAGGCATCAACATGGTATTAACAGATGCAACATTTACACTGTACAGTTCTTTAATAGCTTTACGAATCTCAACTTTGTTCGCTCTTTTATCCACTACAAAACTGTATTGGCCTAAACCTTCAGAAAGCGTTTCTGCCTTTTCTGTGATGATAGGTTTTATGATAATTGTTTTTGCCATGATACTTGTCTTAAACTGCTAGCAGTTATTATGCAAAAGTTTCTTTTATCTTTTCAATCGAACCTTCTGAAAGTACAATTGTATTTGCATTCATTAGTTCGTAAGTGTTCAAATTGTCCGCGGTCTGAACGTTTGCCTTTTTCAAGTTCCTACTAGAAAGAAGCACGTCGCGCTCGTTTGTAGAAGTAACCATTAAAGTTTTAGTGTTAGTTAGATCCAATCCTTTAAGGATATCGACAAACACTTTTGTTTTTGGTCCATCAAGCGTAAAATCTTCAATCACCTTAATTTGACCAGCAGCAGCTTTTGAGCTAAAAGCAGACTTACGTGCTAAACGTGCTACTTTTTTGTTCAACTTGATAGAGTAAGTTCTTGGTCTTGGACCGAACATACGCCCTCCTCCTCTAAAAACTCCACTCTTAACAGAACCTGCTCTTGCAGTACCTGTTCCTTTTTGCTTTTTGATCTTCTTGGTTGAAGCGGTGATTTCACCTTTTTCTTTCGCCTTATGCGTTCCTTGTCTTTGGTGAGCAAGATATTGCTTCACTGCCAGATATACAGAATGCTCATTTGGCTCAATCCCAAAAATATCTGCTGGTAGATCTACTTTTCTACCAGTACTTTTTCCTTTGGTATCTAAAACATCAATTTGCATAATCCAAATTATTTTTCAAGGACAACTACTGCCCCTTTATGACCAGGGATAGCTCCTTTAATTACTACCAAGTTTTTTTCTGGCAAAACCTTAATAACCTGAAGGTTGGTAAGTTTTACTCTTTTGTTTCCAGTTTGACCTGCCATTCTCATGCCCTTCATAACCTTTGCAGGATAAGAAGCTGCACCGATAGATCCCGGAGCTCTTTGTCTGTTATGTTGACCGTGAGTCGCATCGTTCACACCACGGAATCCGTGACGCTTAACAACTCCTTGAAATCCTTTACCCTTGGAAACTCCAATTACATTAATGATATCGCCTTCATTGAAAACTTCATCAATAGTAATTACATCTCCAATAGCTTTTTCGACAACGTCGAAATCTCGGAATTCAATCACTTTCGACTTTGCGCTGGTATTTGCTTTTGAAAAGTGTCCCACCATTGCCTGGCTCACATTCTTTTCTTTGCGTTCACCGAAACCCATTTGAACAGCAGAATATCCGTCAGAATCTTCTGTTTTCACTTGAGTAACTACACAAGGTCCAGCTTCTACGATCGTACAAGCCACATTTTTACCAGCCTCTGTAAAGACGCTAGTCATGCCTATTTTTTTGCCAATTATTCCGTTCATTCTTCAATGTTTAAGAAAGAACCCTACAGTATAAAGAACATAAATGTCCGATATACCTATCGGTCTAACAAACCTCTAGGTTTGATTAATAATTAAATTCAGAAAATTCTTTACGCCAATTTAACTTGAATATCTACTCCAGATGGCAATTCCAATTTGGAAAGCGCATCCACCATTTTTGGTGTTGGTGTATATATTTCAATCAGGCGCTTATGAGTACGCAACTGGAACTGCTCACGAGATTTTTTATTTACATGCGGAGAACGCAATACTGTAAATATTTTTTTCTCAGTGGGCAGCGGAATCGGGCCCGTGATAACGGCGCCACTATTGCGTACCGTCTTAACAATCTTTTCAGTAGACTTGTCTACCAAATTGTGATCGTACGAACGGAGCTTGATTCTGATTTTCTGATTCATTACCCTAATTAATTTATTTCAAAAAAAACGAAGTGGAGATTACCCTCCACTTCGAGTATTATTTACGAATTCGTTGTGCCGTTAGCGGCTTCAATAATTTCAGTAGCAATACCTTTTGGTGCTGCTTGATAGCTGTCAAATTCCATAGTAGAAGATGCACGCCCTGAAGTAATTGTTCTCAAAGAAGTAACATATCCAAACATTTCAGACAATGGCACCTCTGCCTGGATAGCAACTGCTCCTCCTGATCTGGCTTCCTGTCCCTTAGGAATACCTCTTCTTCTATTCAAATCACCGATTACAGAACCTACATACTCATCTGGAGTAACAACCTCCAACTTCATAATTGGCTCAAGTAATACTGGCTTAGTTTTATTAGCTGCTGCTTTGAAACCTTCTTTAGCACATAATTCAAATGCAATTGGCTTAGAATCTACCGCGTGCATAGAACCGTCAAAAACTCTTACTTTCATACTGTCGATAGAATAACCGGCTAAAACACCGTTGTCCATCATTGCTTCGAAACCTTGAGTAATTGGCTTAATATAGTTTTTATCAATAGCTCCACCAGTTATCCCCCATTCGAATTGAAGTCTTTTCTTGCCTGACTTAAATTCTTCAGACTCTAAGAACTCCTCATCTGCAGGTCCTAGCGTGAACTGCATATCTGCAAATAAACCAGATCCCCCAGATTGTTTCTTCAAACGCTCTCTGTGATCTACTTCTGAAGTTAATGCCTCTTTGTAGTTTACTTGAGGTGCTCCCTGGTTACACTCAACTTTAAATTCTCTCTTTAATCTATCAACGATGATCTCCAAGTGAAGCTCTCCCATTCCTGAGATTACTGTTTGGTTAGTATCTTCATCGTAGTTTACTTTGAAAGTAGGATCTTCTTCAGATAATTTAGCCAAAGCCATTCCCAACTTGTCAAGATCTTTTTGCGTCTTAGGCTCAATTGCTACCCCGATTACAGGATCTGGAAAAGTCATACTTTCCAAAACAATTTTATTATCTAAGTCACAAAGTGTATCTCCTGTTCTAATATCCTTGAAACCTACACCTGCAGCAATATCTCCAGCTTCAACCCGCTTAATTGGGTTTTGCTTATTGGCGTGCATTTGGTAGATTCTTGAAATTCTTTCTTTGTTACCAGACCTTGTATTCGCAACATACGAACCTGCATCTAGTGCCCCAGAGTAAACTCTGAAGAAAGCTAGTCTTCCTACGAAAGGATCAGTAGCAATTTTAAATGCCAAAGCTGCAAAAGGCTCTGAAACATCCGGCTTACGAGAAATTGTCTCGTCAGTATCTGGATCTGTACCTTCAATCGCCTCAATATCTAACGGAGATGGAAGGAATGCACATACCGCATCCAACAATGCCTGAACTCCTTTATTCTTAAAAGCAGATCCACACATCATAGGACATATTTTCATGTCTATAACTGCAGAGCGAATAGCTGCTCTCATTTCTTCAATTGTAATAGAATCTGGATCTTCGAAGAATTTCTCCAAAAGCGCATCATCATATTCTGCTACTGATTCTACTAATTTTTCTCTGTACTCAGCTACAATATCCACTAAATCTTCAGGTACTGGAATTTCCTCGTAAGTCATTCCTTGAGTGGCATCATCCCACACCATCGCCTTTCCAGTCAACAAATCCACCACTCCTTTAAAAGACTCTTCGGCTCCGATAGGAATCTGTAGCGGAATAGCATTAGCTCCTAACTTCTCACGAACATCATTAACAACGTTCAAGAAATCCGCACCAGTTCGATCCATTTTGTTAACGAAACCGATTCTAGGTACCTTATATCTATCAGCCTGTCTCCAAACCGTTTCTGACTGAGGCTCAACACCTGATACTGCACAAAACAATGCAACAGTTCCATCAAGCACTCTTAAAGAACGTTCAACTTCTACTGTAAAATCTACGTGACCAGGAGTGTCAATGATATTCACAGCGAATGGCTGATCCAACCATTTCCATTCTGTTTTCGTTGCAGCCGAAGTAATGGTAATACCTCTCTCCTGTTCCTGCTCCATCCAATCCATGGTAGCAGCCCCATCATGCACCTCTCCAATCTTGTGACTGATACCAGTGTAGTACAAGACACGCTCGGTAGTCGTTGTCTTCCCTGCATCAATGTGTGCAGCGATTCCAATATTTCTTGTGTATTTAAGATCTGTAGCCATGATATGATTCCGTTACTCCGGTCTTTATAATTATTAATATCTAAAATGAGCGAACGCACGATTAGACTCAGCCATTTTGTGCGTATCCTCTTTTCTCTTAACTGCTGCTCCTTCCCCTTTACTTGCGGCAATCAATTCCGCAGCCATCTTATCAGCAATTCCCTTACCTGCTCTTGCCCTTGCAAATTTTATCAACCACTTCATTCCGATTGAAATCTTTCGCTTTCCGCGAATTTCAGTAGGAATTTGAAAAGTAGCTCCTCCAATTCTCTTAGAACGAACTTCAACCTGTGGCATAGCATTGTTCAACGCTTTTTTCCAGGTTGCGTGAGGATCCTCACTTGTCCTGTCCTTAATTATGTCCATAGCCTTGTAAAAGACGGCAAAAGATATACTCTTCTTACCATCAAGCATCAACATATTTACGAATTGAGTAACCATTGGATCTCCAAAACGGGGATCTGGTTGAATAATTCTCTCTTTTGGTCTTCTTTTCCGCATTACTGACTAATTAAAAAAGCAATGGATTATTATTATTTCTTAGGTCTCTTTGTTCCATACTTAGAACGAGACTGCAATCTATCTGTAACACCTGCAGTATCTAACGCACCACGAACAATCGTGTAACGAACCCCAGGTAAATCTTTTACTCTACCTCCTCTAATCAACACAATTGAGTGTTCTTGAAGATTATGACCTTCTCCAGGAATGTAAGCAATCACCTCAATTCCATTTGTCAATCTCACCTTGGCAACTTTACGTAAAGCTGAGTTTGGTTTCTTAGGAGTAGTTGTATACACCCTTGTACAAACCCCTCTTTTCTGAGGACAAGAATCTAATGCTCTAGATTTAGATGCAACAATAATTTTTTTCCGGCCTTTTTTAACTAACTGATTGATTGTAGGCATATCGCAAAAATTGTTCTAAAAGTCTGTTCTACAAGAGTTTATAAAAAAAATACTTTTCACTCATCGATTGACCAAAACTATTAGGAATGGCCTTTTCTCTTAAGCGACTGCAAAGATAGGACTATTTCACTAGAAAACAAAGGCCTTTTTAGAAATAAATGAGGATTATTTCAACGAAAAAAATATTCACCAATAATCCTTTGGTATAAATGGATTTAATCCTCTTTTTTACCTAAAAAGAT
This sequence comes from uncultured Saprospiraceae bacterium, assembly GCA_937928045.1. Classification (GTDB taxonomy): domain Bacteria; phylum Bacteroidota; class Bacteroidia; order Chitinophagales; family Saprospiraceae; genus JABDJM01. The sequence continues at coordinate 21,203 of CALFWO010000010.1, read as the reverse complement.
GAAGATATCCATCAGAAAAGCCGAAAAAAGGGATTTAGCCAAAATCCATAAACTTGTAGTGGAATTAGCTGTATATGAGAAAGAGCCAGATGCAGTGACTGCAACCATAGACGATTACCATAAATGTTTTGAAAAAGGAATATTTGAATCCATTGTCGCCGAACATGAAGGCAGAATAATAGGAATGATGATATACTACATGACTTTTTCGACTTGGAAAGGCAAAATGTTATACTTGGAAGATTTTGTTGTTACTGAGGAGTATAGGAAAAAAGGAGTCGGTAAGCTTCTTTTCGAATCATTCAAAAAGATAGCAATTGAAAAAAAAGCGATTTTAACCAAATGGCAAGTAATAGATTGGAATACACCGGCAATATCTTTTTACGAATCCGTAGGTGCCACTGTTGATAAAGAATGGTACAATTGCAGACTATATCTTTAAAAAATCTAAAAAGGCCTGCTATGGTTTGTCATTTTAGAGTATAGTTTAGTCAAAATTCATCCTTTTTTATCGAATTCTTTGGCAGAAACAAAAGTTGTATCTATTTTTATCATCCAATTTAGAATATAAGAAATAGTGTTTCATAGTGTGAGGGGTAACCGCCAAGGTGGTTGCTCCTTTTTTATTTCCCTAAACTTCGAGTGAACTCTAGTCTTTAAAACTGTCTAGCCATTAAGCTTTCGGCCAGCTGAAAGAACGGTTTTTTCATATCATCGGCCAAATTGAGTTCAACAAGATTTTTCAAAGCAATCGTTTGATACTCCTCTATTTTTTCCTCCGTATACTTTTTTGAACCAGACCGTAAATAAATGGCAGTGACTTCTTCTACTTTATCATGATTGTCAAGCCCCATTGTTGAAAACAAATACTCCAACCTGTCTTTATCTTTTTTACTGGCTGAATTTTTAGCATGGATTGTTAATATTGTTTTTTTGTTCTGAAGAATATCACCTCCTTTCTGTTTGCCCACCTTAAATGTATCTCCAAAGGTATCTAAAAGGTCATCTCTTAGTTGAAAAGCAATTCCGAGGTTTCTACCAAAAGCAATAAGCTTAGTGACTTCTTCTGTAGATGCATAAGGATATGCACCAATACCAAGAGCGGCACCCAATAAAGCCGCCGTTTTCTTTTCAATCATCTCTAAATAAAGACTTTCTTCTACTTCTGACATGGTTTCAAAATCAACATCGAGTTGTTGCCCTTCACAAACTTCGATTGCCGCAGCGTTAAAGAGTGACATCATTTGTTTGAACATTCCATCATTTGGCATTTCTTTAAGGTATTGATATACCAATACCAGCATAACATCACCAGATAAAATTCCAGCATTGATTCCAAATTTAATATGTACACTTTTTTGGCCTCTTCGTAATGGAGCTTCATCCATAATATCGTCATGAAGCAAAGAAAAATTATGAAATAGTTCGATTGCAAACGCTCCAGGAAGTACATCTTCAGCATTTCCGGAGAATGCCTCAGCCGCCATAAGAGTTAACAATGGTCTAATTCTCTTTCCTCCGATATCCAGGATATAACGAACGGGTGCATACAAATTTTGAGGTCCTTCCTTAAAAGTTTGTTGGTTGGAGTACTTTTCTAACAATTCTAATAATCTTGCTTGTTTCACCATATAAAAGTCTTCACTTATTTAAGTGCCATTGAGTTTGGCACGTAATTTTCGGTAAACTTAAGATAACTTTAGTCAGCCTAGCCTTAAGAATTACGTTTTTAATAGTTTCGAAATCCAGAAAACAAAAATTTTCAAGGTAAATTAAGCTGAAAATGCCTTAAATTATGTTTTCTTGAATCGAAACAAAGAAAATAAAAAGACGTTTGAATAAAAGGTAAAAAATTATACTATGGTAAGAACTAGACCTATCAATATTCTATTAATTGAAGACAACCCTGGAGATGTCCGCTTAACTCAAGAGGCGTTTAAAGAGGGGAAAATGAATATTGAGTTAAGTGTTACAATGGATGGCGTAGAGGCTGTAAAGTTTTTAAAGAAACAAGAGAAATACGAAGACGCTGTAACACCTGATCTAATTTTACTAGATTTGAACCTTCCTAAAATGGATGGCCGTGAAGTTCTAGAGGTTATAAAGTCAGATTCAATCCTCAAAAGAATTCCGGTAGTAGTCTTGACCACATCAAATGCTGAGCAAGACATTCTAAAAAGTTACAATCTCCACGTTAATTGCTATATCAACAAGCCAGTTGATTTTGATAAATTCTTTGATATCATTCAAAAAATTGAAGATTTCTGGCTAAGTATTGCGGTTCTACCGACTATGATGGAATAGCAGGTTTAAAAACAAAGAAACACGAACTAAATGAATCCTGGGACAAAAATTAATCTACTCCTAATTGAAGACAACCCTGGTGATGTTAATTTGATCAAAATTCAACTTTCAGAAAGCTCAGTGCGTCATGAGCTTTTGCTGGCGAACAACTTTTTTGATGGATCAGACATATGCACAAATAAAGAAGTAGATTTAGTTCTTTTAGATTTATCCTTACCAGATAGTACAGGATTCAAGACGCTCAGTACGTTTTTAGCTAAATTTCCTAAACTACCTGTAATTGTTTTGACTGGTGTCAATAATGAAATCGTTGGAAACCAAGCTGTAAAAGCTGGTGCTCAAGATTTTCTAGTCAAGGGTCAATTTGACGGCAAACTGCTCGGACGAAGCATTCGCTATTCTCTGCATAGATACAAAACTCAGATAAAATTAGAGGAAACGGCAAAGACTCTGGCTATGTCTGAAAAGCGTTTTGTAGAAGCACAGGAGATGGCCAATTTCGGAAATTGGGAAATGGATATTGTTTCAAATGAGATGAAATGGACCAACGAAGTTTTCAGAATTTTTGGATTTCACCCAAATAGTATTTCGCCAAGCCTATCAGATTACATTAGTTATGTTCACCTAGAAGATCGGACCAAAGTCGAGTCATTTTTTGAATTGGCCACTAAGGACGGAAAACAGCATAAATTAGAGCACAGATTAGTAATTGAAGGCAGAAATATTAGGCACGTAATCATTCAAGCAAAAGTAAACTTTGAAGAAATCAACGGCAAAATTCTACTTGTTGGTGCACTACAAGATATTACAGAGCGAAAAATTAGCGAGCAACTTATCGTAGAAAAAAACTATAATCAAAAGACCTCTAAAATAAAGGAGGAAGTATTAACAGATCTTGGCTTTCATATTCGAACACCACTTTCTTCAATAATAAACCTTACCTACCTACTAGAGAATGTTCAAGCGGCTGATCAGCAGAAAGAGTACATAGATGGATTGAAAACCTCTGTGGATGATTTGTCTTTAATGATTGACAACTTGTTAAACTTTTCTTTTTTAGTCGCAGATAAAATAGAAGTAGAAAATCAGGAAATTAAATTAGACAGCTTCCTAGGAAGTATTGATCGTCTATTGAAAATAAAAAGTGATAACCTCAAAGTTAAAATTAACTATTTGATTGAAGGTGAGGTACCGGAAAAAATAAAATCTGATGCTGATAAACTTACACAAATTGTAATTAACCTAGCAAGTTATTTAATACAAAATAGTAAAGAAGGAGCTAAAATAAATATAAAAACGACCTTCCATTCAGAATTAGATTCAGATCAATCTTCACTAAATTTTCAATTCGAAACTCCTAGTACGGAACTTACAGATGTAGAAATTAGTGATTTACTTAATTCAGAGAGTTTATTAGAAAAATATTACGAAAATCCGGACAAGGAGCTGAAAAAAGCATTAGGCTTTGCCATCGTAATGAAGTTGATTAAAGTACTAAATGGCACATTAGAAATTGATTCAAAAGCAGTTAGTGGTACGACTTATAATTGGAGTATTCCTGTCTCAAAAATCAGAAAAAGAAATGCATTTGTCGGCGAAAAACCAGACCTACCGATCAAAATCTTACTTGTTGAAGATCATTTCTTAAATCAAATAGCAACGAAGAAAGTTCTAACAACTTGGTCAAAGTATGTTTCTGTGGATATTGCAGAAAATGGGTTAGTGGGCGTCGAAAAGTTCAGGGAACATGGCTATGACATCATCCTCATGGATTTACAAATGCCCATAATGGGTGGTATTGAAGCTTCATCTAAAATACGAGAAATTTCTAGCGTACCAATTATTGCATTAACGGCACATAGCTCTAAACAAGAATCTGAGAATTGTCAAAAAGCTGGAATAAATGAATATCTATCTAAGCCTTTCAGGCCTGAAGATCTGTATGAAAAAATTATGGGAGCAATAGTTCTTATTGAAAGTTAAGATCTATTCTTTTTTGCTCTGTTAATCTTGCTATCCAAACCATTTAAGATAATTTCCCATAAAACATTGAATGGGATGAATTCGGATCGCAACCCTTCACTGGAAATTGAACTTTTTTCATTATTTAAAAGGACTAACCACTTCTTACTTTTTCGTTGAACTGCTGCCAAATGAAAATTTCCATCCGATAGGGTTAATAACATTTTCACGAAGTATTGAGACCTTGCAGATTCATCTTTTCTTAAATATCTATAATTGTAAGCCCCCAAGCTCTCTATATGATCCAGCACTAAATCATAATTTTTCTTGGTAAGGAAATAAATAATTTGCAAAATTAATAATGCCAAATTATATCCAACCTTATCTTTATTAATTTGAGTAATAGAATTAAAAAATCTTCCCATTCTAAAACCCTTAAAACTATCTTCCGGCACCTCTAATTTATTAATGGAACTTAGAAAAAATAAATATGCTCCAAACAAATCCCATTCTTCTTTGACAATTACCGGTGCCTTTCTCCAAATAGGTTGGTTTTTAGTCTCATTAAATAATTTCAATGCTTCATAATAATTAGCTGTTCGAAAAGATAATACCATGAAATTTTTAGTTAAATATAATCGATTTAGACCATGAATAATTTTCAAATTCTGATTTAATTTTTCTACAACTTTTTTCCCTTTTTGAAAATTTTCTAAGGCAATAGCAGAAGTCAGAATATTTGAATAAAAGGAAACTAAATAAATAGAAGGAAGAAAACTATATTCCGAAAGTTTTTCTAGCGCAACCTCTGAAATATTAATAATATTTTGAAAATCATGACGAAGTTCATCAATGATACAAAGTGCGCCGTAACCAAAAACTATAGAAAAAGGACTTTCATTTTGCTGAAGTAAATTTCTCAATTCTAACTCTTGCTCATTAATATAGTCCACATCATCTTTAGAAAGTCCTCTGTTTAAGTATAGATCTTCAATTAGATTTTCTCGTATCAATTTGATGTTTTTTTCTGACAAATATTTTTGATAATAAATCTTTGCTTGATCTCGGTAAAATTTCATTTTTGATTTATCTCCGGCCATCCTATAACCCGACCTTAAAAAGGTAGCCGATAATTCGGCTAAGTCTGAAAATTGAAATTTTTCAGCCATTCTGAAAGCTTTTTCTGCTAGCGTTATACTAATTCCTCTTGCCCCTTTAGAGTAAAGTATTTCGGATGCAAAGAACAGTTTACGGCAATTTTGAAAAGCATTTGAATAGGATTTAAATTGAGCTTCATTGGGCTCTAGCAAAAACAAGTTGTTAACCAGTCTTGTCTTAAGTTTTGACTTCAATTGCCGAAAAACAGGTCCATTACTCGGAATCCCAAAAAGAGTTTGAGCGATTGACTCCTCATCCTTATGTTTTCCGGAGTTAATTGCTTGATACAACTTATGAAGCTTTGTTTCTCCATTTTTATCATCTAAAATCGAGGTTTGTCTTAATTTCTTTGGACCTACAAATTTTATTAACTGAACTAGACTTTCCATAATTCACTTCGATTTGATACCTAATCAAATTTCAAATATAATATTTTATCCTAATTTTCAAAACCACAAATAATTAATTTTCAGATAATTGCGAATTATTATTCAATAAATATTTTGGTTTTAGTAGATATTATCAATCCATTTACTAAGTGGAATATAAAGTGATAATAATCTACATTGACCGCTCAAACGAATAAACACTAAACGAAATTTTAAACCCTGCACGCCTCAATAATTAGAAAGAATTTCCTTTAACAAGGGAATTCTTTTAACATTTGACTTTGTTATTACATGATTTAGAGCTCATCATTCACATCTGAATGATGGCTCTTTTTTTTCTTCCAATTTTTGTAGTTAATTTCCTTTTAAATTGACCGCATGAAATTTTTACACCTTAGCCTTATAATCATTTGTCTCCTTTCTTCATGCACACAAATTGAGGTTGCTGACACGATTATAATCAACGCTGATATCCTTCATTTAGACAGTCTAACAAAAGCAAATTCCGCTTTGGCCATTAAGAATGGAAAAATTATAGCCATTGGATCTGATGAAGAAATAACGAAACTAAAAGATGAATCGACAGCGGTAATCAATGCCGATCAAAAATTTTTAATGCCTGGTTTTATTGAAGGCCATGGACACTATTCTGGACTAGGAAGAATGTTAAACGGACTAAACTTCCTTCAAGATACTTCTTGGGCTGATATTCTATCGAAAGTAGAAGCTAAGGTAGCTGAAACCCCAAAGGGTAATTGGATAATTGGACGAGGATGGCATCAAGAAAAGTGGAAAGTGCCTTTTGAAAATTCTGTATCGGGCTACCCTACTTCTGAAGAGTTGGATCAAATCGCTCCAAACCATCCGGTTCTACTAGTGCATGCAAGTGGACATGGTTTATTTGCCAATCGATCAGCTATGGACCTTGCTGGAATTGATAAAGAATTTCCAAACCCTACAGGTGGAAAAATAATTCGTGGTCCTTTTGGTCAAGCAACTGGTATGTTTGAGGAAAATGCTCAGGATTTAATCCGTACTCCTTACAATAAATTTCAACAGAGTATGACATCCGAAGAACTTAAAAACAGATGGATGCATTGGATCAAAACTGCCGAAGAGGAATGCCTAAAGAAAGGAATAACTTCTTTTCAAGATGCTGGATCATCCTACCAAGATATAGAATGGTACAGCGAGTTGGCTAAAAATGGTTCATTAAACTTGAGACTTTGGGTAATGCTTCGCCATAGTTATGAGGACATGTATAAACGAATGGATGGATTGCCAATAAAAGATTTAGGAGATGGATTCTTTACTTGCAAGGCGATTAAAACAGAAGTGGATGGAGCTTTAGGAGCACATGGCGCTTGGTTGTTGGATCCATATGAAGACAGACCTAATTTCATAGGTCAAAACACAACCACAGTTGACGAAGTAAGTAGAATTGCTACTTTGGCCACTAAGCACAATATGCAACTATGCGTGCATGCAATTGGCGATCGAGCAAATCGAGAAGTTTTAGATGTAATGGAAAGAGAATATGCTAAAAATTCAGAAAAAGAACCAGACTTACGTTGGCGAATAGAACATGCTCAGCACCTTGCCGTTTCAGATATACCGAGGTTTAAATCAATTGGTGTAATTGCCTCGATGCAAGGAATACATTGCACATCTGACGCTCCCTTTGTTGAAAAAAGATTAGGGGAAAAAAGATCGAGAGAAGGAGCCTATCCTTGGCGCTCATTATTGGATGCCGGAGTTGTAATTGCCAATGGAACTGATGCCCCAGTAGAAGATGTAGACCCAATCCCATCTTTTCATGCATCTGTAACGCGAACAAGATCTGATAACGGTTTTACTTTCTTCAAAGAGCAATCCATGACTAGAGCCGAGGCATTGTATTCATACACTTTGGGAAATGCCTATGCCGCATTTGAAGAATCTAACAAAGGCTCAATTGATATAGGCAAGTACGCAGATTTAGTATTACTATCAAACAATTTGCTTTCTTGCTCTGATGAAGAGATTCTCGAAACCAAAGTTTTGAAAACGATTGTTGCTGGAGAGATCAAATATGATTCTGAAAAAGAATAAGGCTTATTCCCAATCCGGCATTTCGGCATTTTCGAAAAGAAGCACTCTATCTGTCCCATCTAATTTCATTGAATAAATAGATTTCGGAGAAATGCCATCATTATTTGTGTTGGTAAATATTATTAGTGAGCCATCAGGAGAATAACGAGGATCTAAATCATTTGTTCCTGCTGGTTTATCTTCAGACAAATTTATTAATTGTTGAGTATTTACGTTTCTGATGAATATTTGAGCATCTAGTTGTCTTCCATCTGGAGCTTCAAATCCAGAGACATCCTGAGAAAAAACGACCTCATCACCACCAATAGAAAAAGCACCTCCGGTTGTCGAACCTGCAATATCACTTTGTACCAAATTGAGAAAATTTCCTGATTGATCAATGGTATAAATCTGACTATTGTGAGGTTGAGTTCCTACTATTCTTACAACTATGTTCTGGGTCTGCGCTGACCAGTCGCATTCAACAAAAGTCCATCCAATAGCAGCTTGAGCTATTTCTACCAATCCCGAACCATCGCTATTAACCTTATACAAGCGATTCTGATTCATATATATGAATTCAGCACCATCTGGCGACCAAGAAAAATCTAATTGATAATTATCAAATCCAGTTACTGGGAGTGTTGTAACTTGAGTTAACTCATCTCCATTTCTATCGATAGTAAATAGATGAGTTTCGATTCCGACATTAGCTAAAAATGCCAAACGATTTCTTAAAGGACTTAATCTTGGACGCCAAGCATTTTTAGGGCAATCTGTCAATTGATATCCATTCTCTCCTGGATTCCCAGTAAAAATTTGCAACTGATTTTCCATTTCTTTAACAAATGAAAATCTAAAATCAGGTATGTCTTCTACTTTAAATGGTTTTACTTCGCTAAATGTAGTTTCAGTTCCATCCGAAGCAAGTACCTGCCAAAAATAACTTTGTCCAAATTTCAACTCATCTACAACATAAGAGGAATCTTCAGTATCAGTTGTTAATTCTATTGTTTCAGTTTGATCTGCATTAAAAATCAACAAATCGAAAGTCAAGACATCTTGGTCTGGGTCTGTTGCATACCATCTAAATTCTTCAGAAATAGAGATGACTTGTCCTGCTACTGGATAATTCAAAAGTGGTGAACTGGGTGCTGAATTATTCAACGAATCTGGCTCCAATCTAAATGTAGCTTCTGTAGTTTGATTTGGCAGAACTGAAACAGATTCCAAGCGAGTTACCAAATTGTCCTTCTCAATTCGAACATTATACGTTCCTGATGGAATATCAGACAAACTAAAACTACCAAAAGCATCGGTTACTAAACTGGTAGTCGGCGGATTGGTTGTAATACTTGCTCCTTCAATTGGCTGATCGTTTTCTTTTAATACAACTCGGCCATCTAAATTACCTAGGGCTATTGGCACTATAGGATCTTCCTTACATCCGAAGAGTAAAGTCAAAATAGCAACTAAACCAAATAATAAATTTCTCACCTCCGTAAATTTTAGTTAATTATTTAGCCCCTAAAGCTGTACCAAAATAAAAATTCAACCCAACGTTAATTTTCCAATAAAAGTCATTATACCTTCCTTGGGAAACGTTATCAATTTCATCTGAAAAAATATAATTATAATCTACCGTTCCCATAAGGCCGATATTGTCATTTAACATATATTCGAAGCCTCCACCTACATCCATTTTTGCATAATAATTACCTCCAAAATCGAATCGAGAATTTACATTAGATGTAATTCCTCCGAACCCAACTTTTGCTATTGGTGTAAAATTTTCAAATGGTAAAAAGCGGTAGTTGAAATTGATATCCAAAGAAGAAATATCTGCGTTATAAAACTCTGCAGCTCCAAATTTACTTAAGCTAAAGTCTGCACTTATACCAACCTTTGGAGACGGATTAAATTGAGCTTTAAGTCCAATACCGGTACGTATGTTGGGGTTGGGAAAATCTCCCTGATACTGCACAGATGATGTCCCTAATCCCAAACCTAAGCCTCCTCTTCTATTTGTTTTTCTCTTACCAAACAAATCAGATTCAGGTAAAGATTCTTTTTCTTTTTTGTAATCTAAAAATGCCTGAGAAACTTCTTCCCTTGCTTCTTCTAATTCCCACAACCCATCATTTACTCCTTCAATTATCATTGACTGCACAGCTTTTTCAATAGCCTCAGTAACTGCCATTTCTGAGGGTTCATTATAGGTCATTCCAGTTTCAGCTTCCAGTAATCTTCCAAATTTTACAAAGCGAAAAATCCCAGCATCTAATGACTGACTTAGAATAGTTTTTGAAGTGTATACGGTTTTGAGTACTTTTCCATTACTTGTTGAAATCGCTCGTAGATATACAGTAATTCGATCCTGTCGATATTGTCCAGACCCACCGGTTCCAAAATACCGCAGACCTGCACCTCCTGTAATTACATTTGCATCATATGAGATTATCCCTCCTTCGAGAATTACTCCTGCATAAAGGAGAGGAGGTAGACCCGTTGCGGCATCTCCCTGATATTGAGTCCTACTAGAACGAATGATCTTGCGCTCATTTAACAAGTTTCCAACATTTTCTCTTTCTATTGGAACAAACCATTTTGAATCCTCAAGAGCTTTAATAAGAATAGTAGTAGCACCTTGAGTGACTGCAGTAGACCATGAGGTCCCATTAACGCTTGGCTTGTATTGTCCAGTCTGATCTCGAAATTTATAAACCGCCACAACGACCGGTTCTTTTGGTGATGGCAAACTTCGTAGCACCGTGTTGGTAGTTGTTATATCACCAAGTCGAGCTTCTGTAGGACCAACGGTTTGATTTATAAGGATACCACAACCATTAATTGTAATGATTAGGATGAAAAATAAGCCCCACCATGCTGCTTGAATAAAGCGCATATTAATTTAATTAATTTGTGTGGGGGAATAAGCGTTCAAGTTACTCCTTAATTCAGGCAGATGCCAGAATTTCTATCATGATATGGAAAAAATATCAGAAAAATGGTATGATAATTTGGGTCTGTTCGCCAATGGCATTATCATAAATAGTAATACCTACCCCATCCAAGGTAGTTTCTACTGAGATTTGAAAATTCCCAATTGTATAACTACCATCTGTTAAACCTCCATCTCCAAATTCATTGGTAATCAATTCTCGAGATAATTGACTTAATAGCTGGCGATTCAAGCTTTCGGTGAAATCATCCAAAGTTGAATTACTTTGAAAAGGATCGACTGAGTTTGGATCCTCGATTAGATTCTGCGTTTGAGCTGAATTTAATAACCATTGATAATTAAAGGTTTCCCCGCCAAATGCTGGATTTACCGGTTTATACACAAAATCTTGAGCACCGGCAGTGGCACACATAAACAAGACGGTAAAAATGACCAAGCTATGTTTTAATATTTTCATCAGTTTCATTTTTAATAAATTCCTGAACCAGAGGTATCTTCGTTTTCAAGGTCTTTTGAAATTTTGGACCTTTGTGATAAATAACTTCTAATCTGTCGAATACTTGCATTTACTTGTTGTTCAACATATTCCAATCTAGGATTCAAATTACGAATTCCCAATGGTTGATTATTTACTTCCAGAGAGACTCTACTACTCCGACCAAATGAAGGCAACTCTTTTATTGTAATAATAAAATCTCCATTTGTTTCTCTTGGCGGAATCCATTTACGGAAAAATATTTCATAGAAATCTCTTCCTATTTTTGAGCGGGTTTCATCAATTATTAATCCTTGAATTTCCAAGGCATCAATTTTATTGTTATTGATTCTTTTTTGCGTTTTCTTTTGAGGTTGAATTTCAATTGCATTAATGTTTGTCTTCGCCAGATTTTCTTTCTGATCTTTTTGCTTTTGAACTTCTACAGCCGCTATTTCAGCTTTATTGAAATTCAAACCTTTATTTTCCCATTTAAATTCTTCTTGAACAATCGATTGGTTGCCTTGAAAGACTTCCAGCATCAACACTATCTTTCGTTTATCAGCAATTTCAATAGTTTTGATTGATAAAGGAATTGGTAAATTTTGGGCGGCCAAAAATTCACCTTTCTCAAAATCGATTTTTTTTAACGTTCCATTTTCTTGAGCTGCAATAGAAATCTCATAGTTAAGAACAACGAGATCTTCGGCTGTTGACAAAAAATTGGTCGTTATTGAAATTGCATTACTTTCTTTTGAATCTTCAAACCAGATTTGAATTTCATTTATAGCTATTTGGGTCCAAGAAAAATTTTGGATTCCAAATAAAAGTGATGCAGTAAAAATAAGTTTCAAAAACCTCATGCGAAAAGTCTATGAGGGGGGTGGCGGGGGCAATTTGGATTACCTATTGGCGAATAACAGCTTTAAGACCATTTCCGCTTTGAATTATTTGAAAACCCATATTTGAATTTCCATTCAATTCTTGAATAATTTCATTTTCATTTCCTTCTTGCAAAATTTCAATTTCCAAGTTTCTCACGCCTTCCAAATTTTGCAAAACGCTGTTTTCATTCCCATTTTGAACAACTCCAATAATATTTCCTTCACCAGTTAAATTTAACTCGTAGGAATTATTTAGGCCATTTTGTAAAACTGCGGCTTGATTTCCAGAGCCTTGCTGTTGCAAAATCGCTGAATTGAAATTTCCGTTTTGCATAACTTCGGCCAAATTAGCTTCGAGTCCTGCTTGTCGTTGTAAAACAGAAACAGAATTATCAACACCTTGCTGTTCTACAATTGATTGATTAGTTTCTGTCAATAGTTCTTCTTCTAATAATTGCAGTGAAGGTTGACTAAGCACTGGAGCACTTTGTACTTGACCTGACGCATTTAACGAAAAGAAAAAGCAAAAAAGTAATATGACGAGCTGTATTTTCATAAAATGGGAAAAAGGGGAGGCAAGAAGAATCCTAATTGCCGTCCCCTAACAAATATAATAGTCTAATTCTTAGTTTTCACTTTGAGTTACTGACGCAGAGTTTCTGCTACCTAACTGTTGAATTCTACTGTTGTTTCCTAAACCAGTCTGAGTATTTACAGCTTCGTTAGTATTTCCAGATTGAATTACTGCAGCAGCATTCTGGCTACCATTCTGAATCAAAACAATGTTGTTATTGTCTCCAAATTGATCCAATAGTACATCATTTTCTCCTCCAGCAAAATTGTTCGAACCATTTTGAGCTACATTCAATGTGTTGCTCAATCCTTCCTGACGAGCAGCCAAATTGTTTGAAGTTCCAACTTGGTCAATGAAACTTGCTCCACCGTCACCAATTTGGTCAACGTATACAGCATTGTTTTCACCTTCCTGAACTTGAGTTGAAATGTTGTTACTTCCCAATTGCTGAGAGTAAGTTGTGTTTGAAGCAACACCAGCTTGATTTTGAATAATCTTGTTGTTGTCTCCTTCTTGAATTGCCAAAGCGTTTCCACCTTCTGCATTTAATTCTTGACGTACGTTGTTTCCAGCTCCATCTTGAGAAACTAAAGATGTATTTCCATTTTCACCAGCAAGCGTTACTGATGAGTTTAAAGAACCAACTTGAGTGATTGCTAAATTGTTGTCGCCACCCACAGACTGCGCTTCAGATCCATTGCTTTGACCCGCTTGGCTAACTACAGTTGAGTTAAGATCATCCTGTTGCAAAACAGAAGAAGCATTAGTAGCACCAACTTGAGTAACTTCAGAAGCATTCTCTGATCCACTTTGTGTTAGATTACTAATGTTGCCTTGAGCACCAGCAAATCCAACGCTCATTGAAAAGACTGAGATAAATAATAATTTTTTCATTCTAAGGAATGTTTTCTTGTTTTAAAAAATAGATTTGATGCTTTAAAAATCGTTTGGAATGAATGTCAACCAGGCATATCCTGAATTGAACCTTGTCATTGGATGGGATTACAAAGATGTTCAAAATCTGAATAACTTATCTTGCAAATCCTGCAAAAATGAAAATTTCCGTATTACTACGTAACTAAGCAATTGAGCGTGATTCTAAGTATATCTTTACCAGTCCAACTGAATTCTTTACTTTCAGTTTTTGAATAAGATTTCTGCGATGTGTTTCAACAGTTCTTGGACTAATAAAAAGTATTTCCGCAATTTCTTTGTTGGTATGCTCATTTGCAATGTACCGTAAGACCTCCCTTTCTCTTGTAGTCAGATCACTCAATACGGTAAGTCCAGTTTTTTTAACGACGGGTTTTCGATGTAAATCATTATCTGGTTGAAAAAATGTATCTCCTTGCAAAAGACTTCGCAATCCTTGATTGAATTGACCAGGAGTAATATCAAAATAACAACAACCTTTAATTCCGGCTTCTTTTAGTTCGTGAGAAGATAAGTCTGAGTTAAACTCTTTAAAGATTAAAGTGCGATAATGTTCAGTCAAATCTATTCCTGATAGAAATAATTCTTCATCACAAATGAGAATTTTACTAAATGAATTTTGAGAATTTTTGATATTAAGGATTCCTTCTTTCGAAATGCTTTGTGGAGCATACCCCCAACTCAAGAGATAAGTCGTTAATCCTTTTTTCAAAAGGTGACTCTTCAAATGAATGAAAATATTTGTAGTATTCATGTTCTGCCATAGTTAATGAACCCGCCCAGGGGGACGCAGGCAGTTTGTAAGTGCGGGGGAAAAGTTTTTGGGAATACTGGATACCAAAGGTAACGGTATTTATACTGAAAGTCAATAAAGAAGGAGTCTGATGGTACAGACTCCTTCTAAGTTCTACTTAGTAAATTTCTGTACGACAATAAAATCATTTACAATAATTGAAGTCGAATACCTGTTATTACCCGCTTTATCAAGATAATTTGAAATGTCAATTGATCCATAAACAGCTACTTGCGCTCCTTTTTTCATCATCCGCTCCATCCTTTCAGCGATTTTCCCCCAACCGGTCAATCGTAACCATTGGGTATTATTAACTTCTTCTCCAGCACTATTCTTGTAATACTTTGAAATTGCGAGCTGCGCATTGGCAACTGATTTTCCGTTGTTTAATGGTTTCAATTCAGAATCGGCCCCGAGGTTACCGATTAGTTGTACTTGATTTCTTGAATTCATAATTACTGAATTTGTTAAAAGTGATTTGATATTGCAAAGATTGAGGGAGCCGTTACATAAAGGCTAATAATAAACCTGTACTTCCGTTTGTAAACGTTTGTAATCGACTATAGTACTATATCCATTGACTTTAGGTACCTTTATGATATTATGGAAAAAAGAACATGCTTGGAATGCAATCAACGATTGGCTGGAAGAGCTGATAAGAAATTTTGCACGTCGGAGTGTCGTTCAGCTTTTAACAATCGACTTAATGGCGCTTCAACCAATCTAATTAGAAGAGTTAATTCAATTCTGAAAAAAAACCGTAGGATTTTGAAGAAAATGAATCCTAAAGGGAAAACGAAAATTTCGCTTCAAAAACTCGCATTAGAAGGTTTTAATTTTGACTACTTCACTAACATCTATGAAACTAAAGCAGGTAAAAAATACTATTTCTGTTATGATCAAGGATATCTTCGACTAGAAAAAGATTTGCTGGCTTTGGTTGAAAGAGAAACTTACGTTGCTTAATAAAAAACTGGGGCTTTTTCCAAACCACTATTTATGTTATTTATAAAAAATCTGATAGTAGGAATTTTAATAAGCATTGCAACAATTGCTGCAGCACAGGAAAAGATGTCCTTTTTTGAACTTTCAGATTCTTTTTCCAAGCCAAGATTTTGGACCACAGTAGGCACCTCCGCAGCACTTTACACTGGTACTGTAATTGGATTGAATGAAATTTGGTACAAAGGGTTTGAGCGTTCCGCTTTTCATCCTTTCAATGATTGGAAAGAATGGAAAAACATGGACAAAGCAGGACATTCATTCACGGCATATTTCCAAACTAGTTTTTCATTTGATGTAATGAGGTGGACAGGTGTTGAAAGAAGAGATGCCCTTTGGGTTGCTATGGGCTTGGGAACTTTATTTCAAGGAACTATAGAAATACTCGATGGTTATTCGGAAAAATGGGGGTTTTCTATTTACGATATAGGATTTAATACCGGTGGTATTTTACTTTTTGCTGGCCAAGAATTGGCTTGGAAAGATCAGAGATTCGTACTAAAAGTTTCCAATCGTTTTCCATCTTATTCTTCAGAATCGATTTTATCTAATACTGGTAATTCAACAAGTTCCCCGGCTATTCGAGCCGAAGATTTGTTTGGAAAAGCCATCAGCACCAGATTTATTAAGGACTATAATGGACAGACTATTTGGTTATCAATGAATCCTGCCTCATTTATAAAACCTGAAACTCGATTTCCAAATTGGCTAAACATTGCCATCGGTTATGGTGCAGAAAACTTATATGGTGGATATTCAAATAGTTGGAGTAAAGATGGCGAAATTTTCACTTTACCTAATCAAAATTTTGAAAGAGCTAATCAGCTATTTCTTTCTTTTGATATTGATTTGAAACGAATAAAAACTAAAAATCCCTTTGTCAGGTTTTTATTGAAAGGTTTAAACGTTTTCAAAATACCGAGCCCTACCCTTTCTGTTACACAAGGAAAGGGGTTGAAATTTCATGCCCTGTATTGGTAATTATTATTCTCTCCTTCTCCTAGAAAATCTTACTTTCTTTGGACCCCACCATAAATAAATCCCTGTCAAAATTAGAAGAATCACTCCAAAGCCTAAGTAGTTCATAGATATTAACTTGAACCCATCAGAAATAATAGAACCGTCATGTAAAGATTCAATCCAATCAGAATATCGTTTAGCTATTGACAAAACCTCACCAGATCTTCCATCAATTTGCGCTTCCCAATTTCCCTCTTTAAATATCACCTTCGCAATACCCTTATTTGGCCTTACATCAATTCTATCCACCACATTGGCCATCTGATCAGGATGCTGAGTAGTTAATGCCTTTTGAGCGATTGATGAAATGTCAGGTATTTCTAACCAAGGTTGAGATTTGTCTACAGTACTCTTTTGTGTAGGAGGTTGAATAATATTGACATCTTTTTTTAGCGCCAAAAGTATTCCTGTGGCCGCAGAAATAATGAGGAAAAAGGAAATGCTTAATCCTAAAAAGCGATGCAACTTTCTTAGTTTACGAAGACTCCTAACTAAAGCTTCTCTGATCGCCATTTATTTATTTTAGGCCAATATTCTGTCTACAATCTTTCCTGACGCTTCACCAAATCCAATTCTAATGCCATTTGAAATACCATATCCCTTTAAAGTGAGGGTATCTCCATTCTGCAAAAATTTACGCTGTGAACCATCAGCTAGTTCTACCGGCTTGGTTCCTTGCCAGCAAATCTCTAGCATCGAGCCGTAAGAACCTGGTTCAGGGCCACTAATCGTTCCAGAAGCACCCATGTCTCCAACGCGCAGGTTACAACCATTTACGGAATGATGAGCAATTTGTTGGGCCATATTCCAATACATATACTTGAAATTTGATTCTGACAATACATGCTCTACACCAGATTCCGTAGTCAAAATCACCTCTAAATGTATATCAAAGTTCTTTTTGCCCTCAGATCTTAAGTAAGGAAGTACTTCTGGATCTTGCACGGGTCCTTGAACTCTGCAAGCCTCCAGAGCATCCAGGGTTACTATCCATGGGGAAATAGTTGAAGCGAAATTTTTTCCTAAAAATGGTCCTAATGGTACATATTCCCACTTTTGAATATCTCTGGCCGACCAATCATTAAACAAACAGAGCCCAAAAACATGGTCTTCTGATTCTTGAACTGAGATCGGATGTCCCAGTTCGTTTTCTTTACCTATTACGAACCCAACCTCTAGCTCAAAATCTAACAATCGGCAAGGTCCATAGACTGGTGGCTTCTCTGGATCGGGCCTCATTTGTCCATATGGACGTTGAATTTCTTGGCCTGAGGCGATTATTGAAGATGCGCGGCCGTGATATCCTACTGGAATATGTCTCCAATTCGGCAATAGCGCGTTGGCAGGGTCCCTAAACATTTTCCCCAAATTTGTTGCATGCTCTATACTTGAATAAAAGTCTGTATAATCTCCTACTTTTATAGGCATCAGGACTTCGACTTCTCCCAAGGGAAATAACAATTCATCCTTCATTTCACGCGAATTCCATTTGTTTATAGCGTCGTCAAAAAGATCCGCAATCCGATCCCTAATTTTTCTTGTGGTCGCTCGTCCCAAAGCCATAAAATCATTCAAATAGGCTTGAGAAAATATTGCTTTCGGCAAATCGAAATCTGCAAAAAAGCCTAGCTCTGAAACTTTTAATAAATCAATCGCAAAATCACCTATTCTTGTTGCCAACCTTGGAGCTTGATTTAAAGGTTGAATGACACCGAAAGGAATATTCTGAAGCGGAAAATCACTATTTGCAGGGATATGGATCCACGACTTTCTATCTGTATTATTTGCTTTGATCATTTTTCTAATTTTGAAGCGAAAATAAGGATAAAATCCATCCATCAAAAAAGCACCAAATCGAAAAATCGAATTGATGCTTTTTTCTATAACTTCCTAAATTCAGTTCTAGAACTTCACAATTTTTTGAACTACTTGTCCTTGTGCATTCGTAACTTGAATAAAGTATACACCAGCTGGTAATTCATCCGTTGAGACCATCGTTGAATTGCCTTGTATATTTCCTGATTTAATAGTCATTCCATTTGCAGTTACTAAATTCCATTCAAAATTTCGATCGCTATTCATTTCTCCTAAGACTTGAACATCGACAAAATCTTTGAAAGGGTTTGGTACTACTTGAAATTCTAAACCATCCAATTCCGAAATCGATAGCGAAACAACTTTAAATGAAAAAATTTCAGATTGATACTCTCCGCAAGGATTACTGGATGAAACCATCCAATAATAAGTTACACCAACTTCCAAATCACTATTGAAATTATAGGCTGTTGAATTGAGTGTTGTGTTAACAACTACATTATTAAAGTCTGGATCAGAAGCTACTACCAAGTTATATTCATCGGCGCTTGGAGAATTCCCCCAATCTAAAGAAGGTTGAGTCATTGGCACCTCCGAAGTATTAATAGGTGTTAACAACTCAAATACCCCGGGCTCAGCCTCTATCTGAACAGTCAACTGAGTATTAGAATTATGGTCACTATCTGAAATTGTAAATACAACAGGATAATTTCCAGATGAATTAGTCGCATCAAAATTAATAGTTCCGGTAACAACATCTCCAGGGGATACCATTGTTTGGTCTTGATCAAAATTTACGGTAACCGAAGGATTACCAGCTATGGAATAATCGATGGTTGCTGGAGCAAAATATCCTTCACCAACTGTCAAGCTAAAATCAATGTCAGTTTCAATGCAAGAATTTACATTATTAACATTTGATGAAAATCCAAGGTCTCCGATTACATCAAAAGACCAAGTATTTATCGCTGCAGCTTCCCCACAATCATTAAAAGAAGTCACTGTCCAATCGTACTTTCCTCCAATGGCCAATGCAACAGTTGCCATTGATTCTGTAACTGTTTCACTTGCTACGACAACAGCTGTTCCTTGTTCAAATATTTCAAGGAGATAAGAAGTTGCACCTGGACTAGACTCCCAGTTAAATTCCGTCAATTGAGGTTCATCATAAGCACCGTCAGACGGACTATTTAATAAAAAGGAAACAGGTTCATCAATAATTTCTAGGTTTATTCCTCCATTACCTGAATTGATTCCATCATTACCTAACCACTCTACCATATAATCTCCGACTGGTGTATTTCCAGATGCAATGGTTACATCTACTGAAGATCCGGGTGTTGCAGGATTTTCAGAGTAAGTCAAAACTACAGAAGCAGGTATCCCAGAAGCAGAAAGCGTTACAGGATTATTATAAGCTGTACCAATTAGTATAGAAAAAGTTTGACTTGAATTCTGACAAATTTCAATTTCATCAGCAACAGGAATAATATCAGTTGTATTCGGTAAGCTGGCACAAATATCAATATCAAAAGCAACTATCTCTCCTCCATCGGAAGCTGCAAAATCAGCAACCTCAACGGTCCAAACACCGTTTGGGTCTTCTCCATTGAAAACTGAAAGTGGTTCTAGCGGCTGAAATTCTCCAGAAGCGGCAGGATTATCATTACAAGTCGATTCTAATTCCTGGGCTGTCGCTGTTGCAAAATCACTAAAGGAAAGAACAAGATTATTACTTCCACAACCATATCCTCCTCCATCTGCTCCGATTCTATCAAAAAGCAAAACAGAGGTTCCGCTTGGGGCAATTAATCTTGCGTTTAAATCACCCACATAAGTGTGATCAATTTGTAGGTTTGAAATTTTCACCTCGTTAATAAATCCAGTTTGTGAAATTTCTTGAATGGCTGAAGCCAAATCTCCAGCTGAGGTTCCAATAACTTGGGGATCCCCTAGGTAAGGACTAGTACTACAGAATATGCTGGCGGTTTTGAAAGTAAAAGCATTAGTCCAATCACCAGCTCCACAAATATTTATTCCTCTAACTCTCCAAAAATAATCTGTAAGAATATCTAAGTTATTGGTTACCGAAGTTGAAGTTCCAGCAATGTCATTAATTGTTGTAACCACATTAACAAAATTAGCATCAGTTGCAATTTGAAAGTCATAGAGCTCTGTATCGGCTTGATTTTCCCATGCAAAATTTAAGTTGGTTGGAACATCAATGATTTGATCTGCTGGCTCGGTTAAGGTAGTGGCTTCTGGGGAAGCAATAACTGAATTAATCCCAACGGTCGTATTTGTTGTATTTGTACCATCAGTTCCTTCAATATTAAAAGAAAATGATCCAGCACCAAAGTTTTGAGTATTGGCAAAAGATAGCGTTACGTTTTCGCCAGGATTCACCGGATTTTGCGAGAACGATGCAACCACACCAGCTGGTGGGGCTGGACTTAAGGAAAGTGAAACAGCATCTTCAAAATTAGGTGAAATTTGAATATCTATAGTGATGTCTTGTGGTGCACAGATCGAAGTATTGGATGGGTTTGCAGATACAAATAAATCCAAGTCTAAACCATTTACAGAAGTAACTCCTGTATTATCTGGATCCAACCAATCTCTTAGTCTTGTACCGGGAGTCCCTCCTCCTTCCCAAGATGCATAAAACCAACCATATGAATCATAAAGATCATTTCCGCAAGCTGCTCCTCCTCCATGTAGTTGTCCAATCACTCTTTTTTCTTTGTCAAAAAGAGGAGAACCAGAAGAACCACCTTCGGTTGTTCCGATATCCCAATCCGGGACAATAATATGGTCACCATTTGGATCTGCTGAGTTTCCAGAACCCCAATTTCCACGATA
>CALFWO010000009.1 GCA_937928045.1 uncultured Saprospiraceae bacterium | reverse complement strand
TGATGCCAGCTATCTGCCAGTGGCTTTTTAAAGGCTATATCGAAGTCTTTTTTAGTTTTGACTAAAGTATCATAGACTAAGGTGGCATCGTTAATTTTTCCTGACTTGTAAAGTGCTTCGAAGGCACTTCTATTAGCGATTTGAATACCATCTTCAGTTTCAAAAGAGAAATTCATCCGATCGAAAAGATCAATCTCGAACTCTTGTTGTAAAGCTTTGACAAAATGAACAGAACTATCGATACTACAACCGCTGGCCCCTGCTTGAGATTCATCTGCCATCAATACCACAAAAGAATTATTAACTACTTTACCCGCCGCTTTCAACTGCTGGCTATGACTCGCCCATTTTTTGCAAAATTCGTCTAAATGTATTTGAATTTCGCCAACTTCTTGTTCCGTTAAAATTCTATTAGATTGATAAATCCAAACTCTCGAGTCATCAGATAAATTCATTTCCATAACTATATATTCTTTAAATACAATCAAAAAAACTGTAAAAAAGTTCTACCACTTCTGATTATCAATAATCAACTCAGCTAAGTCATAAACCATTACCTCATCTTGTTTTTCAGCAGCTTTTACCCCATCACTCATCATAGTCAAACAAAATGGACAGTTTACTGCGATCTTCTTGGCTCCCGTTGCCAAAGCTTCTTCTGTTCTTTCAATATTGATTCGCTTATCACCATCTTCATCTTCCTTCCACATTTGCGCACCACCTGCACCGCAACAAAGTCCTTTTTCCTTCGCTCTTTGCATTTCGGCAACATCAGAAGTCAAAGCATTTAGAATATCTCTTGGGGCTTCATAAATACCATTGGATCGACCCAGATAACAGGAGTCGTGATAGGTTATCTTATCCCCTGTTTTTTCAAAAGAAGCAATTTTCCCCTCTTCCACCAAACTTGCCAATAACTGGGTATGATGAATCACTTCGTATTCACCTCCCAAAGCCGGATAGTCATTTTTAATTACGTTAAAACAATGAGGACAAGTGGTAACAATTTTTTTAACATTGTACATCTTCAAAGTTTCGATGTTTTGAAGTGCAGTCATTTGAAACAAGAATTCATTTCCAGCTCTTCTTGCTGGATCACCTGTGCAAGATTCTTCCTGGCCTAAAATTGCAAACTCAATTCCAACCTTATTTAAAATTTTGCAAAACGCAACTGTTACTTTCTGTGCTCTAGGGTCATATGAACCAGCACATCCCACCCAAAAAAGAATTTCGGGAGTCTTACCCTGGGCTGCCATATCAGCCATTCTTGGCACAATTAAACTTTCTGACATTAATCTATTTTTTAAGAAAAATCAATCTTTCAATTTGTAAATATTCCCCACCTTTCGTTTTCACTTTATAAAAATAAGTTCCCTCCAATTGTAACCTTGAGCAATCAATGATTCCGGAAATTCCCGTCAAGGAATTTGCAAATATTAGTTTTCCTGAAGCATCATATAATTCGAAATCGAACGTCTCATTTATGTAATTCAATATTTCGAAATGAACTTGGCTTTCCTGAACAGGATTTGGAAATACATTCATGACTTTTTCGCCAATTCCAGTTTGAAATACATTAGAAATATTCAAAGCATCAAATGCCTGTTGAAGTGCATCAATAGGTTCTTCTCCTTCTGGCAACAAAGAAATTAACAGGTCAATGCCAAACTGACCGGGTGTATCATCTGGATAAGCGATTCTAAGATACGCTGACTTGGAACTAATTCCTTGATCCAAACATCTTGAGTCGGCACCCGGGCGATTGGCTCCTTGTAATGCCGCCATAATTTTCTCTTCAAAATTTAAACCAGGCCTCAAGAATCCAGCTTCCATTGAATCTAGAACATTTTCTGCGATTAAGATATTTCCTTGGATTGCATAATTGGGTCCTTCTATATGATTCGCTTCATCTAATGCATTTGATCCTGTAAATCCTTTTGATGAAATATCTCCTTGATCATTAATTGAGACAATTCCATATTGTCTGTTTGTAAAATTACCAGCTGTACAGGCATCATTAACAAGCAGCCAATTCAAACAAGCTTCTGCAGACACTCCTGAAGCAATTTGAGCGATACCATTTTCTAAATTTACATTTGGAATGCAAACAGAAGCTTGGGCATTTATGGCTCCTTTTCCAGGGACAATATCCGAGATAATTTGAGCGGTACAAACGGCACAATCCAATGTATTCAAACAGGTAGCACCAGCACTTCCAATTGCTCCTGTAGCTGGATCAATTGCCACTATTGAAAAAGTATGTTGCGCATTACTTGTCAATGAGGTCAATAACAGAACGAAGCATAAAACTCTAAATATACTTTTCATATTAAGCATCATTATTTGTAGCATCGGTCGCCCACTTGTCTCTTGGATCAGGAATTTGCCATGCTGAACCACTATTTTCAATGGCGTTAAACATAGGCAACCATTCTTGAGGTCCAGCACTTTCTGTCAGTATTTCATACCTACGCATTCTTAAGATTGGATCTAAAGGATTAATTAAAACTGGGCAAGCTTCTACACAAGCGTTGCAAGTTGTGCAAGCATGAATTTCTTCTCGACTGATGTAATCAAAAAGGCTTTTCCCATCATCATAGTTGCTAGGCTTCAAAGCTTCTTTTCCTCTCAAAGATTCCTTTACCCACTTTGGATGACCTGAATCGAGATTATCACCAATCTCCGTCGCTCGATCTCTGATGTCCATTAGTATCTTTCGCGGGGATAACTTCTTGCCGGTTAGATTTGCAGGACAGACCGAAGTACATCTTCCACATTCCGTGCAAGTGTAGGCATCCATAATATTTTTCCAACTTAGAGAAAAAACGTCGTTGGCACCAAACTCAGGCAATTCTGCATTCATATCGGGTTCAGGTCCATCAGTAAGTCCCATCATGGATTTTACTTCATCCATAATTTCCGGCATATTTTGCATTTCTCCAGGAGGGTTTAATCTGGCATAATAAGTATTTGGAAATGCCAACATGATATGCAAGTGCTTGGAAGAAGGTAAATAATTTAAGAATGCAAAAACTGTGATGATGTGTAACCACCAGCCAAATCGTTCAACGAAGTGAAGCATCCCTTCGCTCATCCATCCAAAAGCTAATGGTCCCATCCATTCTGAAATTACAAAGACGCCAGGGTCATAGTAATGTTCAGGATCAATTCCTTGGAGCACTACATCGGCACCATTCATACAGAAAATTCCGAAAAGTAAGGCCAATTCTCCAAAGAGAATCAAATTACCATCGATACTAGGCCAGCCATTCATTTCTGGTTTGACCAATCGTGGGACTTTTAATAAATTTCTTCGGGCCAAGAAAACGAAGGTTGCTACAAAGGCTAGAACTGAAAGAATTTCTATCGTGCTGATAATAATCGGATAAAGAATTCCTAAGTACGGGGCGAAAAATCTGTGTTGACCAAAGAAACCATCAACGAAAATTTCAATCAATTCAATCTGAGTAAAAAGAAAAGCGACATAAATAAACAAGTGAAAAACTGCTGGGATTATCCTTTTGAACATTTTTTTCTGCCCAAATGCGATTAAGAGCACATTTTTCCAACGCTTTCCTTCTTGGTCAGTCAAATCCTCATCTTTTCCCAAAAGAATATTTCTTCTAATCTTTGAGAATTGCTTGTAGGCCCAATAAGAACAGGTGACCGTAAGTAACGCAAAAGCAATTTGTTGCAACATAAGTTGAAATTAAAGTTTATCCGATTATACCAAGTCTAAAATTACAATCTATCTTTATGCAGCAAAACAAATGCCTTTAAAAAATGCCTATTTAGATTTGATTTAAGTTGGATCTGGCAAACAGCTGAAATTACTAAAATTTAACAGTTAATGGAAATCTTAAATGCTTTACAAATTGACCAGAAAATAAAACGTCTGGCGATAGAAATTTTAGAGAACAATTTGGATGCTGAAGGTATTATTTTCGCTGGCATCAATAACAATGGTTTGCGCTTTGCCAAGCGCTTACAGTCAGAGTTTAAGAAGATATCTGACATCGGTTCTGAAATTACTAATCTGAGTTTGAGTCCGGCTAGCCCAGTAGACAATCCAATTAATATTGGCCTTGATAGTTCTGCTATTCAAGGAAAGACTGTTATAGTAGTCGACGATGTGGCAAATACCGGCAGGACTATTTTTTACGCGATGAAACCCCTATTTGATGAATTGCCTAAGAAGGTAGAGGTTGCTGTGCTCGTAGACCGAACGCATAAGTCATTTCCAGTCAGTGTGAAATATGTAGGTCTTAGTCTTGCCACAACTTTAAAGGAAAATATTGAGGTGAAAATTTTGAGTAAGAAAGAAACCGCTGTATTTCTAAATTAATCCTTGTTATTATAATTCTCGATATGGTATTTAATGATATCCATTGAATGCAAAGTTGACTCATAGCCAATTTCAACTAGCTCATCTACTTTTCCAAAATCAAATATTTTATACTTGTGTAATTTGATTGGAGAAATTACAATATCGCACTTAGCGATGTTTGGCGTAGTGTTGGCCAAAATACTTAAGTCAAAAACTCGACCTAAAACGCCTCTAAATGAATTCAATGATTTAGAACCAACTTCCAATTGTGGCAGCAAATTAACACCAATTAAAAGATCGCATTTTTCGATAAGTGGGTCTACTGGAAAGTTATCCATTGTACCACCATCTAAATGGATTTCATCATTAATAGTTACAGGAGAAAAGGCCAGAGGAACTGCGCATGAGGCAATGACCGGCTTAAATAATTCACCGGATTCGAATACCTGTTTTTTGCCTTTATTTAAATTGGCTGTGGTTACAAACAATTTTTTTCCTAACCCCTCAAAAGTATCTTCTTTAATATATTGAGGAAGTACTTTGTATAAAAAATTGAGGTCGCCTAATCCACGATCAGGGATTCCAAATTTAATAGTTTTGTAAATTGATCCTTCTTTTAAAAATTCAGTCATTTTTTCAACAGAATTGCCAGCGCAGTAAACTGCTCCAACCAAGGCTCCTGCGGAAGTCCCTGAAACTGCTTCAATTTCTATCCCATGTTCTTGCATTGCGCGAATAACTCCGACATGCGCGGCTCCTCGCGCTCCCCCTCCTGATAAACATAAACCAATTTTCATCATAGTATATAAACGATATCAGAGTAAGAAAGGTGCAAATTCAATTGTTGTATTGAATAAAAAGAGACATGAAACAGCTTGGTTCCATGTCTCCTTTTTAACCAATTAATATTTAATATTAACGAATAACAATCAATTTTTTAGACCCTACTTGATCTTTGTTCACAAACATTACTTGGTAAGGACCAGCACTCAAACCATTGATTGAAATATTGTTATCCAACATATTCAACTCTTTAACAATTGCACCATTCAAATCAATAATTCTAACCAATTCCCAATTCAATTTAGATTCAATTTTTATAAAATCTTGTGCAGGGTTTGGATAAATATTTACCAAGTTTTCTAGATCGACAACTTCTGCTGTAGAGGAACCGAAATCAATATCACCTAAATCTCTTGGAACCAATTGATAACCGTCATCATAAGGAGAATCTTCGTCATATTGTCCCCCAATTCCAGTCAAACTAAACAACATAGTTGGAGCAGTTGTTCCAAATATATCTGTATCCGCGTCCACTCTCATGACATACTCATTAGTCATATCTGTAACTCTAACATTGAATCCTGACCCGCTATTTGACCAATCTGTTTCATCTACAAGTGTTAAGCCAGTAATTCTAACCAATTTAGATTCTGATGATTCATCAATTGCAGTTACATCAGCAGGAGTAAACAAACTATTTCCTTGCGATACGAGTTGAACTGCATCCGCATTAATTTGAGTCAAACCATTAAAGAATCCAATTGCACCTTGAACAGTTACTTCGTCACCCTGAGTTACCGTATAACCTAAATCACCAGTATTGTTAAACACTGCAATACCTGCATTCTCATCATTCTTATCTATGATTGTAAATTGAAGACCCGATGGTCTTAAATTTACACCATACACGATCCCTGTAAGCTGGCAATCTTGACCAATTGAATCTGGTGTACCTGTTCCATCTACGGAAGTTACAGTAGCAATATCATATTCTGGATATGAAGGAGGACATTCAATATTTATCACTAACATCGCAGTATCACAAGCGCCATCGGTATTACAAATTTGATATTCGAGTGATTCTGAGCCACATTCATCTTGAAGCGGAAAATAGGAAATAGTTGAATCCATTACTTCCGCTTGTCCTAAAGTAGCTGTAGTTAGCAAAGTAATTTCATCGAATATTCCTGGAATGAAATCATTCAGTAAAACGTTAATAGAACCATTCTCATTAATAGCCAAGTTCAAAACATCATTGGCAGCAATTGGCACTGCCCCTCCTTGTAAGATTACATCTGCATTGACTCTAGGAAAAATTTGATAGCCTTCGTCGTAAGGACTGCTTGTATCAAATTGAGATCCCAAACCGATGATGTCAAAAGTTCCTGGAGGTGCTGGGCGATCAGCAACCTCAGAATCAGAATCTACTCTAATAGCGTACATATTGGTTCCGTCTGTTGCATTGGCGGTGAAACTTCCTCCAGTACCCGTCCATTCTGTTGCATCAACTAGGGTAAGATTATTTATTCTCACAAATTCACTTTCTGTACTTTCGTTGAGTGCAGTAACTACTAACGGATCAGCTATCGAATTTCCAGAAGAATTCACAACCAATTCATCTGCAGAAATTCTTGTTAATCCATTGTTCAATCCAACTGTTCCTTTGATTGTAATGTTATCACCTTCCGTTACTGTATAGCCTATTGCTTCTGAAGAAAATACTCCAATTCCCCCAGTAGCATCAATTACTGTGAAAGTTGCTGTGGCATTTCCTGAAAAATCAATTCCATAGACCACACCAGTTATTTCAGAAGTTGTATTTATTGAGTCAGGCAAACCAGTCGCATCTACAGTTGTAATGGCAGCAATTGTAGCGGGTGAGTAAGTAGGTCCTGCTGGCGCGTTTACTGTGATGGTGCCTACCATTCCATTAGCCGAATGAGGTGTACATTCAAAGTCATAAACTCCAGGAATGTTGAATGCAAAATTATAAGCCCAAAGGTCTGTTGAAGCATCACCATTTCTGAAACCTTCAGGGTTGTTCGGGTAAGTAGTTAGAGAACCATCTACATTGTGAAAACCACCTGCGTTTGAAAATTCGATAACATCGCCTACTTCAATTGTTATGTCTGCCGGTGTCCATTGAAAATTAGAGGCAACAATTGTTGCATCCGCCGTAAATGCAATGTCATAAGTTTTTAAAGGAACAGCATTCGGAGCTGTTCCATTAGTGCTTGTTCCATCGAGAGC
This sequence comes from uncultured Saprospiraceae bacterium, assembly GCA_937928045.1. Lineage (GTDB taxonomy): Bacteria > Bacteroidota > Bacteroidia > Chitinophagales > Saprospiraceae > JABDJM01. The sequence goes on along the minus strand of CALFWO010000009.1, from coordinate 42,886 downwards.
ATCTTTTCCAGAATAAATCCAATGGCCCAAAACAAACGAATCTCCATCTGGTCCTGTTCCTGGCAATCTTGAAGCCCAGCCATCAAGATATTCCCAAGGTTCATCTGTGCCATCCAGTGCTACATCTCCAAAAACATCAACTACTACTCCATTTTGATACAGCTCGATTGGGTCATCACCATTAACATTCATAATGTTGTCAATGTAATTCGCTTCAAATCCAAAAAATGTCATAAAACCCGCCGCATCTGGAGTCACATAAATGTACGCTCCCGCGGCTATTGCATCCGCTGGAAAAGTATATTCCTGCCCATCAGATCCACCACCATTATTTGCCACCCCTATGCCATAGGTGCTTAAATCAGCAATAGCATCGGTGGCATAAAGTTCGATTCCTTTTGGAAAACCTCCGGATAACGGCCCATCATAGACTGCGGTGATGACTAAATTACTTTGTCCGAATAATAGCCCAGCTGATAGCATAAGGCCAAGGCTCATGAAAAATCCTTTCATAATGGATGTTTTAGGTGAATTGTTAGAACAAAAATAGTTACAATCGATTATTAATAAGCATCCATGGCCATTTAATTAATCGACTTTTTACTAACAATGACAAAAGTGCAAAACTTAAAAGCTACTCACTGCGAATTGGATCAAGGAACAACTCAGCTATCATACATCGCACTGATCCCCCACCGTATCTTTCAATAGTTGGGATTTCAAAGGCTAATATTTTGGCATATTTCTCAATTCGCTTGATTTGATCATCGGTTAAAACACTTTTTGCACGAGCAGACATCGCCAAAAACTTCTGATTGTCTGTATTCATTATCTCCAGCACATTGCCAGCAAAACCATTGACTTGATCCAGTGTAATGTCTATAATATCTTTGCCTGAGCTTCTAAAAGATTCTATCAAAGCTCTTTTTTGCGATGGATTTTTGATCGATTCTAAGCAAACTACCACATACTCGGTTCCCATTCCCATCATCACATTTGTATGATAGATCTCTTGGTCATTGCCGTCTACAGAGGTAAAGGCGATAGGAGTATATCCGCTGATTTTGCACCAGTCTTTTAACACTCTTTCATTCGTTCGAGGTGATAAACAAGCATAGCAAATTTTATTCAATCTGTCTAAAATCATACTTCCAGTTCCTTCAAGGAATTGATCATCATCTGCCCGATCTGATAAGTCAAATGAAGCATTTACAACGAATTTTTCTCCAACTTGATCAATAATCGCAGGTCTGAGTTCAGCTCGTCGGGTAAGTGATTCCATTGGATAGGTATAGATAGTACCTCCAATTTGAGTAGAAAACCAATTATTTGGAAAAACTGCGTCAGGTTTTACTGGATACTCAGAATCTTCTACCGCCATCACTACCATTCCATTAGATTTTAGCTCGGTGACCATCGCGTCAAACTCAGCGAGTGCCTTTTCGCTCACTTCCGAGCTATTTGCTTGACTATCAAAGCTTTGAAACGCATTGCTTTTCGCAGTTTCTTCATTATATCCAAAGGCCTTAGGTCTGACCATTAGTAAAAATGGAGTTGATTGATTTCTTGTCATTATGGTTATAAAATTTGATCGTGAAAATACAGAAAGGGAACAATAAAACCTTTTGAAAAAGGAATAATTACAAACACATTAAAAATTGGAATAATATTTGATAATTTCTAATATGAACCAGAAAAATCGGTGAATTAAGCCCAATTCTCGATCCAATCGGTTTGCTTAGAAATCCAAAAACAATGACTATGAAACATTATTTAAAAATTTCGCTGTTGTCCTATCTGCTGGTCGGACTGGTATTGGGGTGTCAGCATACAGATTCTCTTTCGATATCGAATAAGCTAACCACCTTCATTCCCGAAGAGAAAATTTTAGTTAAAAACGATACTAAAAAAATAATTGAAAATAGCTCTGGAAATTACCTGAGAGACGCGATTCGAATGATCAACACCGATGAACGAACTGTTGACTATTATAAAAATTTATCGCTTATAAACTCATCAATTTCTCCTGAAGAAACCCGTTATACCTTTTCCGGTATCGCATCAAGTACGATAAATGATTTTCCTGCAAACGCTACCCAAGAAATTGTAGTAACAATTGGTAAGGAATCAGAAAAATTATATTACGAACTAAGTTTTGGTTCTAATCCTTAAGAAAATACACCATAATGAATAAACTAGTTTTAGGCGTCTTAGGCTTCGCAATACTCATGGGATCAATTGTTGTCTCTGGAAAACAATTCAAAAAAATTGAGGCGCAAAATAAATCTATTGAAAAACAGAAAACAGAAATTGGCTATCTAAGTGAGAATCTCGATCTACAAATCAAAGAGAACGATGCTTTAGAAGAAGAAAATTTTATGCTTGAAGAGCACACCGGTATAATGCGAGATAGTGTTATGCGGATGCAGAAAAAACTGGTCTCTTATCGTCAAAATGACACCAAACAGAAAAGGTATATCGCTTTAGTAGATAAAAAGTTAGCCAATTTAAATAAAGCTTATACCAACCTGAAAAAGCAGATGAAAATCTTAGCTGAAAATAAGGAGGCTGACAAAAAAGAGATGCAAACGCTTATCAATAAACAATCAAGACTGCTCGCTGAAATGGAATCTTTAAAGTCCAAAAAACAGTGGGGAGAGCGTGTTAACACCAAGCCTTCCAAAATCCAAAAAAACCTGAATGAAGTAACTCCAACGACGAAAGGAACTTTAGATCAATCTATGATTGGTACTCGGGTTGATATTCTAAATATTGAACTAAGAAAAAAGTTATTCGGCAAATCTTTGAAGCGAATCAAAAAAGGAGACGATTGGAGATATTCTATTGTTAAAATCAACATGAATCATCCTCAATTGACGGCTTTGATTGATAAAAACTTCAAATTGAAAATTGTTGATTTAGATAAGAACAAAATCCTTTCCTACGTCGAAAGCAATCCTAATTTCCCAAACAGTTCTTTGGACTCTAAAGGTATTGGATTCAACTACGAAGGAAAACCTATAGAATTGGTGTATTACAACAAGGATGTAAAGGAAAGCAAAAATTTTGCTTTACAATTCATGTTTGTTGACAATGCAGGCAAAGAACATATCATCCCTGGTGCTAGTCGTCAAATAGTAAAAGACGGCAAAGTGCTTTAACAAATTATCCCCCGTGAATGGAGCAGGCCGAATGGCCTGCTTTTTTTTTGCTACGGAGTCTGCTGAATAATAATATTAATAGTGTACCGATGCAAATAGTTCACTACTTCAAATAGTAAGCAAGATTCACCCCTACACCTGCGGAATTCTCTTTTCGTGATGTTTTTCTTACGAATAGTTCAATCAATACTTTTCTAAAACTGAAACCTGTAGAAATACTAAAATTGTGAATAAATTTGTAGTCATTTGAATTTGGAAAATTTGGAGTATTACGAAAGTCCTTACTTACTGGCTCATCAGTAATGTAAAAGGTAGAACCAGTGTATGCATAAGTTCGTTCATGATTAAGTATGAACTCTGAGAAATATCCTAAGCCTAGAAATAGTTGGAAATTATTGATTTCATTTTTGACATAATAAAACTTTAAATCTGTCCCGCCCGCTAACCTATTCGAAATTCGTGTCTCTTCAAATTTATCTATTATGAAGGTCGTATCTGAGTCGTAGATTCTATCTGAACTAAAACGTCTCGGTGTATATTTTTTATGACGGTAACCCAGTTGTAGAGTCCAATTAACCCTTTCAAGAATTTCGATTTCATAAAATCCTCCAATATGGTAACCGTTTCCATAGTCGGTATCTAATAATCTACTTCCATTAAATTCTAATTCACAAAATACTCCAAAGTGTGTTCTTTCTAGCACTAATGAGTCTTGAGCGTTCAAATTAATTGAAGCCAAAAACAACGTGATCAATAACCCAGTATTGAAATAATTTCTCATCTAGAAATACTTATTTATTCTTCTACAAAGAAATTAAATGTAACAATATTATTTCATCTTAAGAATACCGGAAACTAAAACAAAGAAAAAGGCAATCAATACGTTCAAATTGATTGCCTTGTTTATTCAAAAAACTCGGTATGAAACTTTCTTATATTAATTTCCTAAAGGGAATATTACAATTTTCCCATAGTCGTTTTTGATTCTAAAACTACCTTTTGCAGAGGGCGTTTCTAATTTTATTTCTTGAAGATTATTCCCAATTTTTCGCTCCTGGAATACCAACTCTTGGGGTAAATCCAACTCAGACAATCCAGCAATGATCTCATAGTTGAAAAGTCCTACCGCTGGCTTCTGTATATATATTTCAGATTGATCAGCGTCGATGTCAAAATTTGCAAAACTAGCAGAGGCATCGATCTTAATAATGCCTTGTTGTGCATCAATCTCCCAGTCTCCCCCAGCCTGCGACAATTTCATATCTGTCCAAGCGGATTTAATTCTAACTTTCCCTACAATGTCATGCCCTTTAATATCGCCAAAAGAAGTATTGATATCTATGAAGCCTCGCAGATTGGTCAATTGAAGATTACAATAAGAGGCATTAACAACTAATGCATTTGACAAGTCTCTAACTTGAGCGGAACCAAAAACATTTGACAAATTCACCGGGCAAGATTCTGGAAGAATTATAGTGTATTTCGCTTCTAGTTGAGAAGCAGATTTTTTATCCTTGTCCTTCAAGAAATTCTTAATCACAATCTTACTACCTTCCTTCACCAATTCATAATCCATATTCTCAAGATCTGCCGTTGCTTGGTCTTTATCAGGATGAGAGGCTACAATATCAAGATACACTGCAATGCGATTTTTATCCCAAGTAGACATATAGACATCGGCCTTTTGACCTTCAATACTAACTTCAGAACCAATTTCAAAAGGCATACTTTTTTGAATACTCTTAGTAACAACTTCTACCACTTCTTGTCCGAATGAAAATCCAGGAAGTATCAGAGCTAATGCCGTTAGTATATAAAAATGTTTTTTCATTGAAAATGATATTTATATCAAACTTGCTAAGGTTCGAACTATTTTATTTCTCTTATTGTACATATCTGTCAATTGCTCGTGCATTCTTTGGTTCATTCCAAATTGCTTACCAGCAACCTGAAACTCATAAATAGACGCTTTGATTTTATCAAGACTCTTTCTCAATGCAACAGTTTTTGGAGCTTCCCACATATGCGGCATTGCTTTTACTTCTGCCAATACTTCACCGATCATAACTTCAGCCTGATCATCTGATCTTTTACCATCAAAATTGACCTTAGTTTCATGTGATATAGAAACTATCGCTTCTTCGGAGAACTCCTCACTACTCCATAAGAACCATCCTGAAAATCCTATCAACATTGCAATAGAAGCTGCGGCCAACCACTTCGAATACTTAGACCTCATGGTAGATCTATTCATCGAAATAACTTTGGATTCGTCTAAGTTACTCTCAATGGCATCCCAAATTGCAACTGGCGGCTCATAGGAAGGCAACTCAGCGATACAAGCTTGCAACTCGTGATCAACCGGATTTTGTTCCAAGTCTTCTGATATGCCATCCCAGATGTTATCTGGCGGAGAATACTCCGGAAGACCCTGCAATCCTTTTTTAAGTTTTATTCTATTTTTTTCCTTCATGACTATCTATAATCTTCCAATGAAGCTCTTAATTTCTTTTTTGCGTAGAACAATTGCGACTTTGAAGTTCCAACTGATATACCGAGCATTTCGCCTACTTCTTTGTGAGAAAAACCTTCAATTTCGATCATTACAAACACCGATCGGTACCCAGCTGGTAAGGCCTGGATTGCTTTTTCAAGATACTCTGCTTGTAAAAAATCTCCCCAGTCAATCAAATGTCCTGTATGATGATCTTGTAATTCTTCAAATTTCTTTTGAGACTTGATTTTTTTCAAGGCCGCTCTGACGACAATTCTCTTAATCCAAGCTCCAATTGTAGATTCCCTTCTAAATTGGGCCAAGGATTTAAATATGCTGATGAATGCATCTTGCAAAGCGTCATTGGCCAATTCAAAATCATTGGTAATTCTGTAAGCCACCGTATACATCCCTTTTTTATAGCGATCATACAGCTCTTTTTGCGCTAAGCGATCATTACTTAGGCATCCTTCTATCAATTCGTTTTCCGTCATTGTAAGCCTGGTAGAGGACATCTTATTGGGCTGGTTTGGTATAAAGAGTCGCTGTGATATGAATTGGTTGGTTGATCTAGAAAATTGTTAAAACGGCGAGTAGCATTCCTATCACAATAGCGATCATTTTCTGAAAAGACACTGAATGTTGCCCTGTGTTCTCGACTTCAAACAGTATTGTAGTGGCGATATGGATGAATGAGCCTAAAACTATAGCCAAAAGAACAGTAGCATGTTGTCCGGTAACAATGTCGGTAATAACGCCAAATAGAGCTCCAAATGGCGACATCAAAGCAAAGATTATCAAACATATCCAAACCGTTGACCTTTTGAAACCTGAGCCCAAAAGCACCAAAACTAGGGCAAAAGCTGCGGGAATTTTGTGGAAAATAATCCCCCAAAGTAAGGACATGGAGAATTCTTGACTCAGCGGCGCATGATTATGTCCCGCATGAAATGCTTGATCACCTCCTAATGGCATTCCTTCAAGAAAAGCGTGGACACAAAGCCCAATCATAATTTGAAAGGCAAAACTAGATTTCGCATTCTTATGGGCATGTATATGGGCATGTTCAACGCCCTGAGAAAGTTGTTCCAGTAGTAGTTGCAGAAAAAATCCACCAATAACCCAAAGACCAATAGTGTGAGACCCTGAAGAAAACACCTCTGGCATCAAATGCAAAACACTGATTCCAAATATATAAGCGCCACCAAAAGAAAGTATAAGTTTAAGTCGACTAGGGTCGGGATTTTTAATAAAGAAAGCAGCAGAACCACCAAGGAGTACCGTACCAATCAATAAAAATATGCCCCAAATTCCCATAGTTATCCTACAATTTTAAGTCCTCTGTCTAAAGAGAATCGAATGTACAGCCAAGCGACAAATTTCCCTAGGAAAAAACCCAATAATCCACCACAGATCACATCTACAGGAAAATGAACTCCAACATAAACTTGAGCAAAACTGATCAATCCGGCCCAAACCAGCAATGGAAGAATAATTTTACGATAACTTTTTCCCAATGTAAAAATGAAAAAAAATGCAGCTGCAAAATGATTTGCAGCATGAGAAGATGGAAAACTATAGCCACTTCCACAATGAACCAAAAGTTTGACTTCAGATTTGAATTCCTCTTGTTTACAGGGCCTCAATCGTTTTACATTTTTCTTTAAAACGCGACTACTAATGGTATCGGCCAGACTGATACAAATTGCAAAACTTAAAAGGAACAACAAGCCTCTTTTTGGAAAGTTGATGAGAATGAAACTTAGAGCGAAAATGTATAGAGGGCCCCAAAAATACTTGTTACGAACAAATGGAAGCAGATAATCCATGAAGACATTATGGCCATCAATATTTATCCATCTAAAAAGCATTTCATCGAGCGCCAGTAAGTCCACTTTTTTTTCACAAATATAAAATGCCTAAACTAGATATCTAATTTACGCCCATCTATACTTTATCCTTTTCCATTTTTGTAACTTCGCATTTGGAGATCGATTCTCCAAAATCAAACAATAGCACACTAAAATCACTATAAAATGGCATTAATTAAAAGCATTTCTGGATTTCGAGGCACGATTGGTGGCCAACCGGGAGATAATCTGACTCCAGTAGATATTGTAGAATGTACTGCGGCATATGGCCTTTGGCTCCTAAGAACTCATAAAAAGCCTAAAGTTATTGTGGGTAGAGATGCTAGAATTAGTGGCAAGATCGTTTCTAGACTCGTCTGCAACACTTTACTAGCTCAAGGAATTGATGTAATTGATTTGGGGCTAAGCACCACCCCAACCGTTGAAGTAGCTGTTCCTATAGAGAATGCTTCAGGAGGAATAATCCTTACGGCCAGTCATAATCCAAAACAATGGAATGCTTTAAAGCTTCTCAATGATAAAGGAGAGTTTATTTCCGCTCAGGATGGCAAAGATCTTTTGGATATCATTGCAAAGAATGAATTGACTTTTGCTGAAGTTGATGACTTAGGTACCTACACGCGAGTCAAAGACTATATGCACAAACATATCGATGCAGTGATTGCTATGGACTATGTCGATAAAGAAGGTATTGCAGATCGAAAATTCAAAGTCGTTGTAGACTGTATCAATTCTACAGGATCTATCAGTATCGTTCCGCTTTTGGAACAAATGGGCTGTGAAGTCATTCCATTGAATGATGATCTTTCTGGAAACTTTGCCCATAATCCAGAGCCTATTCCTGCGCATTTGGTTCAGCTTAGTGAAACAGTCGTAAAGGAAAATGCCGACTTGGGAATCACTGTTGATCCTGATGTGGACCGATTGGCTTTTGTATCTGAAGATGGATCAATGTTTGGCGAAGAGTATACCTTAGTAGCGGTCGCTGACTATTTATTGGGTAAGAAAAAAGGAAATACGGTATCGAATCTCAGTTCTACTAGAGCGCTACGAGATATTAGTGAAAAGCATGGTGTAACGTATAGTGCCGCTGCAGTTGGCGAAGTAAACGTTGTGACTCAAATGAAAAAAGTAGATGCTCTCATCGGTGGCGAAGGTAACGGTGGAATTATTTATCCTGGTTTACATTATGGTCGTGATGCCTTAGTCGGAGTTGTCTTTTTCCTTTCTTTATTGGCAGAGAAAAATTTGAAAATGACCGAGCTAAAAGCTAGTTACCCTGCCTATGAAATAGTTAAAGACAAAATTCAACTCGAAAAAGGTATGGATTTGAATCCAATATTTGCTGCATTAGATGAAAAATATGCTGATCAGCCCAAGAATACTATCGATGGATTAAAAATTGAATTTGGGAAAGATTGGGTGCACTTGAGAAAATCAAACACAGAACCCATTATCAGAGTTATTGCGGAAAGTAAGAATCGCGAAAAAGCACAAGAACTTGCGGACAGCATCAAGCAAGTCGTCAACAACATGACTCAATCAATGGCTTAATTATTTGGAAGGCATTTTACAAATTTTAATTGAAGCCGAAATTCTAATTTAGATCATTGTAGGTTTGTAAAAACTTACAAAAAGAAAAAAAGTAATGAGAATTTATCTTGATAACGCATCAACCACTAAAATAAGTGACGAAGTAATTGAAGCGATGATCCCAGCAATGCGAGAGCACTATGGCAACCCATCTTCTATCCACGCAGAAGGTCGAAAAGTAAGAGCATCAATTGAAGCTGCAAGAAAAACAATTGCGCAACATTTGAACAGCAGCATTGGAGAAATCTTTTTTACTTCTGGAGGTACCGAGTCAAATAACATGGCGATCAAGTGCTCTGTACGTGATTTAGGAGTTAAGCGTATAATTAGTTCTCCTGTTGAGCATCATTGTGTTCTGCACACTTTGGATCAACTCAAAGATCAGTTTGGAATTGAGATCATTCTATTGAATGTTGACCATCAAGCAAATGTTGATTATGAGCAATTGGAGACACTACTTACAATGGAGGGAGCTTCAAAGACAATGGTCAGTCTGATGCATGCCAACAACGAAGTAGGAACCTTGTTGGACCTAGATCGAGTTTCAAAGTTATGTAAGGAAAATAATGCTTTGTTCCATTCGGACACCGTTCAGACCATGACGCACTACCCCTTAGATGTTGAAAAAACGCCAATTGATTTTTTCTCGGGATCTGCTCACAAATTTCATGGTCCTAAAGGAGTAGGTTTTATATACATCAATGGAGCCAACTCCATCAAACCCTATCTTGATGGTGGTAGCCAGGAACGTAACATGCGTGGCGGTACAGAAAACTTTTATGGAATCGTTGGTATAGCGAAAGCAATGGATGAAGCTTGCAATAACATGAAGGTATGGGAAGAAAAAATCACAGCAGTAAGATCATATCTTATTGATCAACTTAAAGAGAATGTCGAAGGCGTACAGTTCAATACGCCGTTGGATGTTCCTTCCTTATATACAGTTCTCAGTGTTAGTTTTCCAGCTTCAGAAAAATCTGAAATGTTATTATTAGGATTAGACATAGCTGGTGTTTCTTGTTCAGGAGGATCAGCTTGTAGTTCTGGTTCAGAAAAAGGTTCACATGTCGTAGAAGCACTTGGGATTGATCCAAAAAGAAAAACAGTTCGTTTTTCTTTTTCTCACTACAATACGAAAGAAGACATTGATGGACTAATGAAAGCACTTATTCCATTGGTGACTTCAAGTGCTCAAACAGTGGCTGGATAGCAAATCAATAAATTTAATTTATGAAGATAGCGATTGTTGGTTTTGGAAAAATGGGAAAGGCGATCGATCGCTTAGTGGCACCAACAGATAAAGTCGTTCTGAAGATTGGTAAATACAATACCCAAGATTTAACTAAAGAGGCTTTAACCAATTGTGATGTAGCAATTGAGTTTAGTACTCCAGATGCTGCTTTTGATAATATTAAGTTATGTTTGGAAGCTGGCATTCCAGTGATAAGTGGAACAACTGGTTGGTTAGAGAAAAAAGAAGAGATAGAATCAATTTGCAAAGAAAACGACGGCACTTTTTTTTATGCTTCTAATTTTTCTATTGGTGTCAATTTGTTTTTTGCTTTAAACAAACAATTGGCAAAAATGATGAATTCGTTTTCTCAATATAAAATTGAGCTCTCAGAAACTCATCACATACACAAGTTAGACGCACCAAGTGGTACAGCGATTTCTATAGCTGATGATATTTTAGAAAATCATGATGGCTATAAAAATTGGGAATTGACTCCTTCGGAAAAAGAAGGACTTCCAATTACAGCTATTCGGGAAAAGGAAGTACCTGGAACACATGAGGTCAATTACGAATCTGACTTAGATAAAATAACGATTCGACATGAAGCTTTCACCCGGGACAGCTTTGCCCAAGGAGCACTTACCGCAGCAAGATGGGCTATTGGGAAAAAAGGAATTTTAACCATGAGCGACCTAATGAAACTATCATGATCAAAAAAGTTGCAAAGTTACTTTTCGCCTTGTTCTTTATATTTCTTTTGTACATAGCTGGCGGGATTATTCATGGTACGATTTACGACTGGCATCCGGAAGAAAAAATCTCGATTTCGCCTGGACTTCCAAATGATCTTCCGGCAATTATTTCAGATTCTACTATATCAATATTAACTTGGAATTTAGGTTATGCTGGTCTAAGTGCAGACTGTGATATATTCTATCCAAAGCAAGGAAGAATGATGAGCAAAGGAAGAATGATTCGACCAGAGAAGTCAATATCCGAAAGAAACATCCGTGAAGGAATCAACTTTCTGAAGGAGCACTCAGCAGATATCATGTTACTGCAAGAAATGGACATAGAGTCAAAGAGAAGTCATTACATCCCAATGAATGCCGAGTATCAAAAAGCATTTAGTAAATATGGGAGTAGTTTTGCAAGTAACTTTAAGGTAAAAAGAGTTCCCACGCCTGTATTAGAACCTTGGCGAATTTACGGAGCCGTTCATTCTGGATTAGCAACTTTTTTCAATATTCAACCTTCTGAAATCGTAAGGCATCAATTGCCTGCTAAACATGCCTGGCCAGATAGAATATTCCATTTAGATAGATGCCTTAGTGTTCATAGATTCCCAACTGTATGGAAAAAAGATTTGGTTGTCATCAACCTACATAACTCGGCTTTTGATAAAGGTGGAAAAATGAAAGCGCTAGAAATGGAATACTTGAAAGCTATCGTAATTCCTGAATATGAAAAGGGAAACTATGTAGTAGTAGGCGGAGATTGGAACCAGAGTCCCCCCTACTTTCCTGCAGATAAATTTGATATGGGAAAAAAAAGAATTGGACCAGGTCAAAATATTGATGTAGAACTATTTCCTGCTGACTGGAGTTGGATTTTTGATCCATTGGTTCCTACAATTAGATCTTCATCCGAAAAATATGTTCCAAAAGAAACCCGCCAAGGACTTATTGATTTCTTTTTGATTTCACCGAATTGTCGAGCAATTTCGGTGAAAGGGTTTGATGAGCAATATAAATATTCAGATCACCAGCCAGTCAAAATGGAATTGATCTTAGAATAGTGACGGCGCCATATCAAAAAAATGACCTTGAGTAAAACTCAAAGCCATTTTTTATTTTGCTATTGCTTTATATTTCTGTGAACACTTTTAAGCGTTCTTATACACTGCCAAACATGCTCCAATCTTATCTAATAGATCTTCAGGACCAAATGGTTTTCCAACGTGATCGTTCATTCCAAATAATTTAGCCTTATCCTTTTCAGTCAAAAACGCAGAAGCTGTCAATGCAATGATAGGCACGTCTCTTTTACGAGGATCGGTCGACTTTCTGATTTCAGCAGTTGCACGGTATCCATCCATTACTGGCATTTGAATATCCATCAATACTAAATCGAAGTAGCTTTCATTAAAAGCATCTAGTGCCTCAGCTCCATTATCAGTGGTTACAACTTCGATATCTAATCGTCTTAACATTTTAGCCACCACTAGTTGATTTATTCTATTATCTTCAACTAATAAGATTTTTTGTCCTTTCAAATGAGAGTAATCAGCTTTACCATCTGCTCCAACTGGAGTCTTAGATTTAGCCGCTTCGATCGCTTCAGGATTAGCTAATTTATAAGGCAAGTAAATTGTAAATTTAGTTCCAACACCAGCTTTAGAATCTACTTCAATTTTTCCATTTTGAAGATCAACCAATCGTTTTGTGATCGCAAGACCCAAACCTGTTCCAGCATATCCTTCAAAAATATCAGCACCTTTTCGCGAGAATTTCTTGAACATCTCCTCTAGCTTGTCCTCTTCAATACCTGCTCCTGTATCTTCGATTGTAATTACTAAGGTCGCTTCACGTTGATCCAAGTTATTCAAGTCAACATTTACGTTAACCTCTCCGCTATCTGTATGATTGATGGCATTACTTACCAAGTTGGTAACTATTTGATTTAATCTTGTAGGATCTCCCATTAAAGCATCAGGAATCTTAGTATCGAATTTATAATTCAAGTCTAATCCTTTGTCTCTTGCAGGTAATCCAAAACGTTCCTTGGTATCATCAAATGTCCCTTTTGGATTAAACACTCTACTTTCCAAGTTTAGTTTTCCAGCTTCAATCTTAGAGAAATCAAGAACATCATTGATAAAAACAATAAGATTATTTGCAGAAAACTGAAGTGTTCTTAAGTGCTCAACTTGATCAGGTCTTGGTTCTTCTTCCAAAAGAAGGTGCGCTAATCCAATGATAATATTCATTGGAGTTCTCATCTCATGACTCATAGTCGCTAAGAAACGATCTCTAGCAAATGATGACTGCTCAATGTTTTCTCGCTCTGCAATTTCATCAACCAATTTCATATTCAACATATCCAAGCTAGTATTCTTTCCTTCTAACTCGATATTCTTTTCGTCAATTTCAGCCTTCTGAGAACGAATTTCTAAATTCTTTTCGGTTAAAACCTCATTCGCTTTTTGTGATTTCTTCCAACTTGTGAACAATACAGTTGCCAAAACAACTCCGAGTCCAACTAAAGCCATTAAGAAGTACTTTATTTTTGCATTATGCTTTTGTGTACTTACCAAAGTCTCAATTTCTTGAGCTTGTTCTGCAGCAGCGAACTCAGATTCATACCTAGTCGTCAGCTTTAAAAGTGCTTCTGACTTTTCTCTATCAAAAATTGCATCTCTGCTTTTTGAATAAGCTTTTTGGTAAGCGTAAGCTTTCTTATAGTCTTTTAACTTTCCGTATGCTTGAGATACCGCTAAATAGATTTTATCAGCACCTGGCTGGTTTGAATTTTTTCTTAAAAGACGAACACATTGTTTCAATTCATCTTTTGATTTTGCCATTTGATTCATATTGTGATATATCACCCCATAGTTCAAATGCGTTTCAGCCAAATTCACTTCATTCTTCAAATCCTTGCGAATTTTGAAAGCCATATCATTTGCTTCCTTAGCTTCATCATATGCATTCATAGACATGTAAGCCTTTGCAATTTGATTATAGTCTTCACCAATCTTTGCAACGTTTCCAACAGAATTGTCTAAATCTAATGATCTGTTAAAGTATACTAGTGCGCCTTCATGATCTCCTAAGTCAGACATTACACTTCCAAGGAAACTAGAAATATTAGATGCTCCGGGGATATCCTCCGCTTGAATCTTTAGATCCATAGCCTTTCTATAAGCTTCTTTGGCTTGTCCATAGATTTTCTTCTGAAGATATACATCACCAATTGCCTTGTGCGTATTGGCCATAGCATTTACATCATTGGATTTCTCTCTAACAGAAAGCACTTCTTGTAAATTCTCTAAAGCTTGCTCATTGTTTTTCTCTAAGTAGAATACAATCCCAATTTGTTCTTTGACATCAGCGATTGCATTCTGATCTGACATTCCATTTCGAACCCGAAGCGCTTCCACAAATGACTCCATAGCATTGGCATAATCAAATTTGCCTTTGAAAATCAGTCCTTGAAGATAGGCGATGTCTCCTGATACTTTATCATTATTCAACTCTTGGGAAAGTTTTCGTGCTTGGCCCATGTATTTGGAAGCATCATTCCAATTTTTGTTTGAAACACAGAGCTCGACGATTTGTCCTAGCACTGCTACTTTCTCAACGCCCTGCTTAGATTGAAGGACACGATCAAGTTGATCGAGAGTAGCATTTTGGTTGGCCTGAATTGACAATGAAGTGAACAATACGAGGCAAAAGAGAAGTATCTTTTTCATTTGTTTGTTTTTGAATCTGCCCTGGGGCTTTAACTATATCACAATTCAAAAGCAAATACGATGCCGATCCGGCCTCCAAAGTCAAAATATGCGAGATTTTATCAATACGATGGGAAAAATCAATTAGAATTCTAGGATCTGGTAACGATAGCCAAGTATTACCTAATAATACTCAGTAAGTAAAAACCCTTAAAAGGGCATCAACAAACTGATTTGTAAAGAAATAGTGGTATACCAAACGTCAAAACTATAAGCCCATACGATAACCAAGAGAAAAGTTGAAGGCATGATAGTCAATTTCTAAATTTGATACCGGCAACGATTCAAAATAGCCAGAAGGTCTCCACCATAACTTAGTGTAACTTGTCCCGATATAAAATGTTTTGTAATTGGACACAGAAAACTCGAAACGAATTCCGCCTTCAACAAACTTTGAAGAATCATGTTCGAACCTTACTTCAGGTTTGAATTTGTTGGGATAATAATATTTTGAACCATAAAAAGTGGTTCCATATCTTCCAAAAGGCTGAATCTCAAGATTCTTTGAAACTGATAATCTTAGACCTAATATTCCACCTAACCGATACCTTGTTTTGGAATGGCGATCAAGATTTCGTTCGATATCGACATTTTCAACAGTCATCAATCGACCAGTAATTGGATTTCGAATAACTTGATCTTCATCGAACCTGGTGTTGAAATAAGCAGTCCAATAGTTCATACTTTGCATTCCACCAGTTGCGCCTATGAAAAACAGTCTGGAATTATAGGTTAGAGATAACCCTAGATTCAATTCTGTTATTGGAACATTATACCAAGTTGGGAACATCGTTTCTGTATTGTCAAAGATAAAGTCGAGGTTTGCAATTCCGATTCCAGCGTTTGCTCCAATAGCTATTTTATTTCGAATTTTTGCGTAACGTTTAGGCGGCAAATACTTAGCAGGTAACTTCCTTTCAGGAACAGCAATAGACAATACTCTTTTCTTAGTATCCCCTACAGCGGATTGCATTACCACCGTGATTGGCTTGGCTTTAGACTTTTGTACAATTGGTTTTCCATCATTGTTATAATTACCATCCAAGTTTTTATCCACAAAAAAAGTGACTTCATTACTTAGATAATTTCCTGTAAGCCAAATAATCAACTGACCGTCATCGGCAGTTCCTTCTTTCATATAAGTCATTAAAATCGTTGTATCTCCATAGCCATAAAGTGCTGGTGGCAATATTTCAATTTCGTCAGGCAAGTGAACCAAGCCTGTTTGTTTTTTATATGTCTTTAAATCAATGGTATTGCTTGTAAATCGGAATTGATAAAATTCTTGCTGTGCTGTATTTTTGCCTGTCTGCACTTTATCATCATATTGATTCGGAATCGCCCAAATTTGAGCATCCAACTTCCCAATAGAAATCACCAAAAGTAGGAAGAACAATAAATTTTTCATCAGCATCGCCTATTCAATTAAATTCTTTACAATAGTCTACAATTTAATCTAATTCGGGCAAAGAAGTTTAATTTGAGAATTAAATTGTTTCAACTGGTCGCTTTGGTTACATGTTCGGTAAAAATCATTGAACATACGGCTGAAAGTTTGGCCGCTTGCAATCATTCGATTTCGAAATTTAATTATCATTGCAAAAAAAATTATGATCTATAATAATCTAGGAAAATCGGGCTTAAAGGTAAGTGCAGTTTCATTGGGCTCTTGGTTGACATTTGGAAAGCAAATTTCCGATTCAATGGCCGAAAAACTAATGATTACGGCTTATAATGAAGGCGTAAATTTCTTTGACAATGCGGAAATATATGCCAAGGGCAAGTCAGAAATTGTCATGGGTAAAATCCTTAAAAAGCTCAAATGGGATCGCACTTCATATGTGGTGTCTTCAAAAGTATATTTTGGTGATGGAAGAAAAGGACCAAATCAAACTGGCTTAAGCAGGAAGCACATTTTTGAAGCTTGCGATGCAAGTCTTAAGCGACTTAAACTAGATTACTTAGATTTATTCTTCTGCCATAGACCAGACAAAGAAACTCCAATGGAGGAGACGGTATGGGCGATGAATCATCTAATCCAGCAAGGAAAGATTCTTTATTGGGGAACTTCCGAATGGTCTGCCCAAGAGATCATGGAAGCACATGTAATCGCAAGAGAATATCGCTTGATTGGACCAGTGATGGAGCAACCTCAATACAACATGTTTCATCGACAAAAAGTGGAAGTTGATTTCAATAAAATATACAACACTGTAGGCTTAGGCACCACTATCTGGTCGCCATTGGCTTCAGGCGTTTTGACCAACAAATACTTGGATAAATTCCCAAAAGGAACAAGACTAAGTATGAAGGGAATGGAATGGTTAAAAGAAGCTTCTTTAAGTCCAGAGCGGTTAAAGAAAATTGCAAAACTCAATGATTTGGCCTTAAGTTTAGACATTTCCTTGCCTAGAATGGCAGTGGCCTGGTGTATTAAAAATCCCAATGTAAGCACGGTAATACTAGGTGCTTCTAAAGTCAATCACTTGAAAGAAACGATCAAAGCTGTTGGAGATGTTCCTTTATTAACTGATAAAGTGATTGCAAAAATTGAGAAAATATTAGACAATAAGCCGGTACACCCAATGTGGTAATCAGCGCGAAACATAAACTAAAAAAGGATTGATGAGTAAATCATCAATCCTTTTTTGCGAACAATAGTCAAATGTTAACTAAGCTGGAATAGATTCCTTAACCGGAACGATCCAACCAAATTTATCTACAATAGTCATATTTCTTATTCCATTCACCTCTGCCTTTAGCATGTGTGCGATTCTATGTTCTTCTATTGGAGGCAACTGCATTAGATTATTTTGATAAGAAATTTTATCAACATTTGCAATCACAGCGGCTGTTCCAGACCCAAAAACTTCTTGAAGCGTTCCAGCTGCGTGAGCTTCTTGAACCTCTTCTATACTTATGGCTCTTTCTTCTACTTTGTATCCTTTATCTCGAAGGATGTGAAGCAAAGTATCTCTGGTAATTCCTTTTAGAATGGCACCGTCAGCTGCTGGAGTAATAATGGTATCATTGATAACAAAGAATAGATTCATAGTACCTGCTTCTTGACACCATTTGTGTTCCTTAGCATCCAACCACAGAATTTGATCAAATCCTTTGGCTTTCGCTAATTCTGTAGGCAAAAGAGAGGCCGCATAATTTCCTGCTGCTTTGGCTTCTCCGACTCCGCCTACAGCTGCGCGCACATAGTGCTCCTCAGCTAACAAGCTAACAGGCTTTGCATAATAAGGGCCTACTGGTCCAGTGAAAATTAGAAATCTGTAAGAATCTGAAGGTCTTACTCCAATAAATTCGCCATCGGCAAACATATATGGTCGTAAGTATAGGGCCGAACCTTCTGTTGGTGGAATCCAATCAGCATCTATCCCCACTAAACTATGTATCGCCTCAACGAAAACATCTTCTGGAAATTCAGGCATCGCTAAACGGTTTGCTGATGCATTAATTCTGTCAGCATGCATTTCAGGTCTGAATAAAAGTGGTTTTCCGTCTACACTCTTTGTGGCTTTCATTCCTTCGAAAATGGCTTGACCATAATGAAGTGCAAGACAGGCCGGATGAATTGATAAATTTCCAAAAGGAATAATTTCGAATTCACCCCATTCCCCATCTTTCCATCTTGCAGAAAACATGTGGTCGGAAAATACTTTTCCAAAAGGGATATTAGAAAAATCCACCTTCGAGACATTTGACTGCGAAGATTTTGTAATTTTGATTCTGGAGTTCATATGGTTTCGACTTTACTCAAAGTTAAAACTTTATAGACAATTATTCTACTGAGTGTAAATTTTTTCTCACAAACTTTGCTATAATTCCGTCATTTAACCTATTTGCAAAATATATGTCTGTTGAGCCAAATATCCATCTTCCAATTATTGGATTATCTGAACTGTCAGAACAAAAACTTTCTATTGCCACTGACAACCCCAAAAAGCTTTGCCTCGTCTATGATGTACAACATGATACAAAAGCGTGTCATGATTTTCTTGAAAAGGTGTTTAAAGCAGTGCTTCTCGATTTTCAGCAGCAATGTTCAAAGGTTATTTTGGAAAATGGAAACGGTTTTTCTCTTACTTCCACTTTTATCTACGAACAACATGAAATATGGATCTGTTTAGGAATTGATCCAAAAAATTTAGGTCTTAACATAGAGCTAAACAAATATGGTCCAGTATCCTTTCAAGGTAATCAATTGCTTTGGGCGGATGATCCAGTGGAAATCTTGAATGATCCAAATCTTAAAAAGCAATTGTGGGTATCTTTGCAAAAATTATTTCCAACAAAGTAAGTTATGAGAAAGATTGTTTTTGCATCGAGTAATGAGCACAAAGTAGCTGAAGTAAGAACCATCCTTGGTGATCAATTTGAAGTCTTGAGTTTAAAAGACATCAATTGCCTTGAGGATGTTCCCGAGACACAAGAAACCATCGAGGGAAATGCCATTCAGAAAGCAAAATATGTTACGGCCAATTATGGTATGGACTGTTTTGCAGATGATACGGGATTAGAAATAGAAGCTTTAGATGGTCGACCCGGAATTTATTCTGCTAGATATGGAGGACCAGAAAGAAGTGCAGCAAAAAATATGAATAAGGTCTTGAGCGAGCTAAATGGTTTAAACAACCGGAACGCAAGATTTAAGACTGTAATTGCGTTTTCTTTTCAAGGAACAATAAAGACGTTTAGTGGCATCACAAAAGGGGCTATTTTATTAGCTCCAGTTGGAAATGGAGGATTTGGGTACGATCCGATTTTTCAACCTGAAGGACATGTTCAATCTTTCGGAGTTTTAGATGAAACTATCAAAAATAGTATTAGTTCAAGAGCAAGAGCAGTGGAACAGTTTGTCAACTATCTCAAAGCTCTACCGGTTTAAAATTATGATCCTAATTTAGAATGAATGACGAAATGTTACCCTTTTATCCATTAACCTAAATTGTCCTTTTGGGCAAAAAAAACCAGTTTATGGTAACTAATTTGCAATTGAATGGTGTATTTGACATGGACATTGTCCAAGCATGCATCGCGGGAAAACCTCATGCTCAAGAGGCGCTGTATACACACTTTTCGCAGACCATGTTTGGAATATGTCTAAGGTATGCTAGTGACTATCACAGTGCTGAAGACATCCTCCAAGAAGGATTTGTGAAAGTATTTAAGAATCTTGATAGATTTCGAGGAGAGGGATCATTCGAAGGATGGTTGAAAAGAATTTTTGTCAATACTTCCATTGAATTTTACCGAAAAGCGGTAACCAAAAGAAAAGTGGTCGAATTGGATTCCGTATACGATCAAGGAACCGAAAGCCTAGCTTTGGACAACCTTGCAACTAAGGATTTATTAAGAATAATTCAACAACTGCCAACGGGTTATAGAACCGTCTTTAACCTTTATGGAATTGAAGGATATACCCACAAAGAGATAGCCAAAATGTTAGACATCTCTGAAGGAACATCAAAATCGCAATTAGCCCGCGCCAGAGAATCAATTAAAAAAATGATTCGAAACCTGAACGAACAGTAACATGAAAGTAAGTAACAACAACAAAAAGAATGAATTGGATGAGTTCTTCAAGGAAGGATTCAACGATTTTCAAGTTCCACCACCAAGTGGTCTAAGAAAACAAGATCATGATCCAATTGATGATGCTTTTCAGCAAGAGTTAGGTGATTTAGAATCTACCCCTTCGCCGGAGGTTTGGGAAAGTGTCAAAACTCGTATCCCATTAAGCTTGAAAGTAAAAAGGCAATTGACCTGGTGGACGAAAGTTGCTGCAGCATTGATTTTAGGTTTGGCGGCAACTGTAGGATTAAAAGAATACCAACGTCATCAAAGTGATCAAATGGTTTCTGATCCTGTAAACAAAGAAATCATTCCGACGATTCCAATTGAATCTGATTTTGTCTATGAGCTTCAGAAAGAAGATCATTCCGATCAGAAGAAATCTAGACGAGGTAAGTCAGCACGAGAATTACTGAGTGATGATGAACCGCTGGAAGAAGCTCGAATTTCAAACATTGAACCAGTGGCACCGCTGGAAACCATCTCTGAGACGGCTGTTTCAGCTACAGAAAATCCATTGGATGATAAGCAAAGAGCATCCACTAAACTTGGTGAAATACCACTGCGAACCCAAAATACTGCGGACATAGAGTCTTTAACTTTGACGGAAGAAGAAATCAAAGCTAAGCAGAAAAAGAAGGCTCAAGAAAACCGTTAGATGAAATGAATACTGTAGAATGAAATAATTATTGAATGTCGCTGCTATTATTTAGCTGCGACATTTTACTTTTAGGCTATGAAAGTACTTGAAGTACATGGGCTCAATAAATATTATGGTTCCCTTCACGCAGTCAAAAATCTAGATTTGAACTTAGAACGAGGTCAGGTCTTAGGATTATTAGGTCCCAATGGATCAGGTAAGTCCACCACCCTAGGTATGCTTCTAGGCATTACAAAGCCAAGTTCTGGTAACTTTCAATGGTTCCAGGAATCAAAATCGTACCGTGCTAGAAGACGAATTGGAGCTTTGTTGGAAACTCCTAACTTTTATCCATATCTCAATGCAGACGAAAATTTGAAAATTATTTCTCAAATCAAAAGCACTCCTCAGGATCCTACAGCAATTTTGGAATTGGTTGGGTTAGCAGACAGAAGAAAAACGTTATTTCGAGCTTATTCTTTAGGAATGAAACAGCGACTGGCTATCGCTGCTGCGATGATTGGAAACCCTGAAGTTTTGATTTTTGATGAACCAACCAATGGATTAGATCCCAAAGGAATAGCTGAAGTACGGAAAACGCTACTTTCAATCGCCAAGAGTGGCAAAACCATATTGATGGCAAGTCATATGCTGGATGAGGTTGAAAAAATATGTTCTCATGTAGCCATTTTGAAAAAAGGAAAAATGCTAACTCAAGGGCCAGTAGGAGCATTATTGGGTGATAAAATATTAGTAGAATTGAGCGCTAAAGACCAATCTTTACAACCGCTTCTTACTGCCCTTTCTATTGAAGGACATGAAGAGAAAAACGGAATTCATTATTTCCAAGTTGCTGAACAATGGGATGGGTTAAAAATTAACAAGTTGGCTCAGTCCAAGGGTATTGTATTATCTCATTTGGCTGTAAAGAAAAGAAGTTTAGAATCGGAATTTTTAGCCATAACAGAAGATTAATACCATGATGGATTTACTAAAATTAGAATGGCTTAAATTTAGAAAACATAAAACTTTTAGAGTTTTATTGTTGCTTTATATTTGCTTATTACCTGCTTTAATTTTACTCCCCAAAACGGTTAATTTCTCTAGGATGGCTGATGAATTAAGCAGCGTAAGTTCCTACTATCTTTTTCCAAATATTTTTGGCAGTGCAGGATACATTGGAAGCTGGATTGTGTTTATGCTTATGGGGTTGATGGGTGTTATATTAATTACTGTCGAGTATGATTATAAAACGTTACGGCAAAATATAATCACTGGCCTCAGTCGCAATCAGTTTCTTTCAGGGAAACTTTTTTTCATAGGGTCTTTGTCCTTTTTCTTGGCTGTTTATTTCATTTTTATTTCGTGTGCAATTGGTTTTTTTCATACTGAAACAATATACTTATCAAGAGTACTTGAAGGAATTCCATATTTCCTTCTTTTCTTTTTACAAAGCTTTGCTTATCTATTGGTTGGATTTATGATTGGCTTATTTGTAAAACGTACTGGACTAAGTTTAATGTTATATTTTGCTTACGCTATGTTTATTGAGAACATTTTGAGGCATGTTATTCATAAGCAGATTCTAGGAAATGAATCCGTGAACTTTTATCCTTTCAATGCCTTTGAAGATTTACTACCAATTCCAATTCCAAAACTACTAGGAGAAATGGTGGAAACTTCTGGCTTCAGTTTGATAATGGATCGTCCATTAGCTGTTATCATCAGCTTGATATATATTTCTATTTTTATATTCCTTCTATTCTTCAGAATGAAAAAAGTAGATCTTTAAGTTATATGGAAGATTTGATTAGTCGATAATCTTGATCTCGACTCTGTTGTTTTTAGTTTCTGCTTGAGGATATTGCGGTGTTAAGATTGGTTCGGTTGCCCCTTTCGCATGAGTTTTAATTCTTCTGAAGTTGATACCATTGTTTCTAAAAAATCTTCGCACCTTCCTTGCTAATTCTAAAGAACGATCTGCATTCTTTACTATTGATCCAAGTTCTTGCGTATGGCCAATTATCTGTAATGTCGCGTCAGGGTGATCTGCCAAATAAGCTCCAATTTTCTCTATATAATGTTGCATTGATGGGTTCATATCCAGGCTAAATACTGCATCTCCATAAAGTGTCATCGGCTCAACAAATTCTTTAGCTTTTGGCGCCGAAATGTCCGTGGCATCAAATGAATTTAGCGAAGTTTCTGTCGCTGCAGGAACATCATTTTTAGGAGATTCGATTGAATTTATTTCGAAAAGAACACCATCATACAGCACATTATCGATCATTGGATTTTTGACCAACTCCTTGCTTTTTATATCAATCTGGCTTTCGGATGCTCCGAAATGAACCAAAGCTTCTTTTACACTATTTCCCCTTGCTATTCCGAGATTGTTATGTTGAGTATGATTCAACTCTTCAGGAAGGAAAAGCCCACTTAAAGCAACTTGTCTGGTTGGGTCTTCATTTAGATAATTAGCCAGATCACTGAAAAATGTCTTTGTAGATGGTCCAAAACTTATCTCAGAAGATGAAAGACCAAATTGAAAATGATCCGTTGATTCCAACTTCAAATCATTGTGTTGTAAACCAAGCGGAACCAAATTATTCAAAGAAGCACAGGCAAGATTGCCTACATAACTACTTCCTGCTCCAATCCAAATTACAGAAAGAAAACCCCACAAAAGCGTCTGCTTATTCATGCTATAAAATCTATTAGTTTAAACATAATTCATTCAATTTTTTTTCAAATAGAACGAATTAAACATTTATACCATTTGTTTTGGTGCTAAGTTGCACTAAATTAAACATTTTCGAGACTTAAAGCTCAGAATATTTTTTGGTTTTGATACCTTTTCCTAGCTTTGGGCTAGGGATGGAAACAGACCTCACCAAAAAAATCAATCTACAGTTTACAAGTCATTATGGAACATTCAATTTTGCTAATGGGAGTATTTTCTGAATGCGCCTTCCCGGCCTTCCTCTTAGCTTTGGGATCTTGGATCTTAGGAATGGTTTTCATGTATTTTTGGAAGAGAAATAATGTCACCATCGACTCAGTATCCCAACGAAAAGTGATACGTCTTGAAGAGGAGTTAAAAAATACCAACGTAACCAACAAAGAACTTTCTGAACAATTGGCAAATAGACAACTTGTTGATAAAGAAAAAATTGCAGCCTTAAACCTGAAAGTTGCTGAGCAAGCGGAAGTTATTAACGCGATTCCTGAAAATCCTGAGCCAAGAGCAGAATTGATTCAAGAGAATGTCGAAATCCAGAGATTGATTCAAGAGAAGCCAATCATAAAAGAACATAGAATTGTTCGAGAGTTGGAAATGATCAAAGAAGTTCCTGTTGAAACAGTAGTAAATACAGAGACCGTAAAATTGGTTGAAGTAGTGAAGGAAATTCCAGTGATTCAAAAGGAGGAGGTCATAAAAGAAGTCGAGATCATTAAAGAGGTACCAGTCGTTGAGACAGTCGAAGTCATTAGAGAAATAGAACTTATAAAAGAAGTTCCTGTTGAAATTATAAAGGAGGTTGAAGTTATTAAGGAAGTTCAAGTGATTAAAGAAGTTCCTGTACGAGAAGAAATCGAAGTCATCAAAGAAGTTGAAGTTGTTAAGGAAGTTCAAGTGATCAAAGAAGTTGAAGTTATCAAGGAGGTGCCGGTTGAAATGATTCGGGAGGTGGAAGTGATTAAAGAAGTCCAGGTTATAAAGGAAGTTGAAGTACCTAAGATTATCGAATTGATAAAGGAGGTACCAGTAGAAATGATTCGAGAGGTGGAAGTCATAAAAGAGGTAGAAGTTGTTAAAGAGGTGTTTGTGGATAGAATAAAAGAGGTACAGGTCATTAAAGAAGTTCCTGTTGAAATTATACGAGAGGTCGAAGTCATCAAGGAGGTTCAAATGCCGATGCCTTTGGCAACGATAGATGTAAAGGAAGAAATAAAAAGTCAAGCTCCAGAAATTTCAGCGGAAAGCAAAGAAGAAACCTTGACGGTTGAAGAGTCTGTGAAAAAAAATAGCCGAAAGAAACGTGCGGTTTTAGGTATTCCAGAATTTATGGAAAGTAACGAATTGACGGAGCAAGTGGCCAGCGGAAATGATAACGGTAGTTTGTTGTCTTCTAGAATTGGAGATGAGCAAGAAGATGATCTTAAGCTTATAGAAGGAATAGGTCCTAAGACCGAGACTTTGTTGAAACGAAATGGTATCAATAGCTGGGGAATTCTGGCTCAAATTAGTGCTAACGAGTTATTAGAAATTCTAGCTAAAGGTGGTTCATCATTTAAGCTTCAAGATCCAACATCTTGGCCGCAACAAGCCCAATTAGCAGCACAATGGGAATGGGACGAATTACGAAAACTCCAAAGTCAATTGAGAAACGGCAAAATTTAATAGCAAAGCTTATTTCTCAGGAATATACAAAAGACTGCAACCTCGAATTGCAGAGCCATCTACTCTACCTAAAATTTCAAAATGTTTTTCATCTTGCATTCTTGCAAGGTCTTCCGTAGCAATAAATGAACACGAATCTATGTTGGCCAGATCAATAATATTCAATATTCCCGTCTTCCCAATTTTTTGAAAACTGAATGGATCTGACAATTCTCTTAGTTTCATTTTCATGGTACTCGGCAAAGTAAATATTCCATTGCCTTGTGACCAGGCTTGAGACAATAACTCAGTCATTCCGTATTCTGAATGTATTGCTTGAACGCCAAATTTTTCTTTTAACAATTCATGTAAGTCTGGTCTTGTCATCTCTTTTTTCCGTCCCTTCATTCCGCCAGTTTCAACGATAATCGCGTTGCGAAAAAGTACTGTATCAACTTCAGGAAAATCAAGAAGCGCAAAAGTAACCCCAATGATAACAGATAGAATATTCTTTTCATTATTGTGCTTCAATTGAGCTATCAAGCTTTGATATTCATTTAAATAAAAACTAAGCTCAGCCTGACCAGACTGATCCATGAAATATTTTGCCATGGCCACAAGAGACGAATTCTCTCTTTCTAAATATGAGGGTAACAAAGCCAAAACATGATAATCTTGAATATTACCATAAGCTTCTTCAAATATCCTAAGACTGTTTCTGAGATATAATTCGCGACTTCGTACATAATGCCTACTGGTATTGTCCCCGGTAGTTCCGCTGCTTTCAAAAATGTTTTCGGCCTCCCAATCTCCTCCACTCTTTACTAAATGTGATTTGAAAAATTGAATGGGCAAAAAAGGGATTTGATCTACATGTATCAGTTTTTTTGGAGTATTTAGTAAATCGCAATATTCTTTATAGACTGGATTGTATAAACGCTGGTAGTTAAATACATCCAAGGCCAATGCGTCAAAATCATATTTTCCTGACTCAAATTGTCGAATTACGGCTAATCTTTCTTCCTCCATAGACATGTTACAAATATCGCGTTTTTTCTGCTGACCTATGATTTGTAGCTATGAATTTGAATTAAAGCTAAATATCGACAGAGAAAACCATTTTATTAGACAACTAAAAAGTCCTATCTTCCGTTGATACAATAGCGAACACAGCCGATTTATGCACACTTGGAAATATTTTCTTGGGTTTTGGATTTTACTTATTGCCGCTTGCACGAAGCCGCCGGACTATCCAATTGAGCCGGTTTTAGAATTTGTCTCTCAGAGTAAATCCAGTATGATACAAGGAAATACCTTGAATGATTCCTTGAGTGTAATCATCTCGTTTACTGATGGAGATGGAGATATAGCTGGAGGTGATTCTGGTCCTAATATTGAATTAATTGATTCCAGAACGGGAGAATTGGCGTTTGTTTTTAATGTACCGGACATTCCAAATTCTAATAACAAATATGGAATATCAGGCACTATAAAATTAGCCGTTTACAATGATTGTTGCTTGCCGCCATTTCCGATTAGTCAGCTTTGTGAACCGCTCCCTAGTTTTCCCGAAGATGAATTGTTCTATACGATTCGATTAACTGACCAAGCAGGAAATGTATCGAATGAAATTCAGACCATGCCAATTACGCTGCGCTGTGACTAATCCAGTCTATACCCTTGGCTAATCCTTTTAAAGTTTGATCTTCTAAACTATCGATATCTACCTGGTGCCCATATTCCCACTTAGCTATTGGCGGCATACTCATTAAAATCGACTCTGTTCTTCCTCCTGTTTCTAATCCGAACTTTGTTCCTCTATCCCAAACCAAATTGAATTCTACGTAACGACCTCTGCGCATGGATTGCCATGCTAGTTCCTTTTCAGAGAATTTCAAATCCCTTTTCAAGGCTGCTTGCTGCTTATAACATTTGATAAAAGATTCGCCAACAGCTAATGTAAAATCAAAAAGTTCTTGTTTGTTTAATTCATGATCGACACCAAGTCGGTCAAAAAATATACCGCCTACTCCTCTAGTCTCTTTTCGATGCGGTAAATAGAAATAATCATCTGCTTGTTTTTTGAATATTGGGTAAAAATCTTTGTGGTGCAAATCACAAGTATGTTTCAAGGACTGATGAAATAACCCAGCAGCTTTGGGATCAATATAATGTGGTGTAAGATCTATTCCTCCGCCAAACCACCAAGCAGCGCCTTCGAGTTCGAAATAGCGCACATTCATATGAATAATGGGCATCCAGGGGTTTAATGGATGTAAAACAATAGAAACTCCAGTGGCAAAAAATTTACCGGCCGAAGTTTTTAGCGCTTTTGCGCCTCCTTCGCTCAGCGAACCGTGAACTTCTGAAAAATTCACCCCACCTTTTTCAATTAAAGATCCTTGGATGGTACATGATCTTCCACCTCCACCTTCCACACGATCCCAATTGTCCTCTATAAATTTTCCCGAGCCATCTAATAATTCCAAGGATTCACAGATCCGATCTTGCAATTGGCGGAAGGCTTCCGCAATAATAGATTTATCAAGCATTTGCGAGTTTCTTTTGAGCAGCTTCAATGGTCTTTTTGGAATTTCCAACAAAGACTTCCTCATCAATGATGATAACTGGTCGTTTCAAAAAAGTATACTCTTTCAATATCCAGTCTCGATAATCCTTTTCGCCAAGTTCCATTTCATTCAAGCCTAAACCTCGATATTTCATGGCTCTACGACTAAACATTGCTTCATAGCTACCTACCTTTTCTTTGAGATCATCTAATTGTTTGGCAGAAAGGTTCTTGGCTTTTATATCTTGCATTTCAAACCCTTCGCCATTGTTTAAGGATTTAATAATTCTTTGACAAGTATTGCAAGTGGAGAGGTGAACTATTTTCTTCATATTTGTCTAAATTTAAGTTAAGCAAATGGCCTTTCATCCACCTTCCGAATTAATTATTCGTCCTGACGGAACCATCTATCATCTGAATTTATCAGCCAAACAGATTGCTCCAACAATAATACTTGTTGGAGATCCTGGACGAGTGGATACGGTATCCCGTCATTTTCAACGAATCGACTTCAGAGTTCAGACACGCGAATTTAAGACGCATACTGGAGTTTTTAATCATAAACCTGTCACAGTTATTTCTACTGGGATTGGTACCGACAATATCGACATTGTCATCAATGAGATTGATGCGTTATTCAACATTGATTTAGCAACTAGAGAAGATAAATCAGAATTTACAAAGCTTCAATTTATAAGAATCGGAACTTCAGGATCATTACAGCCAGATATTCCAGTGGATACTTTTTTGGCTTCTTCGCACGGACTAGGTCTTGATGGATTGATGCATTTTTATAAATATGAGATTGATCCAGAAGAAACGATCATTGGTTATGAATTACAGAATTATGGGAAAATAAATTTTCCGATAAAACCATATGTAGCAAAAGGATCTGGCACTTTATTGGAAAAAATGGCAGATGGCCTTACTAAGGGAATAACTGCAACTTGTCCAGGGTTTTATGCGCCTCAAGGCAGGCAGCTTCGAGGAAAGGTCTTTCAGACGGATTACCTACAGAGCTTAAGAATGTTCAGGTATAAAGATCACCGCATCACTAATTTTGAAATGGAAACTGCGGGAATTTATGGAATGGCAAGAATGCTAGGCCATGATGCGATTAGTTTTAATGCACTACTAGCAAATAGAGCCAATGGAACATTTAGTGAGAGGCCTCAAGAAACAATAGAAAATCTTGTAGAGCTTGTATTGAGCAGGATTTAGCATCTGCGTCTAATGACAAGTGCGGAGTTTTTTCCCAACCTATAAAAGAAATAAAGCTATTTAGCTGTTTGCCTTTTTGTGGTCAGCGAGGAACTTGGCTAAACCAATGTCAGTCAATGGATGTTTCAACAATCCAAGCATTGAGCTTAATGGACAAGTAATGATATCTGCTCCTGCCAAACCAGCATCAACTATATGCTTGGAATTTCTAATAGAAGCTGCTAGAATTTCAGTTTCGAATTGTTGAATGGCATATAGTTCGGCGATCTCTCTAATCAAACTAATTCCATCCCAATTGATGTCATCTACTCGACCAACAAAAGGAGAAAGATATGTTGCGCCAGCCTTTGCGGCTAAGATGGCTTGACCTGCTGAAAACACCAATGTACAATTGGTCTTGATTCCTTGCTCGGTGAAATAGGACATTGCCTTAACACCATCCTTAATCATTGGCACTTTTACAACGATATTTGGCGCAATTCCAGCTAATCGCTTTCCTTCTTCCACCATTCCAGCAAAATCTGTACTGATGACTTCTGCGGAAACATCGCCAGAAACGATTTCACAGATGTCTTTGTAATGCTTCATCACATTTGCCTCTCCTGAAATACCTTCTTTAGCCATTAACGAAGGATTGGTGGTTACGCCATCCAATATACCCAAGTCATGAGCTTCTTTGATTTGATCTAAGCTTGCTGTATCAACGAAAAATTTCATAAGAAAGAAGTGAAAGGTGAAGAAGAAGGTGAGGAATCATATCGAACCGCTCAACTCTCTACCCTTGCTGCATTTCTGCCCTGGGGGAGTTCGAAAGGAGCTAGTCATATGACCCTCACCAGCCGCAAAAGTATAAAAAATTACAAAGATGAAGGCCTAATTTTCCTTTGAGAAAAAAGAAAAATTTCAGAATAGACTTAACTAGTTAATTGCCTTGTAGATGTGAAGCAAATATTCTTGTATTGGTATCAAATACAGGCGGTAAGTAGGAACGAGTTTGTTAGTGTTTAACAATTCTTTGATGGCTGACCCCATTAGTAGATATGATTTCCAAAAAGTAGGCTCCATTTGGCAGGTTGTCAATGTTCATTTCATTACGCGCGACTTTTTGGATAATTCTTCCTTGTATATCAAACAACTTGAGTTTAGTAATTTCAGCAGCTGATTGTACAGAAAACCGATCAGTACAGGGATTGGGAGTAACAATGAATTGTTCATTTGAAGATATTTCTTTGTCACTGGATACAATATCGCCGTAGGTCAATAATGTAGATTGGGTATGATCGAAGTACAACGCATCTACGCCTTCAATTTTCTCTAAAATGTGATTTTCTTGTTCCCAAGCTAACATTGCCACTTTAATTCTATTTAGGGAAAATGGAAATTGAATCCCTTCAAGAAAGTTTAATACATCGAAGGGATGTGCAACTTCCTTTTGTGGAATGTCAAAAGTAAAAGGCGTAAAATCATATTCCGAATTAGTATAATCTCCACCGGTGTAATACTCCGTCCTTAGCGTTACAAACTGGTCTTCATTGTAGTCGAAATGAATCTTACTATATCCATGACCACCAAATTCTGAGTCATAAATAGTTTTCAATTTACCATCTTCGAAATATTCGAATTCATGAACTTCTATTTGATAATCATCTTCAATGGCACTCCAGTATTCTGTGATTTTCTTTCGATCCAGCTTACCATCAACATAACTGGATTCTTCCCGCCAAGCCAAGAATGGTGTATTCACATTGGTTTTCCAATATTCTCTTAAAACCTCCCCTTCCTCTGTATAGTCAAAAGTCCAATAGCCATTACAACTGGATAAATTGCAAGCAATTGAATCCATAAGACCGTTTTGGTAAAATACTTCCAACTGGTAATCTGTAGGAGCTAATGGAGCAGATCCTATTCCTATCTTGTGTATTTGCCCTTTTAGGTTGTAAGTAATACGTAATTCAGAAACTGTATGATAACCGCTTCTTTTGATATAATTAACTCCTTGCTCTCCGTATTGAAAATCAAACCTTTTGGTTTCTTCGTTGTCGAGGAATTGCTGGATTGATAACAGGGCTTCTTGAGAGACTACCTCTTGCGAATTACCGATTAGAATGAGGAAAAAAGCGATTAATTTGCCGATGTTCATAGCATTAAGTATAGTTTTACTAATGCAATGAGTCTGCCAGAATTAAGGACAATCAGTTTAGTTGGCTTCTTCTAATTGCACTGCGTCTTTTTCTAAGAATAGAAATACGGCCATCAAAATAATACCTGAAAATAATGCAATTCCCAAAACAGGAAACAGCTTGATCAAGTAAAATAAAGTGAAATAAAACGATAGGCCTAAAAAGGCTGCCATTAGATAGGCTGAGATTCTGTAAGTAAATGTTTTCATGATTCGTGTCAGTTCTTGGTAGGACTATAACGAAAAATCATGCCAATTAGTCTACTTCGGTATTATTTCCGTTTGTTCTCCAAAGTATTGTACGAATTTCTGCATATCTGTTGCAAGTTGGTGGTTTTTTGTGGCTTTAAAGTAAGTATCAGCCATTCCACGCAGTGTTTGATAGAAAAATCGATCCATTTCCATCACTTGCATTTCTGTCGTCCAGAGGTCAATTTTCAAGGTTTCTCTGTTTTCCTTGTCGAAAAAACTGACCAACATTGCTTTTGCATCGTTTTCTTTACCCTCGTCAAAATTTGATCCTGCCCAAGTAATCTTCTCTGGAACATTCTGTTCGTCTAATCCAATTTTGATATTTATCGCGCTTTCTCTCTTGTTAGCCATAATTCCCTTTTTAAAAGTTGGGCAAAAATACTAAAGTATTACTCTTTCACTACTATTTGATATTGTGATATTGAATAACCACCCCAGATTCCTAATCCTCCTTTGATATTCGTTTCCACTTGTGTATACGAGGAAAATGGTCCTTGACTTACTGCATTGAATTCCAACGTCAACCAAAACTCAAAATGTTCCTCATCCATGTTGGCCCATTTTATTCGGGCGGTATCTCCAACTTGATACAATCCAAAAGTTTCAAAATCTGCATCTTCTTCCAAAAATTCTGCATTCGGTAAAGGAAATTCGAATTCTGACCCGTCGAAAAATGCATCGTCAACGACCGATTGAAATGGTGCTCGGAAAGCATTCCCATTTACTGCAGTAAAATAGCGGTAATAATCAAGCCTATCGTCTGCATCACTAATCGAAGCCCTTAATTCCAAAAGTGAATCAGGTGCTTCTTCGGCCGGTTTAACGAACCAAAGATCTAAGAGTGGAACATGAGGAGGAATAGTTGTCGTGGATGTTAGGACATTTCCATCTGGGAGTGCAATATTGAGATCGTAACTCTTTCCTATTTCACCAACTAGCCCACCTGTAAGATCTAGGTATACACAAAGGTTAATATTCAAACTGTCCGGATCAAAACCTAATGCTTCAATTAGTAAAGGCCTAATTGGTTCTGGGATTTCCTCTAGACAATATTCATTTAATGAATGTTCACTGTCTCCATCCGAGACAGTAACAACTGCGTCATGAACAAATAAATCCTCGATTGCCGATGGATCGAATTCGTTGAAAAAAGAAACAGACTTCGTTAAAAAGACAAATGGTGGCGTAGTATTATCCCCAGCTTCGATATATCCTTCAACTACAATTTCTGGTTCTAAATTGGTCCCTTCTGGAACGAATTCAGTTTCACAACTATGAAAAATAATCATAGTCAAAAGTAGAAGTAAAACCTTCGTTTGATCAAGTTCTAAATTCATTGACTTATTCATTTTCTTCTTTAATCTTTTTCCAGTTAAATTTAAAGTTCCAGGTTATACTCGGAATCACTGGAAACAATGCTACTTTAATAGCAGTGCCTTGAGCTGCAGCGAGGTTATTTTCTGTTTCAGTCGTGTAGTAGATAAAAAATGGATTTAACCGATTGTAAGCATTGTAAACACCGAAGGTCCAGCTCCCTGCATAGCCTTCAAAATCCCGTCCTCTAGGTGTAAACGTGGCTGACAAATCTAGTCGATGATAATCATCAATCCTAGCGCTGTTTCTTTCGCCGTATCTCGGTTGAAAATTTTGCTCGATTAGATAAAAACTTCGGAGAGGTGTAAAGGCGTTTCCAGTTCCAAAAACATAGACGCCACTGAATTGCCAGCGATTGCTCAATTTGAAATTCGCCACAACAGATAAATCGTGAGTCCGATCATACTTTGCCGGATAAGTTTCGCCATTGTTTATTTCATCAAATTCCCTTTCTGTTCGGGAAAGCGTGTACCCTACCCAGCCTGTAAATTTTCCTTTGTTTTTTCTAACGAAAAATTCTGCTCCATAAGATCTTCCTTTTCCAAATACAAAATCATTCTCAACATCGAAAGCCGGATTCTGGACGTAAGATTCTCGATAATCAATCTGATTTTTTAGATCTTTATAATAAGTTTCGATAGAAGCTTCGAAAACATTGTCTTTAAAATTTCTAAAATAACCGAGACCATATTGAATTCCTCTTTGAGGCTTAACCAACTCGGTACTAGGCACCCAAACATCAGTGGGCAATGTATTGGCGGAATTACTAACTAAATGTAAATATTGATTGTTCAAACTTACTCCAGCCTTGACCGAAGCATCTTTGCTTAATGTGAATTTTGCACTTGCTCTAGGTTCCAAACCTTGATAAGTTATGACCGGCTCTCCTTTTTCATATGCGATTCCTGTAAACGGGCTTATATAGGGTCCAAGTTGCGTAAATAATGAATATCTCAAACCAGCATTAATTGTTAATTTATTTGAGACTTTCATATTGTCTTGCAAATATAAAGCAGTTTCGTTTGCAAACTTGGCTTCAAGTTCATTATTGAATTCAACATCATTGGCAACTAGGTTTGCAACATTAGGTGTCAATCTGTGATAATTATAATTGACACCAAATTTCAACTCATGCTTATTAGATGGATAATAGTCAAAATCAATTTTCCCATTATAATCTCTTACTCCTGAGAAAACACTTACGCCAAAATCCGATTGGCCTCCTTCAAAAGAAAAATCATAGTCATTGTAAATAGCAGAAACATTCATGAAAAGTTTGTCATTGAACAAGTGATTCCAACGCAAGGTTGCCGTAGCATTTCCATAAGGCATGCGGAAAAAAATATCCCGAGATTTTAAATTATAAACTAAAACATCGCGACCAAAATATCCACTTAAATACAATCGATCCTTATCAGAAAAACGATAATTCAATTTTGTGTTTAAATCAAAGAAATGATAGTTCGTTCCTTCTACATTGGTTCCTTTTAAGAAAGGCTGTGCCAAATCAAAACCATAGGTTCTTCTTCCTGAAATGATAAAGGATGATTTGTTTTTTTGAATTGGTCCTTGAAAAGTTAACCTCGAAGCAATTATGCCTATGCCACCTTCCAAACTATAGTTCTTCATGTTGCCTTCTTTCATTTGAATGTCAACAACAGAACTGACTCTTCCGCCATAACTTGCGGGCATATTTCCTTTGATGAGTGTTGTATTTTTTATGGCGTCCGCGTTAAAAACGGAAAAGAATCCGAGCAAATGACCGCTGTTATAAACGACGGCTTCATCTAATAAAACCAAGTTTTGATCTGGCCCACCTCCGCGAACATAGAAACCAGAAGTCCCTTCGCCTGCAGACATTACTCCAGGTAACAATTGAAGTGTTTTTAAAATATCAACTTCGCCTAACAATGCGGGTAAAAATTTGATTTCATCCACGGGAATTTCTACAGTTCCCATTTCCGTTCCTTCCACATTGTTATTTGCTTCCTTAGCTGTAACAATTACATCAGACAATTCAATTCCAGAAGTCATTTCAATATTCACGACTAAGTCTTTGGACAAATCGATTATTTCTATTTTGTCATTGTATCCCAAATAAGAATACA
Organism: uncultured Saprospiraceae bacterium; assembly: GCA_937928045.1. Lineage (GTDB taxonomy): Bacteria > Bacteroidota > Bacteroidia > Chitinophagales > Saprospiraceae > JABDJM01. Next base: position 7,713 of record CALFWO010000009.1, on the reverse strand, counting down.
CAATCTTGTATTCGGCTTTTGTCAAAGTCAAACTGAAAAAACCATAGGCATTTGTGGAAGTGCCTTTGTTAACATCATCTTGCACATAAATATTAGCAAAGGGCAAAGTTTCTCCGGTCGCTTGATCCTTTACATAACCACTTAGGGTATACTCAGATTGAGCACTAGCATTAAAATTTACGCTTAACATTAAAATGAAAAGAATAATGAAGGATTGTAATTGGTTCTTCATATTACTACTACAACGTATTAGTGTTCGATAAGATGTGATATTAACTTTAGTTTTACTTTTTTCAGACATTCAAAAGTACTAATATAACAGTACGTAGTAATACTTAGTTATTACATGTTTCGCAAATAAGTGACTACCTAAATGGGGTAATTTTGTCCTTTTTCCCGTCTTTTTCTGATTAAAATGTACTTTTGATGAATATCCAATCTATATTTGTCGCTCACCTCATCTGTTCCAAGTGTTTACCATCTAAAACTTATTTATCAATCAAACACGTTTGTTGATATAATCCAACTATGAATAAGTTAAAAAATCGTATTAAATCTTCTCCGACACTGAATAAGTGGGCGCACTTGCTTCTCAAACCTAAGAACCAATACAGGCCTCGTTGGTGGGTAAGAACTTTAGTAAATCCATTTAAACATTCAAAGGGAAAAGGAACAAATATTGGTCGCTACGCTAGGATGGATTTGATGCCGTACAATGATTTTAGTGTAGGGGAAAAATGTTTGATTGAAGATTTTGCCACAATTAATAATGCTGTAGGTCCAGTCAGTATTGGCGATCGCACTTTAATAGGTTTGTCTTCTGTAGTAATCGGTCCTGTTGAAATAGGCGAAGATGTCATGTTGGCTCAGCACGTAGTTTTATCTGGATTGAATCACAGCTATGAAAATATTTATCTTCCGATCAAAGATCAGCCCGTTACGACTAAAAATATAATTGTTGAAGATGGAGCTTGGTTAGGTGCAAATGTGGTAGTAATGCCGGGAATAACCATTGGAAAAAATGCAGTGGTTGCGGCGGGATCAGTAGTTGTAAAAAACGTTCCTCCTTTTTCAGTTGTTGGCGGAAATCCAGCTAAGGTGTTGAAGCAATATTGCCCTAATAGGGCTAATTGGATAAGAACTTCAAAACAGAAAACTGTTGAAAAGGAATCGCTAATCAGAAAAGTATCCTAACTAAAATTCTACTCGATATTACATGCTTTCTAAAGGTACTGGAGAGACCTTCAAATCCATTTTTTTTAAAAGTCTTATCAACCCCATTTTCCCGGGTAGATGTGCCCCCCCAACGGCAAAGAAAAATTTCTGTTCTTGGCTTAATTTAAAAATTCTTTCTGCCATATAAACATTTCGATTGAAAAGCAATTCTTTTCTAAATCCACCACTCTGTTTTCTAGACACTTTGTTAATCGTCCCAAGATCTGCCTTTTGATAAAGTGCAATTAACTTCTCTTGGTTTTTTCTAAATGCTTTAAAATTCCGGAGCATTTGTTTAATCATTCTCAGCTGTAATGACATATCCATTTTTGCAATCAAGTTCATCTGCATATCATAGGTCTCCAAACCATCTAAAGCTTTGCTATTTTCCTTCGCGGCTTCCCAAATTGTTTGGTCCAAACTCATTGGCATATCACTGCTCATAACCGCTTCAGTTAATAAACTTGTTATTACAAATGGATGCATATTATGAAAAGCCCGGAAGGATAATCCTATATATTGAAGAAATAGTTTTTCCAGTTGCACTGAATATCTTGGTCCTATTGCTTCGGCGAGAGAAAATCCTTCAGGCATATTCAGACTTTCGGCAGAAGACCTGGCTTCCATTTCATCCAAATTAAATTCAGTAGCCACTGCATCACATTCTTTCAAATAAGTCAGTGCATTTTCAACATAGGTAAAAGCTCTCATGTCTTTGGAATGAATGGTTCCAAAGACATAAGAATGACCGGGAAGACTTTCTCCGGTCAATTGCCAAAGCCAAGTATTTTTTCTTTTGCGCATAAAATATAAATGCCGCCTTACTTTTGCAAGGCGGCATTAACTGGCAAATCTTTGCCGATACTATTAATCGTAGTTAAATGGTAAAACCATAGAGTTTTTCACTGTTGACAATGTCATTAGTGTTTTTAATCTTTCAATTTCTTCAATTTGAGAAAGTGTTTTGAATAACAATTGCTCGTAAGTTGGAATATCTCTACAAATAATTTTAATCAAAAAGTCCGCTTCACCTGTGATAATATAACATTCGGTGATTTCAGTAATGCTTTTGATTTTATCCAAAAATTCTTGCAAAGCATTTTCCTTTTGCCAAGCTAGGGAAACAAGTACGAAAGTTTTAACACTTAAGCCAATTGCATTGGATGATACATGAGCATGGTAAGATTCAATTACACCAGATTGCTCTAATTTCTTTACACGTTCCAAAGTTGGAGCTGGTGAAAGACCAATTTTCTTAGAAAGATCTAAGTTAGTAATCTTCGAATTTTCTTGTAAAATCTTAAGAATCTTAAGATCAATCTTATCTATTCTATTGTCCTGTGCAGGTTGCATATTTCTAGTTGAATTTCAAGGGTTATCCCCAGCACAAATATAGCCATAGGAAAATAATCCACCAAAAAATTGGGAATTTACATACAATCATTCTTAAAACTATCGTAAAATCAACGAGTTAGCCAATAATATTTTGAACAATATCTTGTGACTAACTCGATGATTTAGACATTATGGGAAGATTCCAAGAGCTAAATAGTCGCTACTAATTTTGTTTAACGCGCAAACAAATGCAGCGGTACGCATGTCTTCGATTTTCTTTTTTCGTTTCCAAGTTTCGCGAATTTGACCATAAGCGGTAATCATCGTTTCTTCTAACCCAGATCTCACCAAATCTATTTCATCAGCACCTTTTGTCAACATGTTTCTTTCTTTAATTCCAATTGTATGTCCTGTCATTCTTTCCACCAAGCTTACTAAGTTGGAATACTTATCTTGATCAAAACGCTTCTCCATTCGCCCGAAACGCATGTGCGAAAGATTCTTTAGCCATTCAAAGTAAGAAACCGTAACACCACCTGCATTGATATACATATCTGGGATGACCATTACGCCTTTCTTTGTAAGGACTTCTTGAGCACCAGCGGTAACCGGACCGTTTGCAGCTTCTGCTACAATCTTTGCTTTTACCTTGTGCGCATTGTCCATTCTAATTTGATTTTCCAGAGCAGCTGGAATAAGAATATCACACTTGACTTCTAGTACTTTCTTTCGTTGCTTAAGGTCTTTAGTTCCAGGGAAACCGATAATAGAACCAGTCTTTTTTCTAAACTTCAACAACTTTTTAATGTCGATTCCATCTTTTGAATAGATAGCTCCTTCATATTCTGCAACTGAAACGATTTTGGAACCTCCTTCTTCCTGACAGATGATTCCAGCGTAGTAACCAACGTTTCCTAATCCTTGAATTGCAATGGTCTTACCTTCCATTCCGGTAGATAAGCCAAGTTTGTCCATATCTTCTTTGTAGGAAACAATTTCTTTCAAAGCGTAGTAAACTCCGCGTCCCGTAGCTTCGGTTCTACCTTGAATTCCATTCTGGTTCACTGGCTTTCCTGTAACACAACCAGCAGCATCGATCTCACCTCCTTTAAAAGTCTGGTAAGTATCGAGTATCCAAGCCATTTCACGAGAACCAGTTCCATAATCTGGAGCTGGAACATCGATACCAGGACCAATAAAATTCTTACGGATTAATTCAGTTGTATATCTTCTTGTTATTGCTTGAAGTTGCGCAGGTGTATAGGCCCTTGGACTTATTTTAACTCCTCCTTTTGCTCCACCAAATGGCACATCTACTAAAGCACATTTATAAGTCATCAAAGAAGCCAAAGCCATCACCTCTTCTTGATTTACCTTTTGGCTGTATCGAATACCTCCTTTAGTTGGTAATCTGTGATGTGAATGTTGAACTCTGTAAGCTTCGATCACTTCATATTCTTTTCCAACCTTCACTGGAAAACGCATCTGATAAACCGAATTACATGCTTTAATTTGTTGTAGTAAACCTTCCGGCAATCCTGTGTGGGGAGCTGCCTTATCGAAATTCCTAGATACGGAATCCAAAAAACTGACTTCAGCTGTCTTGGCCATTTTCTTTTATTTGATTTTCTAAATTGGTTAGTTTTCGATCCAAAGAAAAAAGGTAGATAATTACCCCAACGAAAATCGCTGCAAGAACTGCAACGACTACATATATTTTTCCGGTACTTCGCATAAAGTCACCTGAAGCTAATAAAACGTTATTGGCAAAGGCCAACCAGAAAACTAGTAAAATGGTAATTTTTCTTTTCATTTTTCAGAGGCGTAAAACTCGGTTTATTTTATGATTAAAACAAACCTAATTATCCGAATATTCTTATAAAACCAATCAATGCCATTTGCAAGCACAAAAGTGCTCCGAAAGCATCAATTATTGGTTAAATTTCAACATCATTTTATCCTTCAAAATCAGGAATCTAGCTCGGATATTGGACATCCAAACAGCCAATAAAGTCCACCCGATAAATGCAGGATATAAAAAATACTTCATGGTGTGATCTAAGTCCTCCCCTCCCATCCCAGGATTACCACCATTTCCGGGATGCAAACTCTCTGTCATCCTAGGGATGATTACCAACAATGGAATCAATGAAGCAAAAGCAAAAATATTATATACTGCACTGATGCGAGCTGATTTTTCTCTATCATCAAATGATCCGCGCAGTACGAAATAGGCTAAATAAACCATAATGGCTATGGCTGACATATTCTGTTTAATGTCCCAACTCCAGTATTGTCCCCATGTGTTTTTGGCCCAAATGGCTCCTGTTATTGTGCCAAGAACACCTAATAGTACTCCGATCTCCGTGAACGCCACAGCATTCGCGTCATACTTAACCAAAGGATTCCTTAAATTCAAAATGGAATAAATGACTCCGATAAAAAATACCATGGCCATGGCAAACCATAAAGGAACATGGTAAAAAATATTTCGAATCGTTTCTACTAAAATATTTCGATAGGGAAAATTGAAATCTGTTTTTCTATGCAAGCTTTTGATACTGCTCCATTGACTCGTATTCAAAGTATCAATCACTCCTTTTTGTAAAGCAACTTGACCAGGAAGCACACAAATACCATCTGCTTTTGAATTAACAACTACAGTAAGCGGATGAAAAGAATTAGCGTTCGGCATATCATTCGGAAGCAAAAAAGTTGCAACCAGTTCAGTTGCAGATTGTGGAACCACCTTAATGGCTTCAATTGACCTGATACTATCTGCTTTTAACCAAGCTGTTAAACCTTCAGATTGCTCAAAATTTGTGTTGTAACCAATAACGAGGAATTCCGCTTTTTCTCCGGTTTTAATAGCCGTCGGAATAATATCGGCCAATCCCGGTTTTAATGGAATCGTCATGCCACCTATTAGTGTATATAGGATCAAAGCAGCTCCAAGTAATTTCCACCACATGTTTTTCATATCAATCTCTCCATAAGTAAGGAAATAATAAAAATGTCAACGCTAGCATCATTGCATCGATGGCCAACAAATTCAATATGTCTGTAAAGTAACTGCTATCCATGATCAGGCCCAAAGCATTTGCAGATAATTTTACCAACGACATTAAAATTGGAATAACAACCGGAAAACTCAATATGGCTAAGAGTCCAGTTCCTGAATTTGATTTGGATGCAATTGCCGCAGTAAATGTAAAGCAAATAGAGAATCCAATGGCCGCTAACGCCAAAAAACCTATGAACATTCCAGTGTCCCGTACTTGGTCACCGGTAAAAGTTGAAAGTACAACAAAGGTCAATATTCCAATCAAGAACAATAATCCGGCATTATAAATCATTTTAGCTATCAAGATGGCTGAAGGATGTGCCAATTGATACAGGTACAACTGTGATCCCGAATTTTCTTGTACAAAACTTTTGGCCACTGCATTGATAGAAGCGAACAACATCAATATCCAAAAAATAGCATTCCAACTTTGCTTCGGAATATTGAAAAAACCAGCATAAACGATATAAACGCTAGAAATGACATAAAGGAGAATACCTCCTAAGGCGTGTTTACGCCGCATTTCTAAACGGAACTCTTTAGCGATTAAATGTATTATTTCTTGAACCACGACACAAAAATAGCTTAATGCCTCAAGTCCTTGGTCAATGTACTATCAAAAAAGAAACAAATATTAAACTTGTTGGATTCCATAACTTGGTCAAATACCTAGAGTTTGTTACTTTTATGGTGATAATCAGTCCTTTAAATAGGGTTGTTACTAACACACTAGAATCACTATCCAATCTTATGCAGGCCAAAAAGCTTGTTTTCGCGCTAATATTGTGTTTGTCCTTGAACACATTGCTCTCTGCTCAAGATCGCTACTTTAGAGTTGAAGCCAAAAATGGAGCTTCGGCTGAAGGCTTGATGTATCAATATGAATTGGCTAGTGACAATTGTAACCTCAAGCGTTTTTTCCAAATCAATAATCTAAAACCAGACGCTGGACTGCAAAAAGGCAAAAAATATTATTTGCCTATTCTCATATTTGATTACAACGGAAAAAGCATTCGAAGTTCACTTCAAATAGAAGGCTGGAAGCAAGCTTTGCGCATTAAGAAGTACAACGAAAGGATGCACGCCAAAAAGTTGCGAACCAAAAGTCTAGTATCTAGCAACATTATATGGGTTCCATTTAATGAACTTGGCTGCGATCGTTCAGCACCTCTTACGGACCCGATAATTACTGAAGCTAAACCACCCAAATCGAATAATACTTCTAAGGCATCTGTTGAAGAAAAGGTTGAAGAGAAAAAAGAAGAAGTGGTCACCAAGATCGAGCCCGACCAAAAAAAGCCGATTGGAAAAAACCCAGAGGCACTTTTAGCTGGCCAGAACAAATCTTCAGGCTATCGAAAATTTCCAATATTTGGTAAGAAGTACGAACACATTCCTTTGATTGATAGTAAGCTCAAAGGAAAAATATATTACATCGTTTCTGGGCATGGCGGACCAGATCCTGGAGCACTTGGTACTAGTAATGATAAACGCCTATGTGAAGATGAATATGCTTATGACGTGGGATTGAGGCTATGTAGAAATTTATTGGAACATGGTGCTACAGTCTATATGATAATTCGAGATCCAGATGATGGCATGCGCGATGATTTATATTTGGATTGCGATAGAGATGAATACTGCTGGGGCAATAAAGTTATTCCTTTGAATCAGAAAAAAAGGTTGAAACAAAGAGCCGATGCAGTGAATGATTTGTACCAAGCCAATCTGGCAAAAGGAATAAAGGATCAAACATTGGTTACTATTCACATAGATTCCCGAAGCAAGGGGCAGCGAACAGATGTTTTTTTCTACCACTACCCAAAAAGTCAAAGCAGTAAAAGATTGGCTTTGGATGTTCATAAAACCTTCAAAGACAAATATGCAAAGTTTCGTCCTGACGGATCTTACCACGGAAGTGTAAGTGGAAGGGATTTATATATGCTCCGCTATACTGACCCTCGAGCAATTTTTATCGAGTTGGGTAATATTAGAAATGCTAGAGATCAAAAAAGATTCTTGTATGAAACGAATCGCGACGCGTTAGCCAAGTGGCTTTATGAAGGATTGACGAAAAGATAGTTTGATCAATATCCATT
>CALFWO010000008.1 GCA_937928045.1 uncultured Saprospiraceae bacterium | reverse complement strand
ACCTATACTGTACCAGGTACCACAGTTGGTGTACCATTTGAATTCCCTCAAGATCTCAAATTATATGGAGGCTTTGCCGGTACGGAAACTTCTTTGGACCAAAGAGATTTTGAAACAAATATTACCAATATTTCAGGAGACTTCAACGGTGATGATACTCCCTTGGACTTTGTCAACAATCGAAGTGATAATTCACTTCATGTTTTCTTACTATCTGATACAATAACTACAGCTACAATAATTTCAGGATTTGTTATCAAATCAGGTACAACTTTAGATGCAAGTGGTGCCGACAATAATAGGCGAGGAGGAGGAATACTTTCGTTTGGTTCTCCACAAATTGACAATTGTACATTTACTGAAAACTTTGGATGGTTTGGTGGTGGTGTATACCCTAGGGGCGAGTTCGCAAGTGGCATATCCTTTAAAAATTGTAAATTTCAGAATAACGCTGGTGGATCCGGTGCAGGGATTTACATTCTTGGAACAACAAATGCAACAGTTGAAGACTGTACATTTGAAAACAATCAAGTTGAAACTCGAGGCGGAGCTATTTATATCAATTCTGCAACAGTAACGATAGATCGAATAGTAGCTCGAAATAATATTTCTACTGGAACTTCAACGGGTGGTGCTATACATATGCGTTCTTCATCTGAAAACACGTGCATAATTTCAGATTCTGAATTCATAGGGAATTCTGCCAATTGGGGAGGTGCCGTAAATACTTACAACGAAACAAGTCTGATGATCTTAAATGACTGTCTGTTTCAAGGCAACACTTCTACTACCAGAGGAGGAGCAGTTTATATGGGATTCTTAGCAAGGACGGAAATCAACAATTGTGAATTCATTGAAAACAAAACAGATGGCCTTGGAGGCGCTATTTCAGCACAAAATGATACGACAAGCATGAGTATTATTGGTTCACAATTCGAACGCAATGGATCTACTGATGGAAACGTAGCCAATGGCGGTGCTATAGGTACTTTTGGAGGAATTGAAGTAGACGTTCACGATTGTACTTTCGAAGGTAACGATGGAGATTTTGGTGGAGCAATTAGTGTAACTGTCGATTCTGTTGATGTTGCTACACTAAATCTTACCAATTCAGTCTTTTTCGCGAATACCGCAACCACTCAGGCTGGAGCTGTGAACATTGCAGGTGTTACCAGTATAATCGAAAATTGTTTGTTCAGCACGAACATTAATAATGTAGCTGCAGGTGGTGCGCTTTCACTCAATACCGCAGATTCCTTAACAACAGACATTGTCATTCGGGGCTGCACCATAGCAGAAAACATCGCTCCAATTGGCGCGGGTATCGCTACATTTTCAGTTGATGGAGCCGCGTTGAATGTTTCTATTCAAAATACTATCCTAAGTAATAGTGGAAATAACTATGAAGTAGAGGAAGGAAATTCTTCAACCATTACTAGTATTGGAGGTAATTTTATTTCAGATGGAACAATGGATAGTTTCCTACAACCAACAGATATTCAGCAAGCTGATGCGCTTTTTGCTGATGCAGGTAATTTAGATTTTCATCTAACTGAATTAAGCCCTTGTGTAGATGCAGGAATAGCGGCCAACGCTTCTTTGTTTGATTTAGATGGCGTAGCTAGATATGATAATGTAGATATAGGCTGCTATGAATTTGACAAGAGTGTTTCTACACGAACAGTTGAAGGCTTTGGAACAATTTCCATCTTTCCAAATCCGGTATCAGACCAACTAACTTATGAATTTGAAAGCGAATTTACTGGTGATCTTATAGTCTCCATCACAGATGCTCAAGGCAGATTGATCCAGTCTTTTAATGATAGAAAAGTGATAACCACTAAGAAAAATGAAATTGCAGTAGAACAATGGTCCACTGGCATCTACTTTTTGAATATTACTGCAGAGAATAAAAATATTACAACAAAATTCATAAAGCTATAACAAAAATAGTTAGGATACATTTTACAAAGCAGCTGCACCACATTTGGGTAGCTGCTTTGTACTTTCAAACTCGGTAAGTAAAATAATATCCGCTAAGAGCCTATCATCAGAACAAAATTGCCTCCGCCTAATTGTCTAATAATCCATCATTTTTTTAAAAAAGAACTTTCTGAATTGAATTACAAGCCTTGTTTCATTGAGAAATTACAACAAACACGTCTAGAATCAACACCCAAATAGTGTCACAGGATTAAAATCCAACCTCTTGAAAAAACACTTTTGTATCTGCATATTTGATTCATCATTAGTTTTTTCGGAGCATAAAAGGGTACTTCTATTGGAGAGGCAGTCAACATTGACGGCCTCCTTTTTTTTACCCAGATTTAATAGTGGATTCTAGTTTGATGAGACCAACCAAATGTCTTGCATTTTGACCAACTAAAAGAGTAGGTTAAAATTTGTATTCATTATCTTTTTGAGTCATGAAAGAATATAGAACTGAATTAATCATCCAACCTGAGCAAAAAGTGGCTATTCTTTTTGATGGAAATAATATTGAAAAAAGCGTTCATAAAATGATGCAAACAAAATCTGCAATGTTAAATTTTGATGTTCTGGTTCCAAAGTTATTAAATGGTAGATCTTTAAATCGTTTCCTATATTTTAAAGAAGGAGATGACATTTCTGAAAAATTAAAAAGAAGAGTTCAAATGAATTTCGCAGGCTCCGTGATCGCCTGTAAGAAATCTGCTGATATTCCTTTGTGTATGGCTGCTGTTCAATTGGTCCCAAAAATAGACGCCGTTATTATAGTTTCTGGAGATAGCGATTTTTTACCATTGGTCTACTATCTCAAAACGAATGGAGTTCGAGTGGAATGCGCCGGTCTCGAACATACTAGTTCATTTCAATTAATCTCAGCTGTAGATTATTTTCATTTGGTAACTTCTGAAGATTGTTATGTATTTGAAAAGCATAAAACCTTTTCCAAGTAGCTCGTTTATCAAAAGTGGGTACAATAATAAAAGCTTGAAACTTCGAAGATATGTTGTCAGTTGATTTTCTCCTTATGGACTGAAAAACAATCTAGTAACCACTATTTTCCTAAAAAAAATTTAAAAACACTGTCTTTCGTACCCTATCTGTTAAGCTTCTCTTAATGGCCTGCGACATTTTTAGAATTAAATCGTCCTTGTAAAAAAGAGCCATTATGAAAAATTCAATTTTGTTATTAATCGCAACAGTTATCATGCTAGGAAGCATGAGTTCATGTATCATAGTGGAGGACGATTACGATCCAGGTCCGCCGCCGCCACCACGATTGGAATGTGAAATTTACAGTATTGGGAAGGTTTGTTTTGAAAACAATACTGACCGAGATATGTATGTAGAAACCGACGGATTCTCATTTGACATCTGGTCTTACTCCAGAACCTGCGCCGATATTCCTGCGGGGTATCATGACTTTTATGCAATAGCCGGCCCATTTGATTGGAGAGGATCATTTGATGTATTCATCTGCGACCAAACTAATGTAATCTTAGATTATCGAAATCAATAGACACTAGCCCACACTATAAACACTTCTTTGAAAGTTAAGGCTGCAAATACGAGTTATTTGCGGCCATTTTTTTCTGAATAGCTAAAAGAAAAGTACCATAAAAAAACTGAGGACCGTTGAAATGAATCCCACCATAAAAGTGTTATATGCCACAGTTAAAAATCTATATTTTTTATCCAAGACTTGTCCTAAATAATAAATATCTCGAGTCATATTTCCATAAAGTAATTCTCCATCTCGAAGCATCGCATCGACTGCCTCTTCGTATTCTTCCAATTCTAAGTCTACAAAATTTCCAAAGAAAATGACATTACGATTTATTTTCTTCAGATCTTTTTGTTCTGAATTTAAAGAAGTTACTTTAGGTCGAATGGATAAGACTGCAAAAATCAATGAAGCCATTGCTGTCACCAAAAAGATCACCACAGGCAACAAAACCATTGGATTCGTTTCCGCCAAATTTTGATAACTCATGATTGAAATGACTACCGAAATTAAGATCGCATTGACGCTAATCATAATATTCGCCTTATTGTCGGCAATGGCACTTAGATTAATGTGATTTCGATAGTTTGTTCTGAAAAAAGTTTGGATAGCGGAATTCGGAATTTTTTTCTCGATCCCTTCAAAAGTTTTGGCAATCCCGTTGAAATCTTCGTAAGACTGTCCAGCTGATTTCCAGCCCGTTTTATCCAACTTATTCTTTAACCAAACCAGCTGTTGGACTCGGGAATTTTCAAATTTGTCTTTTCCTGATTCGCTCAATAGTTGATGATTTTTTAAAACCTCATATTGCGAACCATAAAACTCAGGATTCTTAATTCTTGAATTCGTTAAAATTTCTTTCTCCAGTTTCAAGAACGGAATTTGTTCTTGAAACTCTTGTAAGGTTACCCCAACTTGAGCATCTCTTAAAATATTTACTAACCTTGATCTTCGCTCATCATCTGCAAAATGTGTTAATAAAGCTGGCACCCGAATCAAAGTAGTATGATCGTATTCCATTTCATTTCGAAATGATTCCCACACTTTTAAATTATCGGAAAAATCATTCAAATTAACGAGATGACTTTCTAGAAAAAAGGCGGCCAGCGTCAAAGATTCCAACTCATCATTTTGCACCTCCTCTTTCTGTCCTAATTCGAAAGCCAACTGAGCGATCTGCTTAGACCTTGTATAATTGTGATAAACGAACTGTTTAGCTGCCGCCTGATTGTAGTGATCTAATAAAAAGTCACTAGCATCCTTGTAAAAGGAATCCTGCGGCAACTGCGCACTTTCCTGAATATCAAACATGATAGATTCCTTTTCGCTCAAAGTATTCGATTTTTACAAAGAAAACGATTTGTACTTGTTTTCCAAACGGATTATACTTGAAAAGGTTGTTTACGGCAATTGAATTCAAAATTGAAGCTCAAATTCAACCTCAAGCAATGGATAACTAATTTACAAACATAAAAGGTCGAAAATGACTAAAATCGAGGTATTTTAAGGTGTCTAACGTTAAAAAAAATCTAAGATCAGGTAGAATATAGCTGAAATAACCATATTTTGCTTTCAGTGGGTGACCAGCCTAAAAAGCTGGCGTCAACCATATATATAATCAAACTTAAATTATAAAACATGTCTAACATTTTAGATTTATTACAAGGTCAACTGTCTGAAGGATTAGTAGATCAACTGAGCCAACAATTTGGCACTGACAAAACTCAAACACAATCTGCTGCTACAGGCATACTTTCAACTCTTATGGGTGCAATTGCTAAAAATGCAAGCACTCCTCAAGGAGCTGAATCTTTGAACAATGCCTTAGAAAGAGACCACGATGGAAGCATACTTGACAATTTATCTGGATTTTTAGGTGGAAATGCTCAAGCTCCTAACAGCAGCATGCTAAATGGTGCAGGTATCCTTAAACATGTTTTGGGAGGAAAGCAATCTAATGCTATTGATATGATCTCTAAAATGAGCGGATTAAGCGGAGATAAAACCGGAAATATGATGGCTACTTTGGCTCCTATGGTACTTGGAATGCTTGGAAAGCAAAAGCGTGAACAAGGATTAGATTCTTCCGGAATTTCAGGAATGCTTTCAGGAATGATGGGTCAGGCTCAACAACAAAGACCAGAAATGGGAATTATTGGAAGAATGCTTGATGCTGATGGAGATGGATCTTACATGGATGACTTGGCAGAAAAAGGTATGGGACTTTTGGGTAAGTTCTTGAGAAGATAAAAAATAATAACTCTTATATTAAAGCTCCGTCCTTTGTTGGTCGGAGCTTTTTTTATATTTAAGTCTATGGTTCAAATTGAAAAAATAACAGCTAAAGATAATTCTAAACTGGCCCAAATTATCCGATCAGTTATGACAGAATTTGGTGCTGTTGGAGAAGGAACTTCAATATTAGATCCTGAGGTTGACAATTTATTTGAATACTATTCAAAAGCGGGCCATGAGTTTTTCAAATTAATAACAAGTAATAATGAGCTAATTGGATGTGGAGGAATCGCACCTTTAAAAGGAGGCGAAGAAACAACATGTGAATTGAGAAAAATGTATTTCTTACCCAGCGCTAGAGGTCAAGGATTAGGGAAAAAATTTCTCCAACATTGCATTCAGACAGCAAAGACTGAAGGCTATAAAACCATGTATCTGGAAACTTTAAAAAGTATGGAAGCCGCCAACGGTTTGTATCATAAATTTGGCTTCAGAGAACTTAACTGCAATCTCGGAAATACAGGTCATTTTGGTTGCGACACCTATTATTCCTTAACACTCTAGTCTAAATATCTTTCTTGAAGTATTTGTCGATGGTGCTTTTCATGCCCAGCAATGAGATAAGCTAAGGCTCTACAAGACACAGGGTTTTCACTCGCATTTCCAAGATTCTTCCAGTTTTCACCATCCATATTTTCTAACAATGCTAAGGTCGAATGCCGAATCAATCTAAACTCATTCATAAGTTTATCTGGGGCAATTTTGGCGCAATCAATATTTCTAGCGTAAGTGTTTTGATCAAAACCAATCAAAGGTGCGTAGTCTTTTCTTGCTATTCTAAGCAATCGATATGCGAAAATTCTTTCTGTATCATTGATATGCTGCAAAACTTCCTTAATGGTCCATTTGTCTTCACCATAACTATAATTCCATTTTTCAGTTGGGATTGACTTATAAAATTTATGAATCATTTTGTCGTTTTCAGAAAGAAAATTTACGATATCTGAACTTTCAATCTGTCTCACATACCCATTGTAATACGGGGCATATTCATTTTCTAAAGGCATTCCACTTTCCATAATTCTAATTTTAAACGAATAATAGGCAATAAGAATCAAAAGGAATCTATGAATTATAAATAAATCGACAAAATTTGAGACGCCCAGATTAGACGACAAAAAATGGACACCCTATATTTGTCGTTATATTCTTAACAGGTCCACTAGAGCACTTTCATTCAAACAAAAAAGATTTACAAGCTATGTCAAAAATTTATTTAATTAACATCTTCATTTCGCTCTTAATTCTGTCGGCCTGCGGGGGAGATTCAAATTCTGAAACCACCAATATTGAGGACAAATCTGAATCTCAAATTCCAAAAACAAATGTGGCAGAAATTGACAAGATTAATGCAAAGATTGCTAACGAAGGTATTTCCCCAGCTTTACTCTTTGCCAGAGGAAAAGCTTATTACGAACACGAAGGATATGATCAGGCGATCAAAGATTTGGATCAAGCGATTGTAATGGATTCTACTCAGGTAGACTATTATCACTTGTTGGCTGATGTTTATTTAGACTATTTCAAATCAAGACAAGCTTTGAATACAATGGAGATGGCGGTTTATAAATTTCCTGGACGGATACCAACCATGCTCAAATTAGGAGAATTTCAAATGATTCTTCAAAAACACAATGAATCAGTACGAACAGTAGATAAGATTCTTAAGATTGATCCATTAAATGCTGAAGCCTATTTTTTAATGGGTATGAACTTTAGAGAGACGCAGGATACTGCAAGAGCGATTAAGAGTTTCAACAAAGCCATTGAGAATGATCCCGATTTGATTGATGCATGGGTGTCGCTTGGGAACCTATTTGCAGCAAAGAAGGACCCAATCGCTGAGACTTATTACAACTCAGCTTTGAATATTGACCCTGAAAATTCTGAACTTAGTTTTGTGAGGGGTAATTATTTCTACCAACTTGGTAAAATAGTAAAAGCGAAAAAGGATTACATGAAAGTCACTCAACTTGACAAACAGAATAGCCCTGCTTTTTTTAACATTGGATTGATCTATTTAGAACAAGATTCTATCGCCAAAGCAAATCAATTCTTTGATTTTGCCGTAAAAACTAATCCGGTTTATGTCATTGCCTACTATTATAGAGGTGTTTGTGCTGAAATTGCAGGCAATAAAACGGCAGCCATTAGCGATTTTAAACAAGTATTGCAGTTTGATTCTGAATTCAAGGATACTGCAGAACGCTTGGAAAAATTACAAAATGCAGGATAATTAAGCAGTATGAATAATTATATGAATTTATTGTTTCTCCTTGTACTAACATTAGCCCAATGTGCTCCAAAGAATGAAGTACAAACTGAGGCGAATATTCCATCCAAAATTCAGGGTGTGGAAAAAGCAGTTGCTGTAAAACAAACACTTGATTCTATTCCAGCGACAAATCCATCCCGCATGATGAAAGATCGCAGCAGGAATGTTGAAAACATAAATGCCAAATACCCTTTCGACATTCCTTTGGAAAATACAGTAAGGGAGGTCGCCTCCTCAAGTGAACTAATTCCAAATAATGGGAAACCAACATTGGTTTTATTTTGGCTCACCACTTGCTACCCTTGCAGAATAGAAATGAAAGCCATTGCAGAAAAATATAATCAATGGAGAGCGCAAGAAAATTTCAACATTGTTGCCATTTCAACAGACTGGGATAAGAACTACGACAACTTTGCCAAAATGGTAAATGAAAATAATTGGCCTTGGGAAAGCTATCGGGATTTAAATCGTGAGTTCAGGAAAATCCTTCCTGGTGGATTAAATGGATTACCTCAATCTTTCATTTTTGATAAAAATGGAACCATCGCATACCATAGCCGTAAATATAGAACAGGTGATGAAGATAAAATATTTGATAAAATTCAAAGCCTAAATAGAAATTAAATTTTAACACACAAACTCAATAAAATGGCAATTTTAAAAGTAATAGAAATTCTATCGGACTCTAAAGTAAGTTGGGAAGACGCAACTAAGAATGCAATCAACAAAGCGGGAAAGTCTGTTAAAAACATCAAGTCTGCATATGTTCAAAGCCAAAGTGTTGTTGTTAACAACAATAAGGTAAAGGCATTTAGAGTCAACCTTAAAGTAACCTTTCTGGTAAAATAATTCGAACTCAAATTAACTAAAAAGAGCTGCTCAAATTGAACAGCTCTTTTTTTGTAGTATTTATCTTTAGTACTTACTTATTCATTTGTGCTTGCATCAATTCTGCATAAGTCGGATAGGCGAGTTTTTCTGGTGTGGCCAAATGAAATAAATCAATCTCGTTTTCATTCTCAAATTCGAAATAATCTTCCGAACTAATTTTAACTAAATCGCTTTGATTCACCGTTCCTTGTTTAATTGAATAATCCCCATGAATCAAATAAAAAGCATGAATTTTTCCATCGTCTAAATTTAGTTTGTGCTTCCCTGGTGAGATTTTCATCCTTTTAATTTTGATATCCGGCGATTCCATTTGAATCGGAGATCCTTCTCCGACCAAAGTGCAAATTTTCATTTTTTCTTCTAAATCAACTGAAAAAACATCCTGTCGATAATCGTCGTAAGTAGCTGGATGATTCAATGTCTTTTCTAGTCCCGGATCAAACCATATTTGAAACATTGCAGCATCCTTAGCCATAAACTCCGCATGACTAATCCCATTTCCTGCACGAATGATTTGAACATCGCCTTCATTCAACGGAATCCATTTTTTCCCTTCGGTGTCGTAATGTCTTATCTGACCCTCAAGAACAAAAGACATGATCTCAAATCCTTGATGCGGATGCAAACCAATGGTACTATCAACCTTAGCTTCTGCAAAAGCCCAATAAAACAAGTTAGAATAAGCCCTGAGCTCTCCTCCTTCTCGATTGAATCCAATCGGTTTATTTTCAATGATTTCACCACCATTGAAGGATCCTTGAGCTTGATTTTCTTTTCTAATTATCTGAACAGACATGATTGTATTTTTGATCTATAACATCCAAAATTAAACAAGAGTTCTTTAAAGAATTCAGCTTTAAAGTTGAATCCGCACTTTTTATCTAAAAACTCCTAATTTTGGGACTTTTAAATCAGAGCCAAAGTATTTTTGAGGCTTGCTTTTTGTATGAATTAAGAAAACCGGTAAAAAATAGAGATGAGCGCAATTAATATTACATTTCCTGATGGTCGAGTAGCCGAATACGAAAGCGGAATTACAGCAATGCAAATTGCAGAATCCATAAGTTCTGGATTAGCCAGAAATGTTGTATCGGCTAAAGTTAATGGTGAAATCTGGGATGCGACACGCCCGATTTCTGAGCATTCAAATGTTCAGTTACTTACTTGGAACGATAAGGATGGAAAAATGACCTTCTGGCACTCATCTGCTCACTTAATGGCAGAGGCACTTGAAGCACTTTATCCGGGAATAAAATTTGGAACTGGTCCAGCGACTGATCGCGGATTTTATTACGATGTAGATACTGGAGATCGACAGTTGTCCAGTAATGATTTTAAAAAGATCGAAGATAAAATCTTGGAATTGGCCAGAATGAAAAGTCCATTTGTTCGAAAGCCAATAACCAAAGCTGATGCGCTTAAGTACTTCGGGGATAAAGGTGATGAATATAAAATTGAACTTATTGAAAAGCGAGGAGAAGACGAAGCGCTTACGTTGTATGAGCAAGGGAATTTTGTAGATCTCTGCCGTGGACCTCACTTGCCGAATACAGGAAAGATTAAAGCGGTAAAGTTGATGAACTTGGCCGGAGCTTTCTGGCAAGGTGATGATACACGACAACAGATGACCCGTATTTATGGAATTACTTTTCCAAAGCAGAAAGAATTGACTCAGTATCTCGAGATGTTGGAGGAGGCTAAAAAAAGAGACCACAGAAAACTCGGTGCTGAGTTAGAATTGTTCATGTTCTCTGAAAAAGTAGGGGCAGGTCTTCCGATTTGGTTACCTAAAGGCACTGCTCTACGAACGCGACTGGAAAATTTCTTGAAAGATGAGCAGGTAAAGAGAGGTTACCAACCAGTGATCACTCCGCATATTGCTAAGAAGGATCTTTATGTGACTTCTGGACATTATGAAAAATACGGCGAGGATAGTTTCCAGCCGATTCATACTCCTAAAGATGGAGAGACTTTTTTATTGAAGCCGATGAACTGTCCACATCATTGTGAAGTATTTGGACATCGTCCAAGATCATACAAAGAGCTACCGGTAAGAATCGCAGAGTTTGGAACAGTGTATAGATACGAACAAAGTGGAGAGTTGCATGGCTTGACTCGAGTAAGAGGATTTACTCAAGATGATGCGCATTTGTTTTGTACACCTGATCAATTGAAAGATGAATTCTTAGGAGTATTGGAATTGACGCAATACGTAATTAGAAAAATGGGATTTGAGGATTTCACTGCCCAGATTTCATTAAGAGATCCAAATAACAAAGAAAAATATATCGGCTCTGATGAGAATTGGGATAAAGCCGAAAAGGCAATCATTGAAGCTACTCAAGAAGTAGGGCTTAAAACAGTAACCGAATTAGGTGAAGCTGCATTCTATGGACCAAAATTGGATTTCATGGTGAAGGATGCACTTGGACGAAGTTGGCAGCTAGGAACTATTCAAGTGGATTACAACTTGCCGGAAAGATTCGAACTTGAATACATTGGTTCTGACAACGCAACGCATCGACCAGTCATGATTCATAGAGCGCCATTTGGATCTATGGAGAGATTCATAGGTGTTTTGATCGAACATTGTGGAGGTAAATTCCCGCTTTGGTTAACACCTGAGCAATATGTTTTATTGCCAATTAGTGATCGATTCAATGACTATTGTAAAACCATACAAGATCAATTGAACGCATTTGATATCAGAGGAAGCATTGATGACCGGTCAGAAACGATAGGAAAGAAAATCCGACAGGCAGAAATGAATAAAATTCCAATCATGCTTATTGTTGGTGAAAAGGAAGTGGCTGAGAATCAAGTCTCGGTTCGTATCCAAGGCGATGGAGACAAAGGTAGTATGGGGATTGAGGCTTTTGCAGAGTTCTTCAAAGAATTGGCAGAATAAAAAGCTGAACCGCTTAGTTTTTCTTGTCACAAATTGTCTGCTGTAGAAAAGATTCTTTTTCACTAATCGTATATTTTGTTCAGTGAAAAGTAATGGTGATATATCGGTATATCTACTGAGTAAAGGTAGATATTCGATACAAAACCTAACCTAACGGTAATATATAGGTGGCTTATTATGCGCTAGCCTGTTAATTTTTCCTTAATCATCTGCTAAGTGTAGGAATGTCGCCCAAGTTCCTCTATTTTGTAAGTAATAAGATTATGAAGCAATTTCTACTCATATTATTTGTCACATGTTCTACCTTAAGTTTTGCTTTCGGCAGCACGTTAGGTCCTTTTAGTACTGAGCCAGAGATTTCTATTTTTCCAAATCCAACTTCTCAGTATTTTGAACTGAAAAATGGTAAAGATGTAAAGCAGATTATTATTTACAATCTGTTTGGTACTAAGGTAAAAAGCTTTAGAGGTGATGGAAGGAATAGATATGATATCGCCGAATTGTCCAATGGTATGTACTTAGTTCAGATGCTTGATGCCAATCAAGTAATCGTGACAACGAGAAGACTTAGTAAGAAGTAAATTTTCAACAGACAAGTTTAGATTCGATTTAACTTTTGTTTACACAAAGGGGTTTTTGGGTTTCGTTTAAAAAAATAAGGGGGCATTACACCCCCTCGAAAACACGCCTTAATAAAACCCATTTTTGAATTTCTCAGAACTATCAACAAAATCTCATAAGACTTCAACATGGGAAATGTATAATTCTCATTTTATCAATTTTGAAGCTCTTTCATTTGGACGTCCAAACCTTCCTTCGGACACGTTTTCCAGAGATGATCCCTATCATCCTTAGTGACTTAAATAAAACCGACCGTTTAGCATTGATAATTAGCCAATTAGAATTGCCGAACCGCGGCTCGAAACATGAAATATCCAGCGCGATCTTTAAAAACAGTGATTTAAATCACCATTTTTAAACTGTTTAGGTAATTATTTCAATGTTTAAAGCTATTTTGTAGTGAGCTATAGTGCCTATTCATAAGTATGGAAAAAGAAATCGATAAAGAAAATTCCAAATATTTGCTCTCTTCAGTGTTTGCCGATGCCGTGGATGGACTCATGTTGGTAGATGACACAGGCACCATTATTTATGTTAATAAAGCAATGACTAGCATATTCCAATTTGAAAGTCATGAAATATTAGGCCAAAATTTCACTTTTCTTTTGCCTCACGAAATGGTATCATCGAAAGGAGAAGAAATAAGATTAGGTGCAAAAGGGTTAAACGAAAAACTGGGCTCTTCATTCGAAGTATTGGGTAGAAAAAAAAATGGCGAAATCATTCCAGTATTTTTAAGCCTTTCTCAATTCACACTAAACGGAAGAAACTACTTTACGGGAGTTCACCATGACTTGTCGGAATTTAAAAATACTCAAAATGCACTTTTAAAAGAACGACAGCTTTTAGAGCAATACTTGATCGTCACCAATAGTATAATTATCGAATTGGATCGAGAAGGAAAAATAATGCTGTTCAATCCAAAGGCTTCAGAAATAACGGGATATACAAAAGAAGAAGTTTTAGGAAAAGATTGGTTTGACTTGGTTCTTGAACCTCATCTAACCTCCGTTTTCAGAGCCGAATGGAAATCAATTTTCTCAGGGAATCAACGATTGATAGAATTTTTAACGCACAAAATAATTACCAAATCAGGAGATACAAAAGTTATTAAATGGCATAGTATTCCAAATACAAATGAAGAAGGTAAACTTGAATCTGTATTGGCTAGTGGTATTGACATTACTCAGTTAATGGATACAGAACGTGAACTTAAACTGCTTAATAGTCGATTGGAAAAAGAAGTTGCGAACAGAACAAATGAATTGGTCAGTGTAGTAAACAGACTTTTGAATACCAATAGAAAATTAGACAGCGAAATAGTCGAAAGAGAAAACGCAGAAATAGCACTTTTGGAAAGTGAAGCTCAACTTAGATTAAGTTTAGAAAAAGAATTGGAATTGAATCAACTTAAGTCTCGGTTTCTTTCTATGGCAAGTCATGAATTCAAAACACCAATTAGTACTGTACTTTCCAGCATTTCAATTTTGGAGCGATATGAGAAAGGCGAAATTTCTGAAAAAAAGCAAAAGCACTTCAAAAGAATCAAAGGCGCATTGAATCATATGACTTTCATGTTAGATGACTTCTTTTCAATAAGTAAATTTGAGGAAGGTAGAATTAATACAGAGGAAAAATCAATTTTAATCAATGATTTTTGCATGTCAGTCATCGAAACTTTTCAAAACAATTTAAAGGTAGATCAAACTATTGTATTGAAAGGATTAGACAACAACTTTGAGTTTTATACCGATCCTAATTTATTAAGGCAAATAATTTTAAATTTATTATCCAATGCAAGTAAATACTCTGAACCAAAAGATG
Organism: uncultured Saprospiraceae bacterium; assembly: GCA_937928045.1. Lineage (GTDB taxonomy): Bacteria > Bacteroidota > Bacteroidia > Chitinophagales > Saprospiraceae > JABDJM01. The sequence goes on along the minus strand of CALFWO010000008.1, from coordinate 29,616 downwards.
AAATCACTTTTCGAATTTTAGAAAAAGAAAAACATTTAAACTTCGAAATTGAAGATCAGGGAATGGGAATTCCAAAGGAAGATCAGAAACATCTTTTCACTAGATTTTTCAGATCAGGAAACGTAAGTCATATTAAAGGAACAGGATTAGGTTTGAACATTGTTCGCGATTATGTAAGCTTGTTAAACGGAGAAATAAATGTAAAAAGCCAAGAAGGAAAAGGATCACTATTCATTGTTTCATTACCAAAAAACAATCATGAAGAAAAAAATCCTCGTAATTGAAGACAACTTTGATGTCAGAGAAAATATTGCGGAATTGTTGGAGCTTTCTGATTACGATGTGATATCAGCTATTAATGGTAGAGAAGGAATTCAAAAAGCGTTAAAGTCAAAACCTGATTTAATTGTGTGTGATGTCATGATGCCAGAGATGGATGGTTATAGTGTTTTGAGCGTATTAAGCAAGAATCATCTAACTATGGATACGCCATTCATATTTCTAACTGCAAAGTCTGAAAGAGACGATTTCAGAAAAGGTATGAGTTTAGGTGCAGATGATTATATAACTAAGCCTTTTACTGACGTTGAACTCCTTGATGCCATTGATGTAAGATTCAAAAAAGCTGACAGAATTAAAACTTATGATTCTAGTCCAGAAGGTTTCAACCTTTTCATCAATGAGACCAAAGCTAATCAGGCACTAACAGAACTTTCTTCAGAAAGAACTACTAAAGAATACAAAAAGAAAGAATTTCTATTTAAGGAAGAGGATACGCCAAACTTTTTATTCTTCATCAATTCTGGAAAATTTAAAGTATACCGAAAAAATGATTTTGGAAAAGAGTTCATTACTTCCATTGCTGGTAAGGGAGACTTTTTAGGTTACACAGCACTACTTAAAGATGATAAATATTATGAGAATGTAGCAGCCTTGGAAGAATCCTTAGTTAGTCTTATTCCTAAAAATGAATTCTTGGCTTTGATTCATGGAGACAGAGATGTATCATCGCAGCTGATCAGAAGGTTGGCTAAAAATATTTCCGAGAAAGAAGAGCGACTTCTAAAATTAGCCTATGATTCAGTTCGTAGAAGAGTAGCAGATGCTTTATTAAGAGTAGCAGAGAAAAGTGAAATTTCGGAATCAAGTCCGGGAAAATTTGGTATTAGAAGAGAAGATTTGGCCAATGTAGCTGGAACCACAAAAGAAACTTGTATCCGAACTTTGGCAGATTTTAAGGATGAAAAATTAGTTGAAATCGTAGGAAACAAAATTGGTATTATTAATTGGAATGGCCTTCGAGATATTCCCAATTAGTTTAGCTAAATTAATAAGTTATGAATTTTCCATTTGAGCCAAATATACCTTGTTAAGTTTGTAATTATAAAAACCTAACATTCAGATTTACCACAATATAGTTACGTAACTGCGAATAAAAATTTGAGGAAAAATTAGGGATCGCAATAAATTACGACCCCCAAAAACACGCCTTAAAAACCCAAATTTTTACACAAATTTCTTTATTCAATTCCACTTGTGTATACAATCATTTGACTCTAGGCGAATACCTAGGGTTAATTTTTATTAAGGTTGAATATTGGAATAACTTTGAGAAGCACTGCAATATGAGAAAAAAGTTTGAATTTTTAATATCATTTAAAATAATTCTTAATGATTAAACTCATATTTGCAATAGAGAATCTCCTCCTAATAATGCAACAGGAAAAAGGGCATTCTGTTCAATAACTTTAACAAAAACTATGAACGAGTTATTTTCCTCTAATCCTTTACTAGTCCTGTTTTTAGTTGCGGCATTAGGTTATGTTGTTGGCAACGTTACTGTCAAGGGCACCAATCTTGGAGTAGCGGCCGTGCTTTTCGTCGGACTTATCTTTGGCGGACTATTTCCTGAAATAGAGATTCCTAACATTGTTTTCTTGCTTGGCCTGACAATATTCGTTTACACTATTGGACTTAGTAATGGTCGCGCATTTTTCAAAAACATCAAACGCAATGGAGTTCGAGACTTATTATTCATCGTAGGAATGCTAACTTTCTCCGGGGGAATTACAGCCTTAGTACATTACCTCTTTGGTTTCTCTTCGGCTTTATCTGCTGGTCTTTTTGCAGGTAGTACCACTAATACACCAGCACTTGCAGGATTGCTAGATTCTATTCAGAAAAAATCAGCAAGCGGATTAGTTGACATCATGCAACAGGAAGCAGTAATTGGTTACTCGCTTTCCTATCCCATGGGAGTAATAGGCGTTATGATAGCAATCGCACTCATGCGAAATTTATTAAAAATTGATTTTAAGCAAGAGGCTAAAGATCTTTCAAGGGAATATCCGTCAGGTCAAGAGGTCAACTCTATTTCCTTACAATTAAGCAAATTAGATGATAAAGGAATAACCATCCGCGATCTGTTAAAATCTAATGATTGGAAAGTTGTATTTGGACGTTTAAGTAAAAACGAAAGGGTCTTCTTGCCCGACTGGGACACCTTATTAGAAAATGGAGACATTCTAACGTTGGCTGGCTCAGAAGAAGACGTCCAGATGGTATCAAATGCTCTTGGTAATGCTGTACCAAATAAATTATCAGAAGACAGTTCTGTTTATCAAAACTCACGAATATTTGTTTCCAATGCTCGTATAGCAGGAAAAACAATTGCTTCACTCAACTTAAGAGAACAATTTAGTGCAATCATCACTAGGGTTCGTCGAGGAGATACAGATGTAATCGCAGATGCACATACGGTGTTGGAATTAGGAGATAGGATTCGCTTTGTTGCCAGAAAGGAAGATATTAAAGGATTAAGAAAATTGTTTGGAGACTCTTACGATGCCATCAGTCATATTAATTTATTTTCTTTTGGTGTTGGGATGGCATTGGGATTACTTCTAGGTATGATCACTTTTACATTCAGTCCATCAGTTTCATTCAAATTAGGATTCGCTGGTGGACCATTAATTATTGGATTAATCTTAGGATCACTGCGAAGAACTGGACCTATTGTCTGGACCCTACCCTATTCTGCAAATCTAACATTGAGACAATTTAGTCTGACTTTACTTCTAGCAACCATAGGCTTACAATCAGGATCTACATTCTTCTCAACTATCGGAGATGGTGGCGCTGGACTTATATTTATTGGAGGAACTTTAATTAGCTGTGTTACCGCATTCATCACTTTATTTATCGGATACAAATGGATAAAAATTCCATTCAGTTTCTTAATGGGAATGGTTAGCAACCAGCCAGCAATATTGCAATTTGCAATAGACAAATCTGGTAATGATTTACCAAGTCATGGCTACACCATAATGTTTCCAATTGCGCTGATTATAAAAATCGTTTATGTCCAGATAATTTTTACTTTTTTGCAATAATTAAACAGACATCGCTGCTGCTGCTTTCATCCTTTTTTCTCGTCGAGACTTCAGCCCTTTTATTTTATTAATTGCATTAATGTAAGCACGTACAGATGCCATTACAATGTCGTTGTCTAATCCAAAGCCATGATACATTTGCTCCTTATGCTTTACTGCGACATGTACTTTCCCTTTATCCTTGCTACCTCCATCCATGGATTGAATTAGTAATTCACCCAATTCTATTTGCTCACCAATAATTCTATCGATCGCTCGAATGGCGGCATTAACAGGACCATTCCCTGTAGCACTTTCTCGAAATTCATTTTGACCAATTTTCAATTCAACCGTAGCGACAGCTTGAATAGGGTCTCCACAAACAACTTGAACATGACTAATTTCAAATTGGCGTTCTGGTTGCTTTCCTTCCATAAGCTCAATTAGGTCATCATCACAAATATCCTTTTTCCTATCCGCCATTTCTAAGAAGCTTTTGTAAGCACTTAATAAGCGTTCAGTGGATAATTCATAACCCAATCTTTTCAAATGAAAATTCAAAGCAGCTTTTCCTGATCGCGCAGTCAAAATAATCGCATTGTCTGGCAATCCAACATCATTCGGCGCCATGATCTCGTAACTTTCTCTATGCTTCAACACTCCATCTTGATGAATTCCCGATGAATGTGCAAAAGCATTGCGACCTACAATTGCCTTATTTGCTTGAACTGGCATGCGCATCATTTTTGAAATGAGCAATGAGTTCATATATATTTTCTTACTCTTAATATCTGTGTGAAATGGCAAGTCTTTGTGCGTTTGAAAAATCATTGCCATTTCTTCTAAAGAGGTATTTCCTGCTCGCTCTCCGATTCCGTTAATGGTAACTTCAATTTGACGTGCTCCATTAATTACACCAGACAAAGTATTTGCTGTTGCCATTCCCAAATCATTATGACAATGACAAGAAATGATGGCTTGATCAATATTACTTACATTTTCTTTCAAAAACTTAATCTTTTGACCATACATTTCAGGCAAACAATAGCCAGTAGTATCTGGTATATTTACAGTAGTAGCTCCAGCTTTAATAACTGCTTCAATCATTCTTGCCAAAAAAACATTGTCCGCTCTTCCAGCATCCTCAGCATAAAATTCTACATCTTCTACAAATTTTTTGGCATACTTGGTTGCAGCTACTGCCCGCTCAATTATTTTTTCCGGAGTTGAATTGAATTTATGCCGAATATGAAATTCTGATGCTCCTATACCTGTATGAATTCGACCACGTTTGGCATACATTAAAGATTCCGCCGCTGCATCAATATCTTTTTCTACCGCTCTAGTTAATGCGCAAATAACAGGCTCACTTACTGCTTTAGAAATAGCAACCACAGAATTGAAATCTCCAGGACTAGAAATCGGAAACCCAGCCTCAATAATATCGACTCCTAAGAGTTCCAAATTTTTAGCTATTTGAATTTTTTCGTTAGTATTTAACTGACATCCCGGCACCTGCTCGCCGTCCCTCAATGTGGTATCAAAAACAAATACTTTGTCACTCATAATAATTGACTTTTCTATTTCTAAACAATTAAATAACTACAGACTGAAATAATTTGGATTCTAAAACTTCCATAATCTGATTTCCGATCTGATCGGTTCCTAAAATCATTTCTTGATCGGTATTTTCATTTGCTAAATCCGTTGTGCGATATCCCTTATTCAAGACATCCGAAATCGCCGTTTCAACTATAGCAGCTTCCTCCTCCATATCGAATGCATGTCTTAGAAGCATTGCTGCAGATAAAATCGTTGCCATTGGATTCGCTTTATTTTTTCCAGCAATATCAGGAGCAGAACCATGAACTGGCTCAAACAATCCTACATGCTTTCCTAAGGATGCAGATGGCAGCAACCCTAAAGAACCACTAATTTGTGAGGCCTCATCTGTTAAAATATCTCCAAACATATTACCCGTTATCACAACATCAAACTGCTTAGGGTCTCTGATTAATTGCATGGCCATATTATCAACAAACATGTGATTCAACTGGACATCAGGATATTCATTTGCAATTTTATTCACTGTAGCTCGCCACAATCTTGAAGAATCTAAAACGTTGGCCTTATCCACTGAATGTACAATTCCGTTTCTTTTTTGCGCAGCCTCAAATGCCATTCTCGTTATTCGCTCAACCTCCATTTCAGAATAAGACATGGTATCATAAGCAGTCTTACCATCTAGAGATTTTTCTCTCTTCCCAAAATATATTCCTCCTGTCAATTCTCTATAAAAAAGAATATCAGTACCCTTTAAAATTTCTTCTTTTAGGGAAGATGCCCCCAGCAATGATTCGAATATTTTTATCGGTCTTAAATTGGCATATAGTCCAAGCTCCTTTCTGATTTTCAGCAATCCTTGTTCTGGACGTACTTTAGCACTAGGGTCATTATCGTATTTAGGATGTCCAACTGCGCCTAACAAAATTGCATGAGCGCCCTTACAAATGCTGATAGTTTCTTCAGGTAAAGGTTTTCCGGTTTCTTCGATTGCAGCATGTCCAATCAAACCTTTTTCAAATATAAATTGATGATTAAACCCCTTTGCAACCATCTTCAGGGCTTTTATTCCCCAGAAAGTAACTTCAGGACCTATTCCATCACCAGACAATACCGCTATTCTTCTTATTTGTGGATCACTCATTTTTAAGCGTAAATATGTTCGTTTTCAAAGTTGTTAATTGCTTCATTTTTAGAAGCCAAATAATCCATATTGCTATAACCTTTCAGAAGGCACATTTTCTTAAATTCATTAATTTCAAATTCGATCGTTCGATCTACAAATGACCAAGTTTGTTCTTCTAAGTTTATTTCAATCGAAGTATCTTTATCAACATCCATTTCACTTACCAATTCTTCAATATTAGACTTAGAAGTTACGATGGGCAATAAGCCATTATTCAACGCATTATTTTTAAAAATATCTGCGAAAAAAGTGCTTATAACCACTTTGAACCCATAATCCACTAATGCCCATGCCGCATGTTCTCTAGATGATCCACATCCAAAATTTTCTCCAACAACTAATATTGTTCCGCGGTAGTTATTTTGATTCAACACAAAATCTTCCTTTGGATTTCCTTGGTTATCATATCGCCAATCACGAAACAAATTTTTTCCAAACCCATCTCTCGTTGTCGCCTTCAAAAAGCGCGCAGGAATTATCTGATCGGTATCAATATTAGATGCCATCAAAGGCACTGCAGTATCATTAAATTTTTCAAATGGCATAGCTCTCATCTTTAATTAAAGTTCTCACATCAGAAATAACTCCTGTTACTGCTGCCGCTGCTGCTGTTAAAGGACTTGCTAAAAATGTCCTAGAACCAGGCCCCTGCCTTCCCTCAAAATTTCTATTTGACGTGGAAACGCAATATTTTCCAGCAGGAACTTTATCTTCATTCATCGCTAAACAAGCAGAACAACCAGGCTGCCTCAATTCAAAGCCCGCTTCAATAAATATTTTGTCCAACCCTTCTTCAATGGCCTGTTTCTCCACTAATTTTGAACCAGGAACAATCCATACATTGACGCCTTCCGCCTTCCTTTTTCCTTTAACAAAATCAGCCACCAATCTTAAATCTTCAATTCTAGAATTGGTACAAGAACCAATAAAAACATAATCAATTTTTTGTCCTAGTAATTCTTGACCAGCATTTAAATTCATATAGTTCATTGCTGAACTGATATCTCCATTGCCATTATCTTGAGGTATCACATCGCTAATTCCTATTCCCATGCCTGGATTAGTACCATAAGTAATCATTGGTTGAATGTCTTCTGCACGGTAACTTATCTCCACATCAAATTGAGCATCTTCGTCAGAATAAAGGGTTTTCCAATATTCCATTTTCGAATTCCATTCTTCTCCTTTTGGAGCATGTACTTTTCCTTTCAAATAAGAAAAAGTGACTTCATCAGGAGCAATCATTCCACCTCTTGCGCCCATCTCAATACTCATATTGCAAATGGTCATTCTTGCCTCCATAGAAAGCGCCCGAATAGCTGAGCCGGTGTATTCTACAAAATAGCCTGTAGCCCCAGCCGTAGATATTTTTGAAATAATGTAGAGAATAATATCCTTGCTCAAAACCCCTTTGCCCAATTCACCATTGATTTCAATTTTCATTGTTTTGGGTCGATTCTGAAGGAGACATTGAGTTGCCAAAACCTGTTCTACTTCGGAAGTCCCGATACCAAATGCAATGCTTCCAAAAGCACCATGGGTGGATGTATGAGAATCGCCACATACAATCGTCATACCAGGTTGGGTAATGCCAAGTTCTGGACCAATTACATGAACAATACCTTGATGTTGATGTCCAAGTCCAAAAAGTTCTATTCCAAATTCTTTACAATTTTGGGTTAATGTTTCAACCTGAATTTTGGACAACATTTCTTTGATTGGAAGATGTTGATTAAGGGTAGGAACATTGTGATCAGCAGTAGCAATTGTTTGTTTTGGACGTGCTACTGGCTTTCCAGCTTTTCTCAAGCCTTCAAAAGCTTGAGGAGAAGTCACCTCATGGATGAAATGACGATCGATGTAAAAAACGTCTGGAAATCCAGCTCTGTTTTCGACAACATGTTCATCCCAAATTTTCTCAAATAATGTTTTCCCCTTGTTGTTCATTATCTAGTTTTATTCCAATCAATTTGGATATCCACATTTTGCGAATACTTTTGTGTTAATGCTAAAAGTAGTCTTTGTGTTTTCTTGAGTAAAGCCAGCTTTGAAAATGCCTACGGCATCTAAAGACTTTAAAAAAACACTTAAGGACTGTTTATCAATACTTTAAGAGATCAAAAACTACAATGTCCAATAAAATAGTTGATCCTCTTTTCAGACTCATTAAGAGTCTTAGTAAGTCTGAAAAGCGCCACTTCAGATTATATGTCAATCGTCTTAGCGGTGGTGATAATGGACTTTTTATGCAGCTATTTGATGTATTGGATAAAGAGAAAATTTATGATGAGACAATTTTACTTAAAAAAATAAAAGGGCTAAAACGGCTTCAAATTTCAAATCTCAAGCGACATTTATATCGTCAAATATTAACAAGTTTGAGATTGGTGAATACCCCGAAATTTGTTGATATGGCACTTCGGGAACAAATAGACTTTGCAAGAATTTTATATTCCAAGGGTTTATACCTACAAAGTTTGAAAGTATTAGATAAAGCGAAAACAAATGCACGTTCTAATCATCAAGATTTATTAGAGCTAGAAATAATTGAATTCGAGAAATTGATTGAATCTCGTCACATTACTAGGAGTATAGAAAACAGAGCTGATCAACTGACCATTGCATCAGAAAGGAGAAACCAAATTCTAAATTCGACCTCAAAACTTTCTAATCTATCGTTGAGGCTTTATGGATTGTATATCAAAGTTGGTCACATTCGTCATGAGCAGGATTTTTTGAAGGTGAAAGACTTTTTTAATTCGAACTTACCACCAGTTGATCCCTCGACGCTAACCTTCTTTGAAAAAATTAATTTGTACCAATCATATGTTTGGTACAATTACATTATTCAAAATTTTTCGCAATGCTTTCGCTATGCTTCTAAATGGGTGGAACTTTTTAAGTCTCAACCTAGCATGAAAATGGTAGACCCCGATTTATTTCTCAGAGGAATGAATACCCTACTTTCCGCAGCTTTCATGACAGGATATCGATCGAAGTTATTGGAAACCTTGGAAGAACTGGAAGAATTCCAAGAGAAAAATAAGAAGTCACTTGACACCAACAGTCAATTACTGGCATTTCAATACTTCTATGCAGCAAAAATAAATTTACATTTTACAGAAGGAACTTTTTCAGAAGGTGTATTACTTGTACCTGAAATTGAAAGCAAACTTTCTGAATTTAAACTGCATTTAGATCAACATAGACTCCTGGTGTTCTATTACAAGCTCGCTTGTTTATACTTTGGCTCAGGAGACAATGAGCGTTCGTTGGATTATCTCAATTACATCATACAATTAAAAGCCGGATCTTTAAGAGAAGACATACAGTGCTTTGCCAGATTCCTCCATTTAATCGCCCATTATGAACTTGGAAACTTCACCCTATTAGAATACTTGGTTAAATCTGTCTATCGATTCTTAGCAAAAATGGAGGATCTAAGCCAAGTGCAACAAGAAATTCTAACTTTCCTCCGACAAACGTTAAACCGCAGAGAAACTGACATCGAAGAAGCTTTGATAGAACTGAGATCTCGTCTTATTCCGTTAGCCAAAGATCCTTTTGAAAAGCGGTCATTTCTTTATTTGGACATATTGTCTTGGTTAGACTCCAAAATAGAAAAACGACCTGTTCAGGAAATCGTTCGAGAAAAATACTTACGTAAACGAAGGTAGACATTGTAGATATAGGAATAAAAAAATTATGTTTTTTAATTTTTAACTTGACAACATCAATATTTATTTCTACGTTTGTTATATAAGCATTAAGAATTATGCAAAAATCATTCAGTTTTAGTTTCTGTTATTTTTACTTTATTGGCCAGACCAAATAGAGCAAACTAACGGTATTCATTATTGAATTATTAAAAAGGAGCTCTCATTTGGGAGCTCCTTTTTAATATTAACCAAATAAGTATCGAATATCATGAAAGCAGGTTATGTTTTTTTTAGCTTTTATTTTTTTTACTACCCCAAACAGTAGCAAGGAGATTCTTATTGAAAGAAATTAAAGCCTTGTTTGAGTAGAACAAGGCTTTTTTATTATAGATACAAATTATGGGAAACAAACGAATAGCAATTCAGGGCATTAAAGGTGCATTCCACGAGATTGCTGCAAGAGCATATTTCGAAGAACAGATTACCATTCAGCCTTCTTCGACTTTTGAGGAATTAATTGATTCGGTAGAATCAAGAACCAAAGCAGACTTAGGAATAATGGCTATAGAAAATACCATCGCTGGAAGCCTGCTCAATAACTATCGTTTACTAAACGAAAGTTCTCTAAAAATCACTGGAGAAATTTTCCTAAGAATAAGGCATCAACTGCTTGTGCTTCCTGGTGAAAAAATTGCAGACATCCGAGAAGTTCACTCTCATCCCATGGCCATTGCGCAATGCAAAAAGTTTTTTCATCAACACCCTAAAATTAATTTGGTGGAATCACTGGATACCGCCATGAGCGCAGCCGCTATTGCGACAAATAATATTAAAGGACAAGCAGCCATTGCCAGCAGACTAGCAGCAGAAAATTTTGAATTAGAAATAGCTGCAGAAAATATAGAAACTAATAAAGAAAACTACACGCGATTTTTAATCCTGGAACGCGATATTGATCCAATCAGTAATCCCAGTTTTCAAAAAGTGTCGCTCGCAATAGTGGCTAAACATCAAGTTGGTTCACTTTCCAAAGTATTAGGGGTTTTAGAAAATTTTCAAGCGAACTTAACAAAGATACAATCGACTCCAATTCTTGGAAAAGCATTTCAGTATTGCTTTTTTATTGATTTTACTTTGCCGGTTTCTTCTCAACTAAGTGTAGTACTGCAAGTTTTAGAAAATTATACAGATGAAATTAATCTTTTAGGAACTTACAAAATTGGCAACTACCATGAAAGTTAATACCACTAAAAGATTGGCCACAGTAAAGGAATATTATTTTTCACGAAAGTTGAAAGAGATTGCCCAGATGCAAGCCGAAGGCAAATCAATCATCAACCTGGGAATAGGAAGTCCAGATCTACCACCTCCTCCAAAAGTTATTCAAAGACTTTCAGAAAGTGCTCTTGGCTTGACTGCGAACAAATACCAATCCTATGTCGGCATTCCTGAATTGCGAAATGCTATTGCGAGCTGGTATAAAGAAAAATATAGCGTTTCGCTAGATGAGCAATCAGAAATACTCCCCTTGCTAGGATCAAAAGAAGGCATCATGCATTTGAGCATGAGTTTTCTGGAGCAAGGAGATCAAGTTCTTGTACCGAATCCTGGCTACCCCACTTATGCCGCTGCTGCAAACTTAGCCGGCGCCTCAATTCTTGAATATAAACTAAATGAAAAAAATAATTGGCAACCGGACTTTGATGAATTAGCGCTTCAGGATTTAAGCAAAGTAAAATTGATGTGGGTGAATTATCCTCACATGCCTTCCGGTAAAGCTGCAAGTCAAGCACTTTTTTCTAACCTGATAACATTTGGGTTAAAGCATAATATATTAATCTGCCATGACAATCCTTACAGTTTTGTCCGAAATGAAAAACCAATGAGCATTCTTTCAATTGAAAATGCAAAAGAATGCGCAATTGAGTTGAACTCACTAAGTAAATCACATCACATGGCTGGATGGCGTGTGGGTATGATGCTTGGAAAAAAAGAATTCATTCAAGCTGCTTTAAAATTTAAAAGCAATATGGATTCCGGCATGTATCGTCCAATTCAAGAAGCAGCCATTGAGGCTTTAAAGACTGATCAGGAATGGCATACTATTCAAAATGAAACTTACAGCAACCGAGCAATTGTCGCAAAAGAAATTTTAGAAATCATTGGATGCACCGTTTCAGAAAATCAAGTTGGAATGTTTGTTTGGGGAAAAGTGGAAGGTGACCTATCCAAAGTAAATGCTTTTGAAATATCTGACCAAATTTTAAATCAAACTGGAGTATTTGTAACTCCTGGTGGAATATTCGGAAGCCAAGGAAATAACTATCTAAGAATTTCACTTTGTAATTCATTAGAAACATTTCAGAAAGCGAAATCATTAATTCTTAGTATCAATATAACATCATGATAGTATCGATTGTAGGCGTAGGATTAATGGGAGGCTCTATTGCCATAGATTTAAAAGAGTTGGGATTTTCCAATCAGGTAATTGGTGTTGATCTAAGTCAAGACAATTTAGATAAGGCAATCCGAAGAAAAATAATTGATAAAGCACTTCCATTAAAAGAAGCAATTCAACAGTCTTCGTTGATTATTCTAGCGACTCCAGTGAATGTACTTTCACAATTGATTCCTGAAGTTCTAGACTTAGTCGAAGACCAAATAGTTTTTGACCTTGGCTCATCTAAGGTCGAAATTTTAAACACCGTCACTGGTCATTCCAGGCGCGGAAATATGGTATCTCTTCACCCAATGGCTGGTACGGAGTTTAGTGGTCCAGAGGCAGCTATCCCGAGATTGTATCAGGATAAAGTTTGTGTAGTAGTCGACCAAGAAAATAGTAGCTCTCAAGCTTTGGACTTAGCGAAGAAAATGCTCAATTGCTTAAAAATGAAACCGGTTTTTTATAACGCAGAAGAACACGATCTACATGTAGCATATGTTTCTCACATTTCTCATATCAGTTCTTTTTCATTGGCTTTAACTGTATTGGCTAAAGAAGAAAATGAGAAGAGGATTTTTGATTTAGCAAGTGGAGGATTTTCTTCAACTGTTCGACTTGCAAAATCCAACCCCAATATGTGGGTGCCAATTTTTGAACAAAATAGAGACAATGTATTAGATGTACTCGAGGAACATATTATTTCACTTGGAAAATTTCGAACTCTTTTATTAGAAAAAGATTTCAAAGGGCTAGAAAAATTAATTAATCAATCTAACGAGATTAAAAGAATACTAGGATGACAACAATGAATTTTCAACCAATATTTAGCAAGCCAAACAAAAGACCAATATTAGTGGCTGGGCCTTGCAGTGCAGAAACCGAGGAACAAGTCTTGTCCACTGCGCATCAACTCAAGGCGACTCAAGAAATCGATCTATTCAGAGCTGGTATTTGGAAACCAAGAACACGTCCAAATTCTTTTGAAGGAGTAGGAACCGTTGGATTGAAATGGCTTAAACGAGTCAAGGAAGAAACAGGCCTAAAAGTAACCACTGAAGTTGCAAATCGTGAACATGTTTTTGAAGCTTTAAAATATGGAGTCGATGTTCTATGGTTAGGTGCAAGAACCACGGTAAATCCATTTTCAGTTCAAGAAATCGCAGATGCGATTGAAGGAATGGATATTCCGGTGATGATTAAAAATCCAATTAATCCAGATCTAAATTTATGGATTGGTGCAATTGAAAGAATATACAAAGCTGGAATTCGACGAATTGGAGTGGTACATCGAGGATTTTCTCAACATGGAAATTCTCAATATAGAAACGAACCTCGTTGGAACATCGCAATTGAATTAATGCGCCAATTTCCAGAGTTAACCATCATCTGTGACAACAGTCACATTTGTGGAAATCGCACACTACTTGCACCGGTTGCTCAAAAAGCTATGGACTTAAATTACCATGGATTAATGACCGAAACACACCCAACGCCAGATACTGCTTGGAGTGATGCAAATCAACAAATTACGCCAGAAGCCTTTGGTGATTTAGTGAATAACTTGGTACTCCGTTCCGTTGACTCAGATGACGAAATGTTCTTAGAAAACCTGGATGGACTTCGTCAGCAAATTGATCTGTTAGATGATGATCTTTTAAAATTACTTGGTGCTAGAATGGAAGTTTCACGCAAGATTGGAGAGTATAAAAAAGAGAATAATATTTCTATTCTTCAGCCAAGTCGTTGGAATGAAATACTAAAAATTGCTCAACACAAAGGATCGGAAAAAGGCTTGAGCGCGAGCTTCATGGAAAGGTATTTACAGGCGGTGCACCATGAGAGCATCGATCAACAGAACAAGATCATGAATAAATAAATTCATTTAAAAAGGCGCTTCGGGAAAACCCAAAGCGCCTTTTCAATAGTCATTAATTTTGGCTAAAGAACAACGAGTTCAATTCTTTCATTTTCTTGATGCTGCGCTCTTCCACAAAGAACACCATCATGGCAACCATTGATGATTTCAGTTTCACCTTTTCCGTCATAACTTAACCTATTTGGGTCAATACCCTTTTGAATCAGGTAGTCCACTGCCGCTGCCGCTCTTGCTACTGACAATCTTTGATTTTTTTCGTCAGAACCAATACTACCCGTGTGACCAATCAGTTTTATTTTAATTCCAGATTCTTCTTTCAGCAAATTAGCAAGACCATTCAAAGGCTCCTCCAAATCTTCAGAAACAGCCGTAGCGTTAAACCCGTATTTTAAATCTGCTAAAGCATATTTCTTATTTTCCGTGGCATTAGAAACAATATCGGACTTGATACTTTCCAATGCTTTTATATTTTCCATTTTTGAAATTTCACCTTTTACAAGTTTCGCGGCGTTCTTGATCGGTGTTTTAGTTACAATTGGCGTTGATAATTTTGGTTGATCTAAAGTTGAATTAACTTCTGAAATCCTATCTAATTTTTTCTTCTTTCCTTTAACTCGCTTTGGCTTTTCAACAACCGCAATTTTCTCAGTATCCAGCTTTACTTTTTCTGTTTCAAAGGATTTTGTTTTTGCTACCTCAACTTTGTCCACCTCCGGTTGCTCCATTGGAACTTCTGGTGTTTCCGGTGTTTTCAAAGTTGTAGAAGTTGTTTTCGGAACATCCATTCTTACCGGATCTGAAGTTGGAATATTAATGTCTTTATCCTTTACTTCTCTAACCGCTTCGATTTGATCTATTTTTTTCGTTGGAGGATCAACATTAGCTATCGTTGGTTCATCCGAAACTACAGGAACATCCACCACAACATCTTTTCTCTTTTTCTTCTTTTTGACCTTTGGTGGTTTTACAGTTGGCTGTTCTACCACTGGTGTTTCAACTTTCGCAATTGCGGGTTCTTCCAATTTTTTCCCTACATATAAAGTGTCTCCAGTAGATCCCTTAAGTGCTTCTTCAGATTTTTTATTGATTGTAAAGGCCTCTTCTGATTCCGTTATTACAGGAGCATCTACATCCACAGTCGGCGCTTCAACAATGGCCGCTTTTTTCTTAGCTTCTAAAGCGGCAAGTTCCGCAGCGGCGGCTTGCTCTTTCTTTGCTGCTTCAGCCTGCAATTTTTCAATACGTTTTGCTTCCTCAGCAGCTGCAATTCTATCTAATTTTTCTTGCTTCATCCTCGCCTCTTCTGCCTCACGTTTAGCGATTGCAGCTTTTGCGAATTCCGGTGGTTCTTCATCCTCTATCTCATTGGTACTAACAACTGACTCTTCTGTTTTTGCTTTGAAAAAATACAAATCATCATTTCCTGATCCCCGGGTTGTGGAAACTATTCCAGATTGATTATCAGCATTAATTAAAAATGACATTTCATCTCCTGAGCTATTAATTGGAAAACCCAAGTTTATAGGCTCGGTCCAAATTCCGCTCGAATTTTGAGTAGATCGATAAATATCATAACCACCAAATCCTAAATATCCTTTACTACAAAAATAGAGTTTGTTGTCTGCTGATAAAAATGGAAATCCTTCAGACTCTGGCGAGTTAATTTTATCACCAAGATTAACAGGGCTCGACCATTTTTCTCCAACTCTTTTAACTGAATATAAATCAGCTTTTCCTTGTCCACCTCCTCTATCAGTTGAAAAAATAATCATATTACCATCATTGGAAATAGTGGCTTGAAAGTAATTTGATTCGAGCTTACAAAAAGGTAGCCGATCTGCTCCTTTGATTTTTCCATCCTCAACTTCAGAACCATATATTTGAAGCGCATATTGACCTTTTTTATTTGCAACTGGAGCATTTTTAATATAGATCGCATAGCTGCCATCTCCAGTCATACTGACTGGTCCAGAGTTGCTATTTACGGAATTGATTTTTCCAGTTGCTTTCGCAGGTTCCATCCAAGTTCCTTCCAATTTCTCAGAAGTATAAACCACCATAAATCCTCGGCCTTCGACATCCGTTTTACCTTTACCACCACGATCGGATGAAAAATAAAGTTTATCATTCATCAAAAAGGCCCCATTGTCATCCATATCTGAATTGAATTCAAACTTCTCAATATCGCTATCTGGGAATAATGGTTTAATGGTATAAACAAGATCGCAAGTTTCTAGAAGCACTTTTGCTTGATTATCATCTGGTTTTTTCTTCAGATACTCATCCAACCAGAACTTAGCGGCGGCATATTTACCTTGACCAATAAGAGTCTCAGCATAGTATTTAAAACTTCTTTCTTTGACCTTATCATCATATACCAAAGCAGAGTATAAAGATTCGGCCTTTTCTAATTTGTTCGTAACCTTATAGCAGAAAGCTAATTTAGAACGCAAACCGTAAGAGGGATCTTCAGCAATGGCCGCTTCAAATTCAGGAATGGCCGCAGCAAATTGTTTCTCTTTGTACAATTTATTTGCCTTGTTGGCCGCTTTACTTTGGGCAGAAACTCCTAGTGCTCCACCAATAAATAGGATTAAGAGGAAAATATTCCGAAAATGCATATGGTCAGTTTTTGGATTAAGCTAATTTTCTTAGCCTAAAGAGACAAAAAACGTGCAAAAAGTGACGTTTCGTCTAAAGTACGGTCAAAAATAGGGAAAACATAGCGAGAATGGTAGGCTTGCTTTTTTCCTAAAGGATAATTGAATATCATTGCCCAGTAGATTCTGGTTGTTTTATGAATAAATCCTGATCGTTTCACTAAAAGAAAGAATTATGAGAGTACTATTAATTTGTGTTTTCACATTAGCATTGACATCAATTCAAGCTCAAATTACTGAGGATCAAAAGTCAATGTCGGCAGGAATGAATAATGCGCTGGTATTGGAATTGCCAGGTGTTGATGATGCATTTGTCGAAAAGCTATGGAAAAAATATATCAAACCATTGAATGCGAAGACTAAAAAGAATCGCTCAGAATGGTTTACGGATGATGCGTCATTGGCTAGTGTTGGAGGTTCGAATACAATAGATATTTACATGTCAGCTGAAGAATTGGGACCAGATATCAATTTGAATGTTTGGTTTGACTTAGGAGGTGCATATTTGAATTCCGACGAACATCCCAATCGTTATGTGGAAGCAGAAAAATATCTCATGAGATTTGCGCTATTCATGGCTAAAGAAAAGACGACTCTTGAACTTGAAAGTCAGGAGAAAACACTTGGAAAAACCGAAAGTCTTTTAAAAAGACTGGAACGAGACAATGAGCGTTACCACCGAGATATCGAGGTTGCGAAAGAAAAGATTAGATTGTCAGAAAGTAATATCGAAACCAACTTGGTTGAACAAGAAGAAACTAGAAAATTGATTGAAGCTCAGCTTACGGCAATTGAAAAAATTAGAGCAAAATTGGCAGCTTTAAACTAAAAATCGTTCATCAAAAAAGGCCCGAGTTGAATCTACAACTCGGGCCTTTTTTTTGACAAAACCTTTGATTACGAAACGATATCGTCTGCGGCGTCTTTAGCTGCCTCTGCGGCATTTGACGCTATATCTTTCGCACCTTCAACCGCATTTCCGGCTTTGTCTACGATATTTCCAGTGGCATCTTTTGCAGCATCTGCAACGTTTCCGGCCATATCTTTGGCTCCATCCATAACATCTCCTGCTTTATCCACCACGTTTCCAGCCATGTCTTTGGCTCCATCCATAACATCTCCTGCCTTATCTACCACGTTTCCAGCCATGTCTTTGGCACCCTCAAGGGCATCTTCTGCTACATCCTTGACTTTACCTGCCAAATCACCAGCCATATCCTTTGCTCCTGCCAATGCATCTCCTGCTTTTTCCATAATATCCTCAGGCACAACGTTTTCTAGTGCGTCTCCTGCCTTTTCTACTACATTTTCAGCAACATCTTTCACTGATTCTAGTGCATCTCCGGCTTTCTCTACTACATTTCCAGCTAAATTTTTAGCACCTTCTACAAGTCCTCCTGGATTTTCAAGGGCATCTCCTGCCATATCTTTAACAGAGTCTAAAGCATCTCCTGCCTTTTCAACAAGTCCTCCAGCAGCGTCTTTTAGTCCTCCCGCCAAACCTCCAGCTCCACTCACCGCATCTCCTGCAGCATTTTTTGCAGAATTTGCAACATCACCAGCAGCATTTGCTACAGATCCAGCAGCATCTTTCGCTCCACCAAAAATGCTTTTAATTAAGTCAAATAAGCCCATAAAAAATAGATTTTGATTTTGATTGCTGTTTCTATCCAGCCAAAAATGTTTAAATGAAATATGAAAATAGCTATAATGGATGAGACTGGGAAAAATATCGGCAAAATCAAATATTTTTGATCGTTTCCAACCAACCATTGCCAGTTTTTCAATCTCCTTCATTATAACTTGGGAATATTCCATTCCTTCGTTAATTTTGTGTAACAATTATAATAAAATGAAAAAGCACCTGCTCAGCATATCATTAATTTTTATCCTTGCATTTTCTGTACAGGCTCAAAAGTATGGTTACTTTAATTCCGGATTGATTCTAGAAGAAATCGGAAAAGCCGAAAATGTAGATCAAAAAATGGCGGATTTCCAAAAGCCATTTGTGGCTGAAGGACAAAAGATGGTAGATGCTTTTGAAGTATCTAAGAATGCTTTTTACGAAGATGTAAACAAAGGAATTCTTTCTCAAGTAGCTATTCAGCAAAGACAAGTTGCTTTGCAAGAGGAGCAACAAAAGATTGCCAATTTTGAAAAAGACATTGAACAAAAGATTCTTGTAAAAAGAGAAGAAATTCTTTCTCCCATTTTCACCAGAGTTCAAGATGCAATTAATGCTGTCGCTAAAGAGAATAATTATACCATGATTTTTGATTCGAGTATCATGAACGCTATTCTTTACACAGAAGCCAGTGATGATATTCAAGCGCTCGTTCGAACGAAACTCGGAATGTGATTTAGGACCCCAATTTTTGCTGAGTTGTAAGGAAATTGTTCAAACCTTGCATATCTACTTTTCCTAGAAGTTGATTTTGGTCATCTACTACTGGTAGAATTGTATATCCTTCTTTTCGCATTAAGTGAAAAAGATCTTTCAGATTCATTTCAGGGCGCACAGTTTCAAATCTTTGACTAAGCGAATTTGCAACAGGTGTAAACTCTTCATTTTTCTTTATAGCTTCCACCAAATAAGGCTCATGCAATACTCCTAAGACGGTATCCTCTTCTGACGATTCTAATACCAAAAAATTTCTTTCAATTCCCATCTTCAATCGACTCGTTGCTTCTTGCACCATGTCGAATTTATAAATCCTAGTGAAGCTAGGTTGTACTAAATCTCGGACATATTTATTTTCCAATAGGGCATCGAACCGAACTATCCTGTTTTCCTGTCTTGCTGCAAAGAATACAAAAACAGTGATCAATCCTAATATAATTTCACCATTGCTAATTGCCCAAATAAAAATGAGCCCCGCAATAATTTGAGCAATGAAGACGGCCACTTGTGTGGCGCGAACTCTCTTCAAAGGAATTGCCAATAAACTTCTTAAGATTCTTCCGCCATCCATTGGAAAAGCTGGGATAAGATTAAAAACGGCAAGACCAAGATTCAAACCGAGCAATGTGGTAAACATGAATGTAACAAAAGAACCTCTCAAGAGCACGTTCATCATACTTTTAAAATCTGGTTCTGTCCAGACCTGCATATCCCCAACACCAAATACCAACTGAATACTAAGCAATACCAAGAAAATCCCAATGTTAACCAAAGGGCCAGCTAAGGCAACCAAAAATTCTTGAATTGGCTTTTCCGGAAGTTTTTCTAGTCTTGCAATGCCACCAATAGGAGACAAAATAATGTCTCGCGTTTGCACACCATATCGACGAGCTGTTAAAGCATGACCAAATTCATGAAAGACAACACAAATAAAAATAGCCAAGAACAATGCGGAGTACCAGAAAAAAAATTTCAGGCCTAAGCCCATTGAAATTGTCAAATATGCGATCCAAAAAAATAATAATAGGAAGGACCAATGTACAAACACCGGGATACCAAACATCTTCGCCACTTTCATTGAACCTGACATAATCGCTTTTTCAATCTACTCTTAAATAAACGCTTTTATGAGGAACAAGTTAATCAAAAGCGTAATCTTCTTTTTAAACAAAAAAGAAAGGACCAAACTGTGTGCAGCCTGATCCTTTCTAACTATTTAGTAAAATATCTTAACCTTCTACCAAACCACTAGCTGGCGTTGGTACATAAAGTTGACCTTTCAATAAATTTCTGGATATCACCATTCTTTGAATCTCAGAGGTTCCCTCATAAATTTGAGTAATCTTGGCATCTCTCATCAATCGTTCTACGTGGTATTCTTTTACAAAACCATATCCTCCATGAACTTGAACAGCTTCTACAGTCTGACGCATAGCCACTTCAGAAGCATATACCTTAGCCATTGCGGCGGCTGATGTATAATCTAATCCTTCATCTTTCAACCAGGCCGATCGGTATACCAACATTTTTGCAGCTTCAATTTCTGTAGCCATATCTGCTAATTTGAAAGCAATTGCTTGGTGCTTGCTAATCGGTTTTCCGAAAGCTTCACGCTCTTTAGAATAAGCCACTGACAATTCATATGCTCCACCAGCAATCCCTAAGGCTTGCGCTGCGATACCAATTCTACCTCCGGAAAGTACCTTCATGGCAAACTTAAATCCAAATCCATCTTCGCCGATTCTATTCTCTTTAGGAACCTTCACGTCATTGTACATAATAGTGTGGGTATCACTAGAGCGAATTCCAAGTTTATCTTCTTTGGCGCCTATAACAACACCTTCAGAATCTGATTCTACTAAGAATACATTAATACCTCTATGCCCTGCTTCAACATCACTCTGCGCTACTACCAAATGCAAACTAGAAGAACCTCCATTTGTAATCCAATTCTTCGTTCCATTCAAAATGTAATGATCACCATGATCAATTGCTGTCGTCCTTTGAGAAGTAGCATCTGAGCCTGCTTCTGGTTCTGACAAACAAAAAGAACCAATCCACTCACCTGAAGTAAGCTTTGGCAAATACTTTTGCTTTTGCTCTTCAGATCCATAAGTTTCTATGCCCCAGCACACCAAAGAATTATTAACAGACATGATAACGGAACAAGAGTTATCCACCTTTGAGATTTCTTCCATGGCCAATACATAAGACAAGGAATCCATTCCTCCGCCCCCATATTTCGGATCAACCATCATTCCTAAGAATCCCATTTCGCCCATCTTTCGAATCTGTTCGGTTGGAAAGGTCATATTGGAATCACGCTCTATTACTCCAGGCTTTAATTCCTTTTGAGCAAACTCTCTTGCAGCATCTTTTACAGCTTGCTGCTCTTCATTTAATTGAAATATCACAGAAAAAAATTTATTTGGTGGTTAGTAATCTGGCAGCGAAATTACGCTAATTTTGCCAAAAAACACTGATTTTACTAGTCTATTACTTCCATTAAAGTTCTAAATGCTAAAGCTTTGTCTTTATATCTTTCGATATGTTCCTTTTGCAATTTTGGAGCAAACTGTACTTGGTACTTGTGAATCGTAGCCATATCCTTTGCTGCATATTGTATGGAGTAAGAAACCCCTTCCTGACCATTTTTGATAATTCGACACAATCTGGATGCCTCAAAGCATCCGGTATTTATCACATCGGGAATATGCTTGGATTTCATCCACTTTACCCAATCCTTTTCAATGTCTAGATCAACAGTAACTGTTACGTTGTAAATAATCATATTCGCTAAATATCGTCCCCGCGTAATCTTCTGTAATTTTTCCGGGCTTCAACAGCGAAGGTACTACCAGAATATTCAATGAAAAGCTTTTCGTAATTATTTTTTGCAGCTTCAATATCATTTAAATGAAGCTCTTGGATTTCAGCCAATTCTTTCAATGCATTATCTGCTCGGATTTCATCGGGATGATCATCCACAATCTTGCTGAATAATTCTGCAGCTTTAATAAAATTCCTTTTTTTCATTTCAATGTTGGCCTCGGTAAAAAGAACATCATCTTCCAACGAGTGGCCCGGGAAAGTGGATCGAATACTGTCTAATGTTACTTTGGCCTCATCAAACTTGTTTTGAAAAACAAGTAAATCCGCTTGAGCATATTTTTCCAATGCAGCAGTAGTTGTATCTAATCCTAAATTGTCCAAAATAAATATTGAAAGATCTAGCGCATCGTTGGAAATCAACTTAGAGGTGGAAGCTTTTAGAACATCGAATTGAGTTTGAGCCCACTGAAAATCTCCATTAAAATAGGCCAGCTTCGCATTTCTAAATCTAGCTTCGTGACCAACCATGTCTTCTTCAAATGCTTTATCAACTTGGGAATACAACAAGGTCGCCTCCCAAATCTCTCCTTTCATCAAGTAGAAGTCAGCCAAGCTAATTTTACCTTCTGCCAAAGTAATTGGCTTTATTCCTGGAAAT
The DNA here is from genome assembly GCA_937928045.1 of uncultured Saprospiraceae bacterium. Taxonomy (GTDB): domain Bacteria; phylum Bacteroidota; class Bacteroidia; order Chitinophagales; family Saprospiraceae; genus JABDJM01. The sequence goes on along the minus strand of CALFWO010000008.1, from coordinate 6,967 downwards.
TCAATTAATCTAGTCAACAGTTGAATTGCTTTATCCAAATCATTGAGGTAATACGCTTGTAAATCCGCCAGTTCTGCTACGATGTTTGCAGTCAATCTACTTTCTCCAAATTCATCTAGGAATTGTCTGTACTCTAATTCTAAAGTTCGCAATTGATCTTCCGAGTAGTCGAATGACTCTGTTAGTTCAATTCTCTTAGCAGCCAACAGTTCTTTCTTTGCATCTATATAAAATGCACCTTGAGGTCCCTTTTGAATAATGTAATCATAACCGGCAACTGCCGTAGCAAAATCTCCTGCTTCAAAAGCTATTCCCGCCAATTGAAAAGGTCTTGCTCCATTTTCACCAAGCCGCATATCCAGCGCTTTGGTTTGTTGAAGTGCAGAAGCATAATCCTTCTGCTGAATAAATGACCAACTTAATAATTCAATGTAAACCGTCGTTTTTGGATAATCTTGAATTCTGGCATACAACTGTCCTTGCAGTTCTTCATAATCCTCTAGATCCAAGTAACGTTGAAATAATGTTTGAATCGAACGCAATCTTCCTGCATTTCCTTTAAGGCTATTCAGATAATTCTCCACCATTTTATCCGGCTCGCCTTTTCTTCGATAAAGGTCTCCAAGATTGTAGGAAAAAATTTGATCGTCATTCAGCATTTTAGCACCGGCCTCAAAAGTTTGAGCTGCCAAATCGTATTTGGTTTCAGCCATAAACGCATTTGCAAGTTTAACTGTCAAGAATCGATCAGCAGGAATTTTTTTAATCGCTTTTTGATACTGGGCCAAAGCTTCATCAGGCTTACCCTGTCTTTCAAACAACCCTCCATAGGTAACATAAAGCTGAAATCTTTTCGGATTCTTTTTCAATGCAGACTTGAGCTCCTTTTCTGCCTCTTCAAATTCCTCCAACTCCGCAAGACAATCAACATATCTGTCAAAAAAATAATCGGTGGCATTACTAGCAACGGATAGTTTTTTATAGATAACTGCAGCTTTTTCGTACTCGCCATCCAAATAGTATTGCTCAGCTAATTTTGAATCCTGGCCCTGCACAGAAAATGTAATGCAAAGGATTAAAACAGGCAGGATTACTTTAAAAATTTTTATCATTCTATTCACTTCAACAAGTCTAAATCAAAATTGCAGCAAACACACAAGGTTTGCAAGGGAAATTCAAAGAAAATCCTGAGAATAGAACGTTTAAATGGGGGTAAAGTTGCTTGACCTACCCTTGAATACGTTGCGCGTGAACGGCCGCAATCCCCACCATATCAACGATTTGTCTGACGGTAGATCCCAATTGAAGGATATGCACCGGTTTTTTCAATCCCAAAAGTACTGGTCCAATGATGTCCATATCAGCAGTTTCGCCCAATAAGTTATAGGCAATATTAGCTGATGATAGATTAGGAAAAATTAACGTATTCGCTCGATGTCCAGCTAATTTGGAGAAAGGATAGAACTCTTCTAAGGTTCGTTTATTCAAAGCCATATGTGCTTGCATTTCCCCGTCAACAATCCAATCTGGATGCCTTTCTTGTAAAATACTATTCGCTTTCCTCATCAAAACGGCACCTTCTGCATTTTGTACGGAACCAAAGTTTGAATAAGTAATCAAAGCTATTTTGGGCTTGATATTGAATGCTCTTACTTGCTCTTCGATTAGTTCAGTAATATTGGCAACATCTTCAGGTTCAAGATGATGATTAATAGAAGTATCTCCTAAGAAAAGCGGTCCATTTTTCGTGTTCAAAATATGAACACTAGCCACCTTGGTTACGCCTTCTTTAGGACCGATAATCTGTAATGCCGGCCGAACAGTAGTAGGATACTTTTTGGTTAATCCTCCGATCATAGCATCTGCATCCCCGGTTTCAACCATCATTACGCCATAATAACTTCTGCTGGTCATAGTTCCTAAAGCCTCAGGAAACGAAACTCCTTTTCGCTTTCGCTTGTCATAAAAGATCTGACCATATTGCTCAATCTTCGCTTCTTCCTCCTCGTTTATTGGAAGCTTTGGATCAATGATTCTCACTCCTGGTAATTCAATGTCAAGCTCTTTGAGCATAGCTTCCACCTTCTCTTTGTTTCCAAGTAAAATTGGCTTAGCGATTCGATCTTCAATAACTACTCTGGCCGCTTTAAGCACAGATACATGTTCTGCATCAGCGAAAACAATTTTCTTTAAATCTTGTCGGGCTGTAGTTTCTAAGACTCTAGACAAAGGATTATCATTTCCAAGTCGTTTTTCTAATTCAACTCCATAAGCGTCCCAATCGGTTATTGGATACTTCGCAACGCCTGACTCTATCGCAGCTTTTGCAACGGCAGGAGCAACTTCCGTAATTAATCTTGGATCTACCGGCTTAGGAATTATGTAGTTTTTACCAAACTTTAGATTGGTATTTCCATAAGCCATATTTACAAAATCCGGAACTGGTTTTTTGGCCAATTCTGCAAGCGCATGAACCGCCGCAATTTTCATGGCTTCGTTAATTTCTGTAGCACGTACATCCAATGCTCCTCGGAAAATAAAAGGAAAACCAAGGACATTATTTACTTGGTTAGGATAATCCGATCTTCCAGTAGCCATAATACAATCTGGTCTCGCAGATTTTGCATCATCATAATTTATTTCCGGATCGGGATTCGCCATTGCAAAAATGATACAATTTTCAGCCATCTCTTTGATCATTTCTTTGCTCAGAATATTTCCTCTGGATAGACCTACAAATACATCTGCCCCTTCTAATATTTTTGCCAACGAAGTATCCATTGGTACAGTGGAATTTACAAATTCCGGTTTCTTACCATTCAGATTGTCTCTATCCGGATGAATCAATCCCTTACTATCATACATATAGATATTCTCCTTTTTGGCTCCAAGAGAGACATATATTCTTGTGCACGAAATTGCCGAGGCTCCTGCACCATTGACAACAATTTTCGCAGTTGAGATATCCTTATTTACTATGTTCAACGCATTAAGCAAGGCAGCACCACTAATGATAGCGGTTCCATGTTGATCATCATGCATTACAGGAATGTTCAATTCCTCCTTCAGCCTTTCTTCAATTTCGAAACATGCTGGAGCTGAAATATCTTCAAGATTAACCCCACCAAAAGTTGGTTCTAATATTTTTACGGTACGTACAAATTCATCGACGTCTTTGGTATCTAATTCCAAATCAAAGCAATCGATATCGGCATAAATTTTAAACAACAAACCTTTTCCTTCCATTACTGGCTTTCCGGCAGCAGCACCAATATCACCAAGGCCAAGAACAGCCGTACCATTACTAATTACTGCTACAAGATTTCCTTTTGCAGTATACTTATAGACATCTTCTGGATTCTTCTCTATTTCTAAGCAAGGTTCTGCCACTCCAGGAGAATAAGCTAATGAAAGATCTCTTTGATTAGCAGTGGCCTTAGTTGGAATTACTTCGATCTTCCCTGGTCTTCCCTCTGCGTGATACCTTAATGCCTCCTTTTTACTCTTCTTATCCATACTATTAGGTTTGTGGTCTCAAAAGACACAAAGAAACAGATTTTATTGAATTCAAAAGCTAAAAAGGTCAGAAGTTCGAGTAGTATGATGCTTAACAAAGCCTATAGTAGTGCGTCATACAGAATTTCAATAGGATGTTTGGCTATTCTTCCTGTGCCATCAGCAATTTGATGTCTACAGCTAGTACCCGTGGCGGCAATAATCGTATTGGACATTGCCTTGTTTACAGCTGGAAATAAGACCAGACTACCAATCTTTTGACTGGTCTCAAAATGCTCTTTTTCATACCCAAAAGAACCAGCCATTCCACAGCACCCGGACGGAATAACTTCAACATGATAATTTTTTGGCAGCGATAGCAACCAAACGGAATCTTGTAGATCAGAAAGTGCTTTTTGATGACAATGACCATGCAGTAAGATGTTTTCCTTTTTTGAGGTAAAAACATTGAAGGTGATATTTCCAAGCTTTATTTCCTGCGCGATAAATTCATCTATCAATAGACAATTCTTACTGAGATCAATTGCCTGTTTTTTTTGCGCATCATCCACCAACTTGGGATATTCATCTCGAAAAGATAAGAGACAAGATGGTTCAATTCCGAGCAACGGAGATTCCAAGGAAATGAGCTTTGAAAAAATAGATACATTGCTATTCGCATATTTTTTGGCCAAAGGAAGTAAGCCTTTTGACAATGCTGCCCGTCCACTCTCTGGATGTTCAACCATTTGAACAAAATAACCCAAGCGATCTAAGAGTTCTATTGCTTTTTTCCCAATAACCGTATCATTCCAATTCGTGAATTCATCACAAAAAATATAAACTGTTTTCTTTGCAGTACTCTTCGAGGTTTCAGCATTGAAATGTTTACCAAACCATTTCCTTAAGTTCGTTTTTTGAATCTTCGGGAGTGATCTTTCCTTTGCCACACCAACCATATTTTTTGCTAAACCACTCAAGAAAGAATTTGTCAAAAATAAATTATAAATCCTTGGAGCAACTCCTCCCCAGCTATTGAATTGATTAATATTAGCAAATAACTTTGATCGAAGTGGAACGCCATTTTCCTTTTGATATTGATAGGTAAATTCGGCTTTCAAAGTAGTCATATCAACATTGGATGGACATTCTGAAGAGCACCCTTTGCAAGAAATACAAAGATCTAAAACCTCTTTTATCTCATCATGATCAAATGGGTTTTTCTTTTCACTTTTCGTTAGAAATTCACGAAGGATATTCGCCCTAGCTCTTGTTGTATCTTTTTCATTTCGAGTTGCTTGATAAGAAGGACACATCGTTCCTCCAGAAAGTGGAAGCTTTCTACAATCTCCGGAACCATTGCACTTTTCTGCGGTTCGAATCATTCCTCCGGTACTAGAGAAATCAAATAGCGTATATAATTCTTTAGTGGGAACATCGGATTCATAACGCAGCGAAGTATTCATAGGAGCTGCGTCTACTATCTTACCTGGATTAAATATATTTTTAGGGTCCCAAGTATGCTTTAATGCTTTAAACAGCTGATAATTTTCTTCGCCGACCATCATAGGAATAAACTCTGCTCGAACACGTCCATCTCCATGCTCTCCGCTTAAAGAGCCATTATATTTTTTCACCAGTTTCGCAGATGCTTTACTGATTTCCCTAAATAATTTTACATCCTTAGATTGTTTCAAATTTAATATTGGACGAAGGTGCAGCTCTCCGGCGCCGGCATGAGCGTAATAGACAGACTCCTGCTTAAAACCTTCCATTATTTTTGCGAATTCTTCAATATAAGCTGGTAAATCTTCCAAGGAAACTGCGGTATCTTCTATGCAAGCCACTGCTTTTTTATCTCCAGGAATATTCGCCAATAGACCTAGTCCGGCAGATCTTAGTTGCCATACTTTTTTAACATCATCACCTTTGATCATAGGATATGAAAATCCAAGTTTTTCATGCTTCAAAAGTTCTTTTAACTGTTCCGCTTTTCCATCCGCTTTAGCTTGAGAATTACCATTAAATTCTACCATAAGAATGGTTGCAGGATCACCTTCAACAAAGAATCTATTTTTGGCTTGTTCAGCGTTCTCCTTGGTACAATCTAGAATTATTTTGTCCATTAATTCACAAGCCGATGGCTTGCAAGTCATTGCTATCTGAGTTGCCAATAAACTCTCATTAACGTTTTCAAAATGGACGGCAATTACGGTTTTAAAAGGATCAGGTAATTTATCAACATGAAGTTTTACCGAAGTCGTAAATGCCAAAGTTCCTTCAGATCCGCATAGCAACTTTGAAAAATTGAATGCCTCATTTTTATTACCAAAAACTTCGGTATCTAGAAGTGTATCCAAGGCATAGCCTGTATTTCGTCTGTGGATAGATTGCTTTGGAAATTCTCTTCGTATATTTTTTTGAATCCGTGGGTTGTTTAGCGAGCTATAGATTTGTTGGTATATCGAACCTTCTAGATTCTTGAGCTGGCATTTCTTACTAAATTCTTCAACCGTAAGCGAAGTAAACTTTGCAACATTGCCATCCGCAAGTAGTACTTCCATTTCATATAAATGATCTCTGGTTGTTCCATACTGAATTGAAGTCGTCCCTGAAGCGTTGTTTCCAACCATGCCCCCGATCATTGCCCTGTTTGCGGTAGAAGTAATTGGGCTAAAAAAATAACCAAATGGTTTTAGGAAATGATTTAATTCATCGCGAATTACTCCCGGTTGAACACGAACCCAAGCCTCTTTTTGATTAAATTCTAGGATCTTATTGAAATGCTTTGAGATATCAACTACGATTCCAGCTCCTACACATTGGCCGGCTAAAGATGTACCCCCAGACCTTGGTATAAGAGAGGTATTATTAGAGCTTGCAAACTTGATCAGCAATTTAAGATCTGAACAATTTTTAGGTATGGCAACGGCAATTGGTAATTCTCGATATACTGATGCATCAGTTGCATAGATAGCCCGCATCATTTTATCATAATGTAGTTCCCCTTCTAATTCATTAGCTAACGACGAAAGATTCATTCTGCGATAAAGTTAGCCAAAAGTAAGTATCGAACCCAACGAAAAAAGGCGCTATCAAGTGATAGCGCCTTCATTATAAATGTTATTTCTTTTACTCTAAACGGAATTTCACCGGCAAGTTGAAATAAACCTTTACAGGCTGACCTCTTTGTCTTCCGGCATTCCACTTAGGCATTTTTTTCACGACTCTAAGTGCCTCTGCACCACATTGAGCTCCGATATCTCTTACAATTTCTGGCGCCTTCACAGAACCATCTTTGTCAACTACGAATCGGATTACAACGGTACCCTCTACTCCGTTTTCACGGGCGATAGGTGGATACTTAATGTTTTTATAAATAAACTGAAGCATTTTCTCCTGAGCACACTTCGTTCGTTCAGCTTTATCCGTTTTGTCTTCACAACCAGGGAATCGAGGCATATCTTCCACT
>CALFWO010000007.1 GCA_937928045.1 uncultured Saprospiraceae bacterium | reverse complement strand
GCTATTGATATTACTAATTAGTGATTGTCCAAATAAATATAAAACTAGAATTGACATGGCCCCGATAAAGGAGTGCAGTGTTGATTTAAATGTCGCTGCAAAGGAGAATATAATAGCTGAGATTATAAATATATTTGGGATAATAGCAAAGAAGAACGTACTTGCATAAGCGCCAGGATGAAATGCTCCCACGTCTTCCAGACTGATCCAAGGGCTTATGCTCGCAAAGGCAATTCCCGCCAGTAATCCAAGGAATGGCATTAACGCAACTAAGAATGCAGCCAGAAATCGACCTCCTAAATATCCAAATTTGGAAATTGATGTTGTGAAAATTAATCCATCAAATTTATTTTCAAAATCTCGCAGAGTCGCTGTATTTATAAATGCAGTGGTTGTAAAAATACCAATCAATGTCATAAGCAAGGAAGTAGATAAAATCACGTATGGTGAGTTTGAAAAAACCGCGTCATTTGCACCTCCTATGCGAACCTTATCACTTATTGTGGCCATAAATGCCAAGGTAAAGTTGACTAATGTAAAGATGTAAATCATTGGTCGTTTCAAATGACTTTTAAATTCGAATGAAAATATTTCCTTGAACATGATTGATTTATTTAGTTGTGAAAAATTTGGTGGTTAGGTCTAGACTAATTGGGATGATCTAGTTGGTTTTATACCAAGAATTTTTGAGAAGAATACATCTTCTAGGTTTGGCTGGACTTCCCGAAAGTCGAATCCTGGATGCTCTTCTGAGTAAATATGAACAAGAGGTCTTCCTGCGACCAATTTTTTGGAAATGATTTGTACTTGAGATTGTATTTCTAGAAGTTTTGATTTCTCCATTTCCATTTCCCAAATTTTTCCTTTTAGAGCGTCTGTTCCGTCAGAAGGTTTTCCATTGAACAACAACTTTCCTTGATTGATGATCGCCATATTGTTGCATAGTTCTTTTACATCCTCGACGATATGTGTGGATAGAATTACAATTATTTGTTCGCCAATTTCGGAAAGTAGATTGTAAAATCGATTGCGCTCTCCAGGATCTAGACCAGCGGTGGGTTCATCAACGATGATTAACTTTGGACTTCCAATAAGTGCTTGGGCAATACCAAATCTTTGACGCATTCCACCTGAGAATGAATTCACATGATTTTTCCGATGTTCAAATAAATTGACCCGTTCTAATAGTGAATTGACCAATTCTTTTCTTTCACTTTTTTGACGTACACCTTTTAGGATAGCTAAATGTTGAAGCAAATCATAGGCATTAACCTTTGGATAAACTCCGAACTCTTGAGGCAGGTATCCTAAAACTTTTCTTAGCGCTGTTTTGTTTTCTAGAACATCAATGGAACCCAATTTTACGGCACCTTGATCGGCCTCTTGTAAGGTGGCCAAAGTTCTCATTAATGTAGATTTTCCAGCGCCATTTGGTCCAAGTAAACCAAACATGCCTTTCGGGATCTCCAGAGAGATGTTGTCTAAAGCTTTTACGCCATTGGCGTATGTTTTGGATAAATTCTTTATTGATAATTGCATAACATCTAAATTTTTAATTCCAATGATGATTCAAATCTAAAGGAGATCTTCAATGGGATTTTGTTTTCATGACCTTGTAGCTGTGGATGATGATGAATGAGTCGCTGGTCATGATGAACGGTGTTCATCATTTTAGCCTTTATTATTGGATAGATTTATCGAACTTTGAGGCATGGAACAGCGCTTGAGTTTGACTAATTTTTACAATCATCCTAGATTTTGGAGGCATTTTATTCCTTGGATATTGTTCTTTGTATTTTTTTTCGCCGCAACCGTCGGTACGGATAGTACTCAGGGAGATGGCGAAATGAGCGGAGCGTGGGATAGACTATTGCTGGTGATTTTTGAATTACTCTTATTAATTTATAGCAGCTTTTACGCATATAATAAGTTGTTTCATCAGAGGAAATTTCTGCCTTTTGCCTTCATCTTGATTTTAATTGTTCTTGGAGTCAGTACTTTAGATCACTTTGCCAACACTGGTGTGATTCAAATGGGGCCGATACAAGGATTTTTCGCAAATTTAATTTTGTTTCCATTTGTTCTCTTGGTTGCCTTCGGCCTAAAATTAGCATGGCATGGAACACGTCAACTTTTTGTAATAGAGCGATTACAGGCAAAACAAACGGAATCTGAGTTGAAACTTTTAAAGTCTCAAGTGAATCCTCATTTTTTATTCAATACGTTAAATAATATATATTCAACCAATTTAGAAGATCACGATAAAGCGAATGAAATTATATTGGGTTTGTCCGATTTGTTGAGATATCAATTGGAGAGTTACAAAAAGAAATTTACGCCTTTGCAAGAGGAGATTTCTAGTTTGGAAAGTTATATTGAGTTAGAGAAGATAAGAGTACTGGATTGTACAATTTCTTTGAAGAAAAAAGGAGATTTTAGTAAAGCGGAAATTGTTCCATTGCTTTTATTGCCATTTGTAGAAAACGCTTTTAAATACGGGACAGGAATCGAACCTGGTGTGATTGATATAAGTTTTGACTTGTCAACTGATAAATTATTTCACTTCTCTATTGCTAATAAAATTGTCTTAAAAAAAGGAAAAGTTCATTCTGGGGGAATAGGTTTAGAAAATGTAAAAAAAAGATTGGCCTTGATGTATGATGGACGTTTTGACCTAAAGATTTCAGAAGCAAATGCTCTGTTTAATGTAGATTTAAAAATCAAATTATGAATCTAACTTGCTTAATAGTGGACGACGAACCACCTGCGCATAAAGTATTGGAGAACTACATTGGAAAGGTGAATACATTGACGTTAGTCCACAACTGTTACAATGCAATAGAAGCGCTAAATTATTTGTATGAGCACAAAGTTGATTTAATTTTTCTGGATATCAATATGCCAGAATTGACCGGATTGGAAATGCTGAAAACAATGGACAATCCTCCAGCAGTAATATTAACAACTGCATATTCTGAATTCGCTTTGGAAAGTTATGAGTTTGGTGTGGTAGATTATTTAATGAAGCCAATTCGCTTCGATAGATTCCTAAAAGCTATTAATAAGGTTGTGTTGAGTAAAACCCAGTTGGAATCTCAGGACAAGACGAAAAAGCCTATGCCCGCTGCTGAAAAAGATATATTTATTAAAGTGGATGGCGTACAACAAAAAGTAACATTGGATGATGTTCTTTATCTGGAGTCTAAAGGAAATTTTGTTTTACTTCACCTAAAAGATAAGCGTCACCTTACTGCAGATACCTTGACAAAAATGAATGAACGCCTGAGTCCTTCTGGTTTTCTTAGGATTCATAAATCTTATATAATAAATATAAATAAGGTAAATACTTTGCAAGGCAATCAAGTTCAAGTAGGAGAGAAGTATTTGCCTATAGGAAATTCTTATAAGCAAGTGGTGTTGGGTAAAATTGGGTTGAAATAGCAATGATAAGCTTTATTGATTGAAGTGTCTTTTTATGGTTCCATTCCATTTAATAGGATTTTCCAAAGTTTTTCATAAGGGAAAATTTCAATATCCGCACTTTGAAAGGCTTTTTCAATGGGCATATTGTTTAACATTTCAATTTCTTTCTTAGATTTTTCCTTTATGACCGTTCTTTTAAAATTGGCACTTGGGATTTTTAAAAGGATATTAATGAACAGTTTACTTCGGAGATTGTGTTTGTTGTCAATATAGCGATCCTTATATCTATGGATGGCTTCTTTTTCATCAATAATATTTTCAAACTTCTTGTCAATTAGAAAAATTGCAATTTTGGATACTATAATCGCAATGTTTAACCCACTTTTATCTTTAGAATATATTGGTAATTCATTGAGATACCTAGAAGTCTTAAATTTTTGAACATTTGAATTTTTTTCTATGATGGTCGCTTTGCCCAGAAAATAGATCCAAGCTTCATGTATCTTCCATACTTCTTTTGCATTTTCAGGTAGTGTGCTGAAATTAGGATGATTTGTTGACTTTGAATAGAGATGGCTTGCCTTTTCATATTGACCAGAATGAAAGCAAAGCATCACATATAATTCGTGGTACTTGAACCAATTAAAAATTCCAGCTTGCATAATCTTTATTCCGTCAATTAATAATTGTTCTCCTTTCTTAAATTGATTTAATTGCATGCAACAGCTTACGGCTTGTACAGAGATACTTATTAGTGAGGACGTATGAACAAATGAGAGTTTTTTTATTTCCTCAAGAGCTTTTTCACAGACAGCAAGCCCTTCTCGATAATCATTTTTACAAAGATAACCTGAGATTTCAATCATAGAGTAATGGAAAATCCAGTTAATCGATGGTTTAGCTGGTTTGTAGCTATCAAGTGAGATTAGTTTACTTTGAATGTTTTCATAAATATGCGTTTTGGTGGATTTGTCATTAGTATAAAGGAGCATTATTTCTTGGACAATACCCTCTACAATGGTTTCAGAATTGATTAATTTAGAACACTCTTCAGCTTGCTTCTGATATTTTTCAAAAGTTGTTTGATTCCCCTTCATTAATGCATAATGCGATCTTAAAGCTTTAAGAAATATTAATTTTTCTTCAGAAAATTGGTAAGTCTCTGCAATTTTAAGCCCTTTTTTGGCCATGTCAATCGCATTTTTTTTCAAACCTTTTGTTCGAAGAATATTGATTAGGCTGGTTAGTTTCTGGAGATAAATTTTGGCGGAATGTATATCGCTAAATTTGTTTGACTTGACATCAATGAAAAATAGTGAGTTGAACAGGCGCTCTTTTAGGGTATGCTTTAATTTGTAGAATGCATTTTTATTTTTTGAATTAGGATATAATTTTTGCCAGGCCGATTCATCAGTTTTGAATTCTTCATTTCTTATTCCAATATAAAGTTTCATTAACATGGAGTCCGGATTGACATTCTGATCAATGATCTCAATTGACTTCACTTTATTTAGAGTCAATACCCCAATGAGTTCCTTTAATTTGACCATGGCTTCTCTTTAATTGGTGGAGCTATTCATCCTATTGCTAACAAATATAACAAAATGAAGTAAGATATTTATATTGCATAATATAGGTAGGTCAAGCGTTTCTAAGCATTGAATATCAGAATATCAATAATGTAAGGGTAAAATTAGAGTTGAAAGTGTCTGATGGGAAAGAGAGATTGCATCATATGTTTGGTGCATATCAACCTTAATAACCAAGCACGCGAAGCGATGAGATTACTAAATGGTCATGTTACTATTTTCAAATTATTTCAAAAAAACTATGAGGTGTCAAATCAGAAGGATTTGGTGATCATAGAAGACATTGATATGTAGGTAAGAATTTCTGCATCTATTTCTATTGTTTTTCTAAGATGTACTTCGTTATACTGCCAATCTTCGGGTAAGATGATTGTCGGATCTGTGTAAGGTAAATTGATATGAAGGGTTTACATTTAGCTCAAAGCATGGCTGAAATGTTCCCGCCAAGGATGTTTTATTTAACTTTTTAAAATTTATATCATGAAAAAGTTTATTTATGCTTTGACATTCTTCTTCGTAGCATTTTTGGCTACAAGTAACACTGCAGTTGCCAGTGATGTCGTAAACGAATCAATTGCTCCTGCAGTTGAAACTGAAAAAACAGTATTAGTCGAAGAGGCCCCTGCTTCTCAAGAGGAAGATGTAATTATCATTATCGAGACTGATTGCTGCATAGTAATTATTGTCATTCGGTAAAAGTAGCACTGGGATGGTTTTGTATTTATAATTTGCAATAACTGTCTTTTTTTTGCAACTTACATTCTGATAACAGTATATTGTCTATGCTGTTATCAGATTTTATTAAACTTACGCCATATGAAATTATTTGCTTGTTTTATTACCATTCTAATGTTTTCAATAACCACTTTTGCACAAAGCCTTGAAGTAGTTTACGGCGAAAAACGGGATTTGAGTGGTCAAATCGAATCAAATTCGAACCCGCAGGTTAAAGCCATTTTGGCAAATTTAGCCAAAGAAGAATCAATATATACGCTTCAGTATAATTCGGGTAAGTCTATCTATAGCAAAACCGCAGATGCGACTAAAACTACAAATGCTCAAGTAATTAATTTGACGGGTAGTGAGTATGCTTATTATAAAGATCAAGGGGTTAAAAAGGCCATTGAGCAAAATACTATATTCAAAAAGGAATTTCTTATCAATGAGGAACTCACGTCTAATGATTGGAAATTTGCTGTTAGTGAGGATGATGAACCTACCGAAATTGGCGGTTACAAAGTGTCTAAGGCTATTGGCCTTTTTAATGGAGGCAGTTGCACTGTTTTCTATACTGAAGAAATTGCTGTAAATGAAGGGCCAAGAAGCCTTTGGGGATTACCTGGTCTTATTCTCCGCGCCCAAGGAAGTGGCAAAATCATAGAAGCAAAATCTGTGAAATGGTTAAAGGAAGAGTTATCAATTGCAAAACCAGATCAAGGAAAGCTAATTTCTCGCGATGATTATAATTTAATGAAATCTGAGAAAGAAGCAGATTTATTAAATGGTTATGGCGGTGGTAATGTAATTACCATTCAAAAGAACTAAGTGGTATTCTTAAATTGAACTATTGTGTTATTGGAATTAATTTAAATGATAAATTTTGAATATTTGGAAGTTAAGTTTGGTGTTACTTTTTGTTGCCCCAAATACACTCTTTCTAAATGCTCAATCTTTGACTGTCTATGGAAATGTAACGGATTCACTCGGTAATTCTTTATCATATGTGAATGTTCTGCTGAAAAGCGGTGGTGAAACAATTGATTTTACAACGACTGATAATGAAGGAGCCTACCTTTTTGATCTTCCTGCTCTAGGAAAATATTCCCTTTCATTAAGTTATATCGGATACCATTCCCAAATCGAAGTAGTTGAAATTTTGAGTCAACCTACTCAGCTTTCAAAGAATTTCATTCTAAATGAGAAAACAGAATTACTAAGAGCGGTTACAGTTGTAGGCGAAAAATTACAAGCTAGAATTAAAAATGATACCATCTCTTACAATGTAGATCTTGTTTCAAACGGAACTGAAGAAAACTTAGGAGAACTTATGGACAAGTTGCCGGGAGTAGATGTTGATGCCGATGGTAAGGTCCTTGCAAACGGTAAAAAAATTGATCATTTTTTAGTTAATGGTCAAAAATTTTTTGATAACCAAGAACAATTGGCTACAAAAAATCTTTCTGCCGAAATGGTTTCCAAGATTGATCTAATAAATAATTATAAGACAAATGAAAATCTTTCATTACAAAATTCTGGAGAAACAGCATTAAATATAGAACTGAAAGAAGACTATGTTGGGAAATTGACAGGAAACCTCAAGGGCCAGGGTGGATTGATTGATAAAGGTTTGGGACATGCTAATTTGTTTTACTTTAATGATAAGTTAAATTTTAGTTTTGTTGGCGATGTTAATAATCTAGGAGAATCCGCTTTGTCTTTACAAGATTATATTGCGTTAAAAGGAGGTATTGGAAAGTTCAAGGAAGATCATAACAATAATGTTAATGTAGCCGATACAGAGTTGCCCGAATTTGTTATTAGTAATGATGAAAATCGGATAGGGCGTGAGAGTTATTTTACAGGGTTAAACTTATCTTATACTCCAACAGAAAGAGTTAAAATTAATAGTCATTCATTTTTTAATAAAATTCGTGAATCTAGGCTAGAAGAGACTGACCAAGAAATTGTATTTACAGGTGGAAGGTATTTCAATAATACCTCTCAGGAATTAGATCTAGATATATTTAATTCTCAGCTTGAAATAAACATTCAACCTTCATCAAAAACATTGTTAAAGTACCAAGTCGACTTTCTTGATAAAAAGGACAAGGTCTCTCAAGTTCAAGATTTATTTGGAGACTTTAGCAATCAGCTGAATGAAAGATTTAACACTGCTGGGAAAGATTTTACACAGAGATTTACTTTTGATTTAAAAAAAGAACTGCTTTGGAGATTTTCTTTGGAACATAGCTATAAACTAAATCATCGAATTTACAATCTGCAAGCAGATCGAGAACTTTTTGAAGCGTTTTATAATGTTGAAAAATTTGTTCAAAAACGTACTGCCAATAATTCTATTTTTGGAATTAACGGTGGTTTCGAAAAAGAATTTAAAGAGACAATTCTCTCTTTTAGCTTGAGTAGTCAATTGGATGACCAGCGAATCGAAAATACCTTAATGTCAGATTCTATTGCGGAACATAACAGTATTTTACTTCGAAATTGGATTTCATCTGCTACAATTGGATTAAGTAAGAACCAAGGAAAGATTCAATACAAACTGTCATTGTCTTCTAATTTTTGGAAACAAAATATTTTTAGATCAAGGAATAATATTTTTCTATCTCCACTTATATTTGGCAAGTATGAATTTTCTTCGGCGCAATATATTTCCGTAAGGTATGCGTTTAAACCTTCTTTAAATGGTTTAAATGAAATGACGGATTTTACATTCATAAAAGATTTTCGCACCTTAAATTTGATTTCAGAAGTGAATCCAAATGCTCCTTTGCTTGATCATTCTGTTGGAGCGACATATTATAATTTTGATCTATTCTCAGGTCGGTTAGCTGTTTTTACGCTCAATTTATCCCAAATGGATAATGCCATTAGCAAGAATATTAATCCAGGCTTTTTTTACGATACTTTTTCTTGGGTGAACGACAATAGTAAAAGAAACTTAACCGCATTTGGAATTATTAGTCAGAAGATTAAAAAACCTTCACTAACGGCTACTTTAAAGGGTACTTATACTTTTACAGAAATAACAAATTATATAGAGCGAATTGAAAGTAAACTAATTGTCGAAAAATTGCTAGCTGATTTTGACCTTACTACGAATCTGAAAAAAGCGCTTTTAAATTATTCTTTAGGAGTTGAATTTGATAGAACTACTACATTATTTGAAGCAAATAGTTTGGAAAATGTATTTATTCGATTAAACCCATATGGTGTAATAAAATTTATTGATAATAGTGAAAAATTTGTCGGAGTAGTAAAAATGGGTTGGAGAATTAATACTACTAGAAACGATACCTCTAGCCCGTTTATATTAAGTCCAAGAGTTTCTTATAAATTGAATAAGAATTTTACTTTAAGTATTAAAGGTGACAATGTTTTTTATTTAAGCAGTCAGAAAAGAGTAGAGACTTCAAGCAGTGAAACGTTTATTGTAAACAGGTATTTCTATCCATTACCAGGCTATTTAACGCTTGGGTTGAAATACGACTTCAAATAAAAAACCCCCTTGCAATAAAGCAAGAGGGTTCTCGTATAGAGAAAACTTCTCTCGATTAAATATTCTTTATTTTTCTTGTTGGGTAAGCTACATCAATTCCAGCTTCTCCAAATGCTTTTTTGATTTCTCTGTAAGAGTTAAAGTAAACATCCCAGTAGTTTGCATCAGTAGCATAAGGACGAACTGCAAGAAGCACATTGTTTTCATCAAATTTCTCTATTTCAATAGTAGGCTCATCTGGAAGCTTGTTAGAAACTTTATCCAATGCACCCTTGATGATTCCTTTTACCTTGTCGAAATCTTCCTCATAAGGCATTGCTACATTTAGATCTACCCTAAGTTTTCCGTTAGCAGAAAGGTTAGTCATTATTCCGCTAGTGGCTATTCCGTTTGGAATAATTACTTTTTTATTTTCTAAAGAGTTGATAACAGTATTGAATACTTGAATTTCGCTTACAGTACCTACTACTCCTTGGATATCTACTAAATCTCCAATTCTATAAGGCTTAAAGATTAATACCATAACTCCTGCAGCAAAATGAGAAAGTGTGCCTGACATTGCCGCTCCAATTGCCAAACCGGCACCGGCTAATAGCGCAGCAAAAGCTGTAATTTCTATACCAACAACCCCGGCAGCAGTAATAACTACAAGAACTTTCAGTAGTACGCTGACCAATGACTTCAAGAATGGTATTAAATCACCATCTAAGCCAGATTTCTTAAGTGATTTGCCAATTAATTTGGAAATAATACCGACTATCCAAAAGCCAATAATTAAAACAAGGATCCCTGCAATTATCTTGGGAGACCAAGCTAAAACAGTGTCAAAAAGTGCCGTTAGGTTAATGTTTTCTAAATTCATTGTTGAGTTTTTTTTTGTTTAGTTCTTTTTGGACGTAATAATTAAATATGGTCACTTTTTGAAAGTACAGAACAAATAAAGCTCGTTTGGTTTGGGTGGTCAACAATGTATGCTAAAGGATGCTTATTATTTTATGACTGTTTCTAATAAGTAGCTGGAGTCACTTTAAGGCAAGTTTGAACGGCAATTTTTGATTCTAATTGGAAAAGTAAGTTAATGCGCATATGGTTTGTCGCTAAATGAACGTTGGTTGCGGTTTTTGTAAAATGGGATTTATGCATTTTCGGTAATTTGGAAGGAGATCTTTGAGTTTTAATAGAGCAGTTTTTGCCAAATATCTTCACTTATTTCATTAACAAATAGTTTTGCGAAGCATTCTGCAGTTGTTCTAAAATAGTCGGTTGTTGAAAAAAGTTGATGGTAATTCACTGGCGATTATACTAGCCTTGCTCAGATCAATCAATTCATAGTTTTATTTTGTTTCCATAAAGCTTCATGTTCATCTACTCGATCTCTTTTTCCCATATAGTTATAAAAAGTATATTTGTCAGCACCTTTTTTTAATTCGCTAACGATATTTAGCGCCTCTTTGAAATTTCCTTTTTTAGCCAGTACTTTTGCTTTTGTCCATTGTATGTGACCTTGAATATAAATTTTTGGATAAAAGGCTTCATTCCATTCTGAATTAGGATCATAAAGTTCTTCGGATTTTTTGATCCAATCTTCTGCTAACTCAATCTCGTCAGTATTGTTAATCAAATGTTGTGCTCCCTGCAAGTATGGGCCAAATTTTAAATTATCTGGAAGTGTATCTCCTTTGACTTTTACATTCGCTTTTAATTGATCAATAAAAGAAGTATTGAACGATAAATCAAGCTTTAGTTTTTCCCATTGAAAGGAAATAATACCTTTTCCAAGTCCAAGATCTTGAATTTCATATTTTAATTCTTCTTCAAACAGATTGGAACTTGGGGCTGCTAAAACAGTCAATACATTTTCCTTTTCATCGTAGTCGTAAGCTCCCCATTGTTTATGTACTTTGTTGAAAATAACTTTCCATTGGTCGTCTTTAGTAGGGAATAAAAAAAAAGAATATTTTCCTTTAGGTAATCTGCTTCCTTGTATGCTAATAGCTTGACTTATTTCTATAGTGGTTGCATCGTCAGCTCCAGCTCTCCAAACTTTTTGATAAGGAACCATTGCTCCCCAGATAGCTCTCCCTTTAACCTTGGGGCTGCCATAAGTTATTTTAATATCGGTATAACTCATTTTGGCTGAAACCGATTTTGAAGGACTAAGCCTTGGGATAAGTCCAATCTGATATTGGGAATAAAGATTTGATGTAGAAAAGAATAGAAGTACAAATAAATAGAGTGGAAGTCTTTTCATGTCGGAAAATTTTGGCTGTTAACAAGGCTAACTATTTTCAATGAACAACAGTGTTAAATTTTCGACTTTAAGATTTTGTTAGTATTAATTTAAGAGTTAATAGAATTGACAATTGCCGTTTTTGATAATTCTAAACAAACAATCGATTAGAGATCAACTGTTTTTTAATAGCTAAAACGTGATATGGTTGCTCTTGTAAATTGAATGTCTAAGGCACTTCATGTTAATCTGCTATTCATTCTTCAAAAGAATCCATCTCCAAATCGTCGATCAAACTAATCTGGTAGGAATTCTAAATACACTACAGAAAGTAGTTCTTAAGTCTTTAAGTCGTAGTTAAATTTCAAAGAAGTAATGAAATTCTTTTGGTAATAGAAATATTGGTCGAATCAAAACGATTCGAAAATTTTGGGACTCTCCTGGGTGGGTATTTATTTTTACTACGTAAAAATGCGGCCCACCCACCAAACCAGCCATCCAGTTTGCCCGAAGACTTTGACCTGAGACAGAGCTTCCGCCATAAATACCGCTTGGGACATGGCAATAAAACGCTGCTTTTGAAAGTCAAAAGTCAATTGGAAATATTTTATAAGGAAGATATCTTGTGCCACAACCATTCTTGATGTTGCAACCTGTAGGAAGTCACTCGGACAACACAAATATAATTGTTGTTAATTAAAAAACAAAATGTTGCTAAATGTTACAGGTTAAGTGCACGCATACTTTCTGCTTGATTTCTTTCTAGAAAGTCATCGATCGTTTCGAAGTGCTCAATCACCCGCTTGTTTTTAAATTCAAACACCTTTTTCGCCAAACCCTTTAAAAAATCTCTATCGTGAGAAACTAAAATCAAGGTACCATCAAATTCTTTAAGCGCATCCTTCAAAACATCCTTTGACCGAAGATCTAAGTGATTCGTGGGCTCATCTAATATTAATAAATTGATAGGTTCCAGTAAAAGTTTGACCATCGCTAATCTGGTTTTTTCACCTCCAGAAAGTACAGACACCTTTTTATCAATGTCGTCTCCACTAAACATAAATCCGCCAAGAATATTTTTCACCTTGGTTCGGATATCTCCCTTGGCAACTTCGTCTACAGTTTGAAAAACGGTCAATGCTTCATCAAGCAACGATGCCTGATTCTGTGCGAAATATCCAATATTAATATTGTGGCCAATTTTGCAAGTTCCGTTAATTTCAATCTCTTGCATGATCGCCTTAATCATAGTTGATTTTCCTTCGCCGTTTCTTCCCACAAAGGCCACTTTTTCTCCCCGTTCAATAGTTAAGTTGGCCTGTTGAAATACAACATGATCATCATATTGTTTTGAAAGGTCTTGGACAATTACGGGATAGTCACCAGAACGAGGAGCCGGGGGGAATCTCAATCTCAATGAGGACGTATCTACCTCATCCACCTCAATTATTTCTAATTTTTCCAACATGCGCTCTACAGAACTTACTTGATTGGTTTTCGAAAAAGTACCTTTAAACCTATCCACAAATCGTTCTTGTTCAGCAATAAATTTCTGTTGCTCTTTGTATGCTTTTAATTGATTCGCCCTACGATCTGCACGAAGTTCCAAGTAGTGAGAGTAATTAGCTTTGTAGTCATATATTTTCCCCATTGTGATTTCAATGGTTCTTGTCGTAATGTTATCAATGAAAGCACGATCATGCGAAATCACCATGACGGCGTTTGCTTTATTAACTAAAAAGTCCTCCAACCAAATAACAGATTCAATATCGATATGATTCGTTGGCTCATCTAGTAAAATCAAATCAGGCTTTTGCAAAAGAATCTTGGCCAATTCAATTCTCATTCTCCATCCACCTGAAAATTCAGAAGTTGGCCTGGTGAGATCCGCTCGCTTAAAACCTAATCCAAGTAATGCTTTCTCAACTTCCGCATCATGATTGACCTCCTCCAAGTTGTAGAATCGCTCCCCAATGTCTGTTGCTCTTTCAATCAATGCCATATATCCATCAGACTCATAATCCGTACGCTTAGTCATTTCATCATTGAGCTGATCCAATTGATTTTTCAGATCGAAATAATCTTTATAAGCTTTGGCCGCTTCCTCTGCCACCGTACAATTGTCTTCCGTCAATAAATGCTGAGGCAAATAGCCAATAACGATGGCATCTGATTTATTTACTTTTCCTTGATTAGCGGATTGCGCCCCGGCTATGATTTTCATTAAAGTTGATTTTCCGGCTCCATTTTTTCCCATCAATGCGATCTTGTCATTGTCGTTTATTACAAAGGAAATATTGTCAAATAATTTTTTGGCCGAAAACTCAACTGTCAGTCCATCTATGGATACCATGGGAATTTGTCTTTAATTTGAGCACAAAAGTACTAAGACTTTTAAATTGGTTCAACCTTATCAATATTAAATGGGAATATTATTTTTTATTAATTATTAGGCGCCATGCTGACCAAATAGTCAGCACCAGGCTATTCGTTAAAGCAGACAATATATCTGCTACCACTGCTATCCTTTGTCGGTTCCACAAGGGTATTAAAATTGTAAACGTACCATAAGTAAAAAGGAGCAGAAGGTTTGTATAAACTTTCTGCTCCTTTTTCAAAGAAATATTGACTTGCAATAATTCCTAATCGAGTTTGATGAATTTTGACACTTTAGCCGATGGTTCTGTGGTATTCATTATATAGTAAGTGCCACTTGGAATGTCATCGATTTCAATTACAAAGGCATTAGGACCTCTTCGCGTTGAGAAATTGTATTCTTTAACAATTGATCCTGTAATATTCACTATTTTAATTGCAGCATCTTTAAACGAAGTGTTTAAGTTAATTTGCAATTCTGTTCCTTGATCTATCGGATTTGGAAATACAGTCATAGACCTATTGGATTGACAACTAGAGGAGTTGTTAACTATTGATGAATATTCAAATGTGCCGTCTAAATTAATTATTCGCAATCTGTAATAGTTGAATTTATAGGGATCTGAATCTGTGAATAAGTAAGTTTTTAATCCACTGTGGTTTTTCTTTTCGATGAGTGCCAATTTTTGAAATCGAATTCCATCGGTACTTCTCTCTAATTCGTAGTGACTAAAGTTGAATTCAATATCAGAATTCCAAGAAACCAAATTTTGACAATCAACTTCCTCCAAATTAAATTGAATTAAATTTACTGGAAGTATATTTGTTACCTCAAGAAAAATTGTGTCGGTTCCGATTCCTCCATTCCCGTCGCTTAATTGATATACAATTGTATCCATTCCAAAAAAACCTGGATTTGGCGTATAAGAGATGCTGTCGTTGTCCAGAATAATTGTTGAGCCATTAGAAGCATCGTTTAGTATCGTTGTGATAAGCGCATCATTGTCTGGGTCCATATCATTTGATTGTGGCGTCACTATGATGGATACATTCATTGGCGTTGTTTCATTATCATTTTCGGTAACCGGACAATTGTTCACATTGATGGTTCTTATTGTTAAGTTGTTACTATAGTCACATTCCTTTATTGGATTGGATTGTGCGGCTAATTCAGCCAAAGTAAATGTTGTTCCTATTTGATTACCAACACCATTTGCAAAACTACCATCATCATTTATGATGACGGTTACATCAATGTTGTTGTCGGTTAAAACTTCTAAATCTACTTCAATGACATCTGATTCACATTGGCCAATTTCAACGTCTGGTATGAAATTTTGAGTGTATAGGTAGATGGCTGCGGCACTACTTGTAGGATCTCCTTCATAAAATGAAATAGGCATTCCTTGAGGTGAACTACCTGAACCTGGATTACACAATTCAACAGACACATCTACCGTTGCACAATCACCATTGTTGGAAATTGTAATGTTGTTTGGATCAAAGGCAATGTCAGGTTTTGTACCCAAAAAATCTGCTTGCATAACGGCAGCATAATGCGTTTCAACGAGCCCAAAGTAACTATAAACAAAAAGAGATGTTTTATCTTCCGATAATTCAAATTCAATATCGTATTGGTTATTTGCAGAATTTTTTCCAATTGTATTTGCATGAGTTCTTGTGCTGCTTTTGTCTAAAGGAACATCATTGAAAGCATAATTGTGATCTCTTCGACCAAAACCAGAATTTCCCTGATATCCTACTTGTTGAAAATAAAATCCAGAAGCTTTTTCGACATTTAAGTCGATAAAGGCATAGGCGTTGACAGGGTTTTCATTGTGTACATTTGAAGAATTTTCTGCAAGCCCTCCTAACTTAAATATAACATAGTTCGAACCACCAGGAATCGCAAATTCTTCAACCGAACCTGAAGGACTACCTTTTTCATAAAATGCTAAGGAAGTTTCAATAAATTCGGAAGATGCTGGCAATCCAGTTTTTTTATAAAACTCTAAAACATAAACATCGTCAAAATCAGATCCATAGAATTCGTCTCTTATTATTCTTAATGAATCGCCATCAATATACACTTGTAAATTGGCGGTACTTGTTGAGCCATCTGTATTTCTCAATTTACCGCTATAGTCTCCGGCAATAGTATTAGCATCCCAAAGGGAATCCGTGGTGGAAGTTAAATCATGATCCGAAAATGCATAATTTGAATGATAGTCAGTTCCTCCGCCATTGACAACTTTCACGATACCATCCATTATATTTAAATCTAAATCTGCTAAAAACCTCATATCTGAAAATGGTTCCGCAGTTCCTCCTGCTAAATTAGAGTTATCCTTATTGGTAGTCCCTTTTGCTGAAATTACGATAGAGTTACTATTAGGTGGAATATATACTGCTCCAGCCAATTGACCTTCATCGAGCGATAAAGATTTGATACCATTAGAGATTAGGGAGTTTGAAGAACCAGAAACAAATTCAACCAGGTATACTGTCTTTATATTTGAATTATCTTCAGCAATGGTCAGCGTGTTGCCACTGACGGAGAAAGTGATGTCATTTAATGGTGCCGCAGGTGTATTTATGTCATGTCCAGAAGCTGCGCCGGTTGAAACTTTGTTTCCAAAAGCAACATCTGACCAGCCAAAAAGAGTTGTACCAGAACCATCATGCGCTGTGGTTTTGGCGTAAGTAATGATTCCTGCACTTGAATTCTGTACAAGATTTAGTACAGAACTAGAGAAAATAAAATCTTCGTTCCCTTCAATATTATTGGGGTTGTTGTCTAAAATGTCTGTTGAACTAGTGTAAACAATTGCGCTTTGTGCGCCTGCCGGTATACTGAAGGTAACATCGATACCATTAGAATCTCGAAATGCAGTTTCCGTGTCAATAATTTCACCTCTTATTCCTCCGGAGGGTGAGCAAGCACTTGCAAAGTTGAAGGCAGGACATGCAGCAACAAAATTACCACAATCTCCATCCAAGCAATCTATAAGCCCATCACCATCATTATCTATTCCGTCACTGCATCCTCCAGGAATTCCACCCTCTTCTTGAGCTTGAATAGTAAAGGAGAAAAAAAATAATGTTAGGAAAAGGATTAAGGTTCTGTGCGTGTAGAGATTATTCATAAAAGAAATTTCACTCTCATGGGGGAGGAGAAAATTCTAAAATTTTTTTATATCACTTTAATTCTTTGTTATTGCAATAATCAAAATTCGAACCAATATTTTGGATGTCACAAGATTGCTTTAAATATAATATTATCAAAAGGTGTATTAATCTGATTACAAGAGGTTTATTTTTTCTGTCTGACTTCCTATTTTTTTTATATCAAAAGAAAGAAGAAAAAATCTTGTATTACATATTGGTTTCATAACCCAAGGAAATAAATAAAATAGTCACAGAACGCTAGATTTGTTTTGCTTTTGAACATTTTTTTTAACGGAATTATTCGCAATTATTGGTGTCAATTATATTACTGAATGACCTCCAGTTGGCCACCGTTTTCAATAATTAAACCTCCTTGGTCAAAAATATTTACAGTTTTAGCTCGTGCAATAGTCCCAGATAGAATAGTCACCTCTATATGCGATGGAATCACTACGGCATCGCAGAGATCAGGTATTTTATTCAAAGACCAATTTGAAGCAGAAGAGTGCCAAGTTCCTGAATTATCTCCTTTCCAATAATTAATTCGATGAGTGGTGTTTTCTGTAGATGAACAATCATTCGCATTGCTAGTTACCACCAAAGTGTGGCCTAAATCGTTTATTCCCAAATTCGCATCCCATGTATTTTGATTAGCCAATTGAATATTAAACTCCGGAAGAAAAGCCAAGATAGGCGCTGGATCGGACAGCTTTAAATACAGATTATAATTACCTGCAGCCATGCAATTAGGAAGACAAACTGTTCCTGAAAAACTATGGCTTCCAGTGTACCAATATCTAGGATCCACCTCAACCTTTGCTTGCCATTCTTCTAGATTTGCTGAATTGATGAATACCAAATAAACATCCCTTTCATTAATTGGAGCAGCAAATCCTTTATTCTCAATATTAATGTTAAAGGTAAATGAATTCCCTTGAGCGACAGCATTGTCATAAGTAGCACTTGTCAATGCCAATCGATATCCTAAACTTCTTTTTATACTATCCATACATACTCCAATCCAACTATCATTGACATCATTGTTGAAATCTGCATTAAGATAGGTATAATGAAATCGGCTCATGTCTTCAAGCGTATTTCCGCCGGTTACATCACAGGTACTAAATGAACTTGGTGAACAAGTTTCACCTCCGACCAAAACATATTTAGAATCTATCGCTTGATAAGGTTTCAAAGTCAAAGTATCGGAAACGGCATTGTCATAATCATTATAAGTTCCAAAATCGCTAGCGCTGGCCAAGAAACAATCGTTATGAAAACCTATTCTGGATTTGTTACTTCCAGTATATGCTTCTGTCGAAACCATGGCGTTAGAGCTGGTGGGTGCAGACACTCCATAGACCTCCTTCTGTTTCATTTGAGGGTATCTAACTTGTACATTTCTATTTATTGGGACTGCTGCTAATAAAGAGTCTAGCACTTCTATTCGATCTGTCCAATTGGTAGCAGACAAGGTGAATGGAGATTGGGAAGCATCGCCAAAATAATCGGTATAATAATTTTCTCCCCATATTCCGATGAATCCCATTTGAACACCCAGCAAAATATCTCCGTAGTTCTGTAACAAAGGTTTTAATTGAGCAATATGACTTAGCAGAATGGCCTTAGAAGCATCACCATATGGAGGGCAAAAAGAACTACCGCAAGAATTGTCGACCTCGTCGGTATAAGCAAATCTTGGAATTAATTTAACTCCAGCTTTTCTGGCAGTAATGAAATCTTGTTCCATAGCATCAAGATAGGCCGTTGAAATCGGACCAGTCTTAAAGTCTTCCAAGAAAAAATATCGGAAAACCAATGATGCATGAATAGAATACCCTGCCGAAAAAGGGGTATGTAAAAGCCGATATCCCGCAATGGTTGCGGAGTCTAAAGCGGTGTAGTTTCCAGATCTGGTTGCTGAATAACGATACCAGCCTCTTTCCGGATTTGCAAAATCTTCCAGTGAGTAATCGTAAGTAATGGAAGTTGTTTGCCCTTGAAGACTTACAGCGAAAGTTAAAAAAAGAAAATAGAGAACAAGTTTTTGTAAATCAATTATCATTTCTTGAAGATAAGATTTTTACTCAACGAGTTGCTTCTGTTTTAATAAATATCATCCAAAAGGGTGAGGAATGAACAGAATGGAAAGCTGAACTTTGTGAGAATATAATACCATTGCAATGAAACCACTTTTAACTATTCTTTGCTGTTTGTTTACATGGGGTGCTCATGCACAAGAGCTATCCACTTTCCCAATTATTCCCTTTACCGACTTTGGCGAATTTGATGTTGATGGAGATCGAATAATAGCCTTGGGGTCTTGTGACCAAGTTTGGTATACTTCAGATGCTGGCTTAAACTGGAGTTATGTAGAAACTCCAGAATCTTTTTACGATGTAAAATTTTTGCCTAACGATATTGAACAAAGAGCTATTCTCTCAGGAAGTGAAATTTATCTTTTTGATTTTGAAAATGGATTTGTTCAAGATTTTATTGATGAACCTTTGTTTGATGTCTCAAATTCCTATAGGAATGTTGAAGTAAACAACAGCGAGGTTTTTATCGTTGGTCCAGATCAAATTTTAAGAGCAGACATAGATGAATTTGAATGGACAGAAATTTACCTTGACACTTTTCAAACGGATTATCTCTATACTTCCGAACTACTTGGCGAGGATTTGTATATCGGGTGTCGGTATGGGAATTTAATTAAGGTCAATACAAATTCTTATGACTGGGAATTAATGCAGAATTTTGGAAGTTGGATATATACTATTTCTATGGGTACTGACGAAGTTGGATACATCTCTACTTCTGGTATTGCTGAAGTTCTAAAAACTACTGATGGTTGGAATAGCTATGCAGAATTGCCGAATATGCCCGAGCGAATACAGCCGATCGCATTTGGGGAAGATGTTGTAATAACGGTAAATACCAACAGAATTTATTTGTCAACGGATGGAGGAGAATCCGCAACCTATATCAAGACGGCAAATACCCGAGAATTTAGTTTAACTACTAGAGCGCTTTTCCTCGAAAATGGGGACTTATATTTTTCAGGTAGAGGAGCAATGATGACTAAGTCCACAGATTATGGAATGAGTTGGACGCCGTTGAATCCGTATAACAGGTCTAATCTTAGAGCTACAAATGCCGATGACAATGGCAATGTGGTTATAGTTGGCGATAACAGTACATTTTATACCAGTGAAGATGATGGAAAAAATTGGATGAATCATACCTTGGATTTTCCTACTGGAGAATTTTTTAAGGAGGCGATTGTCTTAGGTTCTGATAAGTACTTAATTTCAAGTGATGAGCATATTATGATTGTAGAAAACGATGAAGTTCTACATTCTTTTGAAGCCAGTGCTGAAGAAATTGTTGTTAATGATTCGCTAGGATATATGATCGGTCTACTCGAGGTGGATGGTAATTACGAAGTGCATAAATCACTAGATCAAGGGATTACTTGGACCAAGAAATTTGATGTCGGAGGCTACTCTAGAACTTTGACCCAGAGCTCCACAGGCAAACTCTATGTTCGAAAAGCATCAGAAATATTTTCAAGTATTGATGACGGAGAAAATTGGGAAGCTGAATCCTATGATTTGTCTTCTTTATTAGATGTTCGTTTCTGGGATGATAATTTTGGACTGGTAGTTTCAAGTGGAAAATTATTTCGTACCACCGATGCAGGTCAGACTTTCGAAGAAATTTCCAGCGGCTATGCAATTAAAAATTTAACCTTTTTAAGTAAAGATCATTTCTTTTTCACAACTGCTTCAAATAATCATACCACCTTGAGAATGACAGAAGACGGTGGAGAAAATTTTGAAATATTTTATACCAATTGTGCTACAACAAATGCCATTACAGTCAATGGAAAAAATGAATTAATATTAGCGCAGCGTGATGGACACGTCCAAGTTGTTCCTTTGAAAGAGGAAATGAATCCTTCTGCAGTTCAATCAAATATGGATCAGATCACCTTCAATGTTTTCCCCAACCCTTTAAGCACTTCGCAGTTGTTGTCAATCGAAGGAACATGGGATGTTATATCGATATTTAGCGTGGATGGGAAGATGGTTTTTAGTCAAGATTATTTTTCAAATAAGATTGATCTTTCGAATTTGCCGCCCGGAATGTATTTCTTAGAAATACGAGGTAAGCAAGGAAGAGGTGTCCAAGAGTTGATGGTGAATTAATATTTTGTACTTATAGCTTAGCGGCTGCATCATTGATTTTGAGGCGGCCGCTTTTAGTCTTTGTTTTTGTATTAAGATTTGCTAAATCAAAATACATGTCATTCTTTCGGATTTGTGGATCTATTTCCCAATACAAAAATCTCTAAAAATACTCTCCAATAAATCGTCTGTGCTTACTTCGCCCACAATTTCTCCAAGATGATGGATTGCTTGACGAATATCCATAGCTATAAAGTCGCCACTTATTCCATTTTTTAAATTTTCTACTACGGTATTCAAACTTTCAGCAGCCTGGGAAAGCGCCCCTAAATGCCGGCTATTTGTTACCACGGATTGCCCTTGTTCCAGTTGATTAATATTTACCAATTCCGCCAGTCGATCTTTTAGGTGTTCGATGTTCATGTCATTCAGCGCTGAGACGGGCAAGTAATTTTCTTCTTTTAAGAGCTCGTTGGTGTAATGTTCAGCCTTTGTGTATGGATTCAAATCCATCTTATTGGCAATGGCCAAAAAAGGAATATTGTTTTTCGATAATTTTTCCAAATCTGCTTTGACTTCTTCAGGCTGCGTTCGAATAACATCAAAGACATAAAGTAGGAGTGAGGCGGTTTCGATTTTCTCCATGGTTTTCTCAACGCCGATGGCTTCAATCTGATCCTGCGCTTCTCTTATGCCCGCGGTATCAATCAAGCGAAATTGAATCCCTTTTATATTTATTAATTCCTCAATGGTGTCTCTTGTCGTTCCCGCAATATCAGACACAATGGCGCGTTGTTCATTTAGCAATACATTGAGCAAAGTAGATTTGCCAGCATTGGGTCTTCCGGCGATGACTGTATTAACACCATTCTTGATTACATTACCTAAGCGGAAAGAATCAATCAATCTTCGGATTACCTGCTGAATGTTTGAAACCAATTCATTCAACTGGCTGCGATCCGCAAATTCCACATCCTCTTCTCCAAAATCCAACTCTAGTTCGATCAAACTTGCAAACTTGATCAATCGTTTTCTTAAATCTTTGATCTCATTGGAAAAGCCACCGCGCATCTGACGCATGGCAATTTCATGCGCAACTGAAGACTCAGAAGCAATCAGATCTGCAACTGCTTCCGCTTGACTTAAATCCATTTGACCATTTAGAAATGCGCGCATGGTAAATTCGCCGGCGTTGGCCATTCGGGCACCATTGCGCAAGCACAATTCAATGACAGATTGTAAAATGTAAGAAGAACCATGGCAAGATATCTCTAAGCTGTCTTGGCCTGTATACGATTTTGGGCCATGGAAAATAGAAATTAGAACTTCATCCAACACTGTCCCAGATTCATCTTTTAATGCGCCGAGAACCAAACTATGACCAACTTGTTCTTTCAAGATTTTCTTAAAAAATGGCTGAATCACTTCGAAGCAAGAAGGACCAGATAGCCTGATCACGCCTATTGCTCCACTTCCAGATGGAGTAGCCAATGCAACTATAGTGTCTTGTGGATTGTTTATATTCACTTATTACTTTTATTTAATAAAATGGAATGCGATAAAGTACAGCTCATTTTGCATTTGATGGTTGTATCGCTAAATTACATTTATCGAACCATCTAAATATTCATAAAAACAACTATTTCGTTGGTAAAAGTAAACCTAATTGGAGAAAGGCACAAAAAACGTCTATCAAGTTGCTCCCTTGGGAGAAAATAAAAAAGAGCAGCCAATATGACCACTCTTTTAATAACCAATTTGTAACCCTTAGTTATTACTTGCCTATTATATTTATCTTTTCGGTTCTAACAAAGTTATTTTCTAAGTTTGATAGTACCATGAAATACATCCCCGGTATTGCTTCAGGAATTGTTATATTATTGCTTTTTTCATTCGTAAGTTGTGTCAGAATGAGTTCTCCAAGACCGTTGAATAATTGTAATTTGTAAGTCGATTCTGGTATGTTTTCAAAATTGATGTAAAATTTATCTTTGGTAGGGTTTGGAAATATTGAGACTTCATTCTCTGCAAAATCTATTATGGATGAGGTCAAGTCATTATTTCCGTTGAAAGTATGATCTTTGATTTCAAAAACTCCAGTACCATTGGGAATCCTAGCGAGCGTTTTATTTTTTGTTTGCTCTCCAAAACTTAAGGAATCTAAAACTAAATTTTGGTCACTTAACATTATGAAATCTCCGGATTTATTCAGTTTAAAATTACAATGCAATCCTTGCTGCGTTTCGTCATTGTCTGCCCAAACAATCAAGAAGCCATTTGAAGGAATTGATGTTCCGACTGGAAAATTCCATTTCATTGGCTTAGCGAAATCATCCGTCAAATAGGCATTCGAAAGATCTATGGTATTTGAAGTGTTGTTGTAGAGTTCAATCCAATCATCATATTCATCATCATTATCTGATAAGCCTGAAAGAGAATCGTTCGAAGCCATAAATTCATTAATTGAAATGTCTAACGGGTTTAAATTTGAATTAACGTTTTCGCAATCGTACAGAACTGATATTTCATTATTTAAACTGGTAGAACGAACTTCAAAAAATAATTTTAAGCCGGGAATTCCTGCATTACCATCCAATAAGTCTGCTTCAAAATCTTCAAGGGAAAAGAAATAGTTGGAATCTGTCTGGAGGTCATTTCTTATTAGATCTCCAAATCTGGCAATCAGAGGATTTATTCGCTCTGAGGTGAAATTTGTTTCTAGTAAACTGCAGAATTCTCGATAATATCTTTCTTGAAATTCGGGTACATTCAATAATCTTTTGATCAAAACCTTTTCAGAGGAAGCCATAGAAAGAGGAAACGTATTGATATTTGCTCCCGATGTAACTACGGTTGTATCAGATAATCCGTCATATATTTCTTGGCATACATTGTCCCAGTCAGAGTTACAACAGAAGTTATCTTGGGCGATTACTTGTAAGAAAATGGAGTCCGTGGCAGGATAGGGGCAAGATCCGTTGATTATGGTTTCGCAATTCTCTGGATCCGTAATAGTATCATTTACAAAAGGAGGGAAATTTCCACCTAAGGCAAAATTGTAATCCCAAGGAATCCAATTAAATTTCCCACTAGATGAGTCTTGATATAAATAGAAGTTTCTTCCATGTTCAATGTAAGAGTCCCAATTGCCCGTTGCGACATCAACCGCTAGAACTTTCAAATATAAATCTACATTGAAAACTTCTTTAATGGCTGAGCTAAATTCTGCATCACTAGATTGGTTGATAACAGACATTAGATTTACAAAGTCTTCCCAAGCCCCAGGTTTTAAATCTGTTTTTAATTCAAATATTTCTTGATAGGCGCTCGGGTTGCTGCCAAGCCAATCTAATTCACTATTACCAATATTTTTAAAGAGATTGCCAGCGGAATTCGAAAAATTGGACTTCAAAAAAGTTCTGTCAATTTGTTCAACCAATACATAAACTCCCCAATATTGATCATTTAAAAATACTTTGGCATAAGAAGTTCTTGGCGCGTTCACACCAGAATTATTCAAAATGTCATAACACAACTTATCTCTTTGGAGAGCTGGGTCTCCAAATCCATTGTTCATATTGATTTTTTTCAATCCATCATATTTCTTACCTCCTACAAAGTGGTTAAAATCAATCTTTAAAGATTTTTTGTCACTTTCAGGAGCACCAAAGTGTGAGGCGAAGCCTTTTTGGCGAATTCCAACGGAATCGATAAGTTCTCCATCTATGACAACCGAAGCCATTCGGTAAGGGACGTCTGGATAATTATCGTTGTAGTCTGAGGTTAGATCCGTCCAGAAATTTTGATTATCAAAGGTGACTCTTATTTCATGCACAATACTGTCATTGAAAATAGCATCGCCTTGTCCAAAGAGTATCAAAGGAAATATTAGATAAAAGAAAAGCTGTATGGATGTAAAAAATTTCATGTTCGAGCTTAAAAATAGTTAGTGCGTAATGAAGACATAAATTTTGCTCCTCACCCCTACGATATCAGTAGATTTATATTAGAAATGTAAGCAATTAATCACAACGCCAACAAAAAACCAAATTCATATATTTTTTTCTTATCAAAGAATCTTTTGGCACAAGCATCAAGAATTACTGAAAGAATGGTAATGCATTAGAATAATTGTACTTTTGGCATATTAAATACACTTAATTACTTAAACACTTTAACATGAAGAAAATTCTACTAATTCTAGCCGGAACATTGGTTTTTGCCACATTATCTTTTAGTCAAACGACTATTCTCGATTTTGAAACAGCAGCTACTTCGGCTGGATTACAGCATTTTGGCGGAAACCTTGAGGGTGCCGTTACAATGCCAATTGATAATCCCAATGCCACTGGTGTAAATACAAGCAGTACAGTTATTGAGCTTAAAAAGGCTAGTGATGCACCAGTTTGGGGCGGAGCGTTTACAGAGCCAAACCCTGGTACTTCTGTTGATTTAACAATTGCTTCAAAAGTTTGCGTGGATGTTCACTTGGATCATATTGGTAATGTTGCTTTGAAGTTGGAAGATAGCCCAACAGGACAGCCTTGGATATTGAGTATGCCAAATACCGTTGCCAATGATTGGGAACGACTTTGCTACGATGTTTCTCTCGCCAGTATCGAAGCTCCTGTAGATCCTGCGGATGGTCATGTATATAATCGTGTAGTTCTATTTTTGGACTTCGGAGTTGCTGGAAATGGAACTGAAGGGGTTGCCTACATTGATAACATTGCAGTAGAAACACTAACAAGCACCAATAACTTGAACACTGTTGATAATTTGTTTAAAATGCAGCCAACTTTGGTTAGTGATAATGCATTGATCACTTTTCAATCAAATTCCAATTCAGAACAACGCGAACTTTATATCGTTTCGACTTTAGGAGAAGTGCTTGTTCAACAGAACATTGATGGTAACACACCTTCATTTGATGTGCCAGTTGAGAGACTATCAACTGGTGTTTACTTTGCTCAAATGCGACAAGGTAATGATGTACAAGTTGTTAAATTTATTGTTCAATAAGCTGCAATAGTTGAATATAACTTAGTAAAGATTAAACGCAACTATTGAGTTGCTATACGCGCAAAACAATCCCGAACTTTCATATTGATCGTTCGGGATTGTTGTTTTTGGTTCTTTTTTCTTCAAAAGTTTTCACCCATTCGGGTGTACCAGAGCTAGTTTTCTCCCCTTAATTTTGAAGAAAAAACTAATGAGAATTCTAGTTATAATCTTATTTTTCATTGCTCCAATTTTGGCAATCTCTCAGAGTGTTGGAATAAATGAAAGCGGCACCAGTCCCCATCCCGGTGCTATTTTAGATATTAGTTCTGGTGATAAAGGCGTATTGATTCCGCGACTGGAAACGACTGCTGTCAGTAATCCAGCAAATGGAATGCTAGTCTTTCAACCTTCTGACCAATCTTTTTATTTCTATAAAGGAACTGCTTGGGAAAAAATAAATTCTGGAAATACCAACGGAGTCTCATTCGAGACTACCGCACAAAATCTCATTCGAAGTACAGGGTCTGCAGTAGATAATGAAGATCTAATAATTGGTAGAACCACCATGCCTGGCTTTACGAATATTACAGATAAATTTTTCTTTTATGATCAGAGTTCCGGTGCTTTTCGCGGTGGAAAATTGGACAACTCTAGTGTCTGGGCTCCTATTAATATAGGTAATAATTCTTTTGCTTACGGAGAAAATGTAAAAGCTGATGGTCCGAATAGTATAGCACTAGGACAAGACATAGAAGTCAACTCTGGAAGCACTGGATTTGCCATTGGTCTGAGAGATACTGTCACTGGAGGTTTGGGAACAGGCGCTTTAGGATATGAAAATAATGTTGCAGGAACTAAAGGGAACATTGCCATAGGAAGTAATAATGAAATTGATAGTGATGCTGACCTCGGTGCCGTTGCCATCGGATACAACAGTCGCGTGCACGCTGATAGTGGTGCCGTCGCCATTGGAAAAAATGTTTCCTCGTTTGTTGACGGTGCAGTAGTAGTAGGACGTAATAATTCTCTTATCTATCCAGTTGATTTGGCATTCGCAGTAGGGAACGCATCCACGCCTTTTGATGCATCAAATCCTCATTCGGATGGACTTGTAGTTAGAGGTAATGGATATATTGGGATTAATGATAATTTCCCATCCGACATGATGGTGGTTAAAAACAAAAGAAATCTTCCCAAAGAAGGCTTAACCATTGTCGGAGATTCATTAAATGAACATGTACATGTAATATTGAACAATAGAAACGAAGGAGGTAATATTTATAGTATTATTTCTTCTGGAGGGACATCCTCACTCGGAAAAGGTAAATTTATTATTCGAGATCTTGGTTCTCCCAGACCGTCTTTCACCATAGACTCATTGGGGAACATAGGCTTTCGAACAGCCGACCCTGTAGATGATTTGCATTTGAAAATTGTTGATAGTGATGACTTTGGAGGAATTTCTGTAGAAGGTGGAACGGATACTAAGGAAGCGCACCTCATCTTGGATTCAGAAGCGAACAATGGGAAATCATTCTTGATTGGTTCAACCGGTTCTGGTGCGTCAATCGGTCCAGATAAATTTACCATCCGCGATATGAATGTAGGAGAAGAACGACTTACCATCAACACTTTTGGTAATTTAGGAGTAGGCACCAGCTCTCCAGCCTATAAATTGACAGTAAAAACTTCCCCATATATTAATGAAGGTTTCCTATTAGAAGGAGATCCCTTGACGAAACATCTGCAGATGCGATACCAAAATAATGCTACCAACGCTCATCATTTCAATCTTTTTTCCACTGGTGGAAATTCTCCTTTTGGAGATGGTAAGTTCATTATCAGAGATGTAACCACGCAAAAAGACCAATTCATATTGGACTCTTTAGGAAACTTTGGCCTAGGAAGGTTAAATCCGCAGGAAAGATTGCATCTGCGGGGAGCCATAGTAATCGACACAGCTTTTACAAATAATCCGGGAACCATACAATTCAAGGACAATGAATTCCGAGGCTACGATGGTACCTCTTGGGTTACACTTGGCTCAGCTTCCGGAGCAGTATCTACTTATTTAGCAGATGCAGATGGAGATACTGAAATCAACGTTGAAGATACACCTGACTTAGATGCCATCAGATTAAAATTGAACAATAGCCTAAGCTTTGGATTCAAAAGACTGCCTGGGAAATCAGCCTATATGGCGCCATTAAATAACGGCAACAATACAATATTGAATAATAAATCTGACCACGATAATTCCCTTTTGAGTAATATATTAATTGGAGCAAATGCTGGTCTTAACCATAACTCCAGTGTCAAAAACATTTACATTGGAGTGGGTGCTGCAAAAAGTGCGGTGTCAACAAACGATGTAGTAATAGGACATCAAGCCATGTTGAACGCAGTAACTCCTAACGAAGGGAATGTTGTCATTGGATCAGAAGCCGCTCAAAATATGTTGGGTTTCCAAAATTTGGAATCAATGATAGCGATCGGTCGTCAAGCTGGTCAAGACGCTTCTTATCCTGGACTTTTTATTGGCGAAAAAGCTGGCTTAAATAATAAAAGTATCAACAACACATTTATTGGATTTGAGTCAGGCATGCAAGTAGAAAATGGTTTTTTCAATACTTTCATTGGATGGAAATCTGGTACGGCTTCTCCAGTAGATCAAGCTTATACGACCGTTGTTGGAGCTGATGCCGGAAGAAGTATTGGCCGGCATTCCACGATTATTGGAGCTCTGGCTGGTCAAGGTGGGACTACTGCTGCAGAAAGAAACACTTTTGTAGGAAACGAATCAGGAAAAACTATTTCCACAGGTAAGCAAAATACATTCGTTGGTGATCAATCAGGAAAAAATAACACAAGTGGGAAATACAATACTTTTTTAGGCGCAGATGCCGGATTACCTTTAGTCGCAGCAGATAAGAATACATATATAGGTGCTTTTAGTGGAAAAAATGCTACTGCTGGACATAGCAACACCATGCTCGGCTATGACACCTATATGCCGACCGGACAAAGTTATACCAACGCTTCTGCATTGGGTGCTTACTCCTTTCTAAGAGGTAGCCATGAAATTACCATTGGAGGAACAGGAATTACAGATATCGGTGGTTATTCCTCTTGGTCCAATCTTTCAGACGGACGTTTTAAGGAAAATGTAAAGACCAATGTTCCGGGCTTAGATTTTATCACTCAGCTACGTCCAGTGACTTATAAGATTAACTCGAATGCGTTGGCAGACCATATCGGAATGCCAGACGAAATAAAAAATGATTCCGCTAACAAAGATGGAATGCGCCTAAAAGCTCAGGAAATCCAAACAGGTTTTATTGCACAAGAAGTAGAAGCAGCAGCGCAACGATCAGGATTTAATTTCAGTGGAGTAGTAGCCCCCGATGGAGATCAAGATACTTACAGATTGCGCTATGCCGAGTTCGTAGTACCGTTAGTGAAAGCCGTTCAAGAACAACAAGAGATGATAGAATCACTACGAGAAGAAATAGAAAACCTAAAAAAAGCAAACACTAAAAGGTGATTTAAAAATTTTTATTTTGCATAAATGAGCGCGGCAGGATAGTTTTCTGTTGCGTTCTTTTTATTGGGCATTCCCCTTTTCATCGCAAATGCCAGTACAGAAAGGTCGCTACGATACGCAGCTCGCTATTCGCTCGGTCCGATTGGGGCGGACTTCCACCAAAGGTGAACCTGCTCCTCATCGCTAATGCACTCCGTAGTTTTATCTCACGACAATAATGCTTACTTTTTCTCACGGTAACAAAGCCTTCCTACAAGACAATTGAATTGTTCAATAAATAATTTTCAATTAAATTTCTCAATCTGTAACATTCCCTTCTTTTCGTGACTCTAAAGAGAAAAATTTAAAACCTAAAGTCATGAAAAAAATCAAATTATTAATTGTTTGCTGCTTTATTACTCAATTCGCATTCGCGCAGTCTGCTCCGGCTTTTGATGTAGAAGTTATTGGAGAAGCTCAAAATCATGTAGTTCTAATCCCAGGATTCTCTTGCTCAGGAGAAGTTTGGAATTCTACTGTGGATGGACTTAAAGAGACGCATACTTGTCATGTATTGACAATGGCTGGATTCGCTGGAACACCCACTTCAGGCACCCCAGATTGGACAAGTTGGAGAACTGAGATCGCAAATTATATCCTGAAGCTGGAAATAAAGAATACATCCATTATTGGTCATAGCCTAGGTGGTATGATGGCGTTAGATATAGCAAGTGCTTATCCGGAAATTGTAAAAGAGATCGTAGTGGTCGATGCGCTTCCTTGTCTTTCTGCTTTGAATAATCCAGGATTCGAAAAACAACAATCCTTAAATTGTACAGCAGCTATAGATAGAATGACCAATCAGTCTTCAGAACAATTCGAAATGATGCAAAGATCGATGGTTGCCTATATGAGTAGTAACTCGGAACATCATGATCAAATTGTCGGTTGGGCATTAGATTCAGATCGAGCAACATTGGGTAAAATATTTTGTCAACTGTCTAACGTAGATTTACGTGATCAGTTGGAGAATGTGAAATGTCCTGCTTTGGTTTTACTAGAAGCGCCCTTCGCTCCTCTGGAGCCAAAGATTGCTAAGCAATATGAAAAATTGGAAAAGGCGCAGTTGGTTTTTGCTCCAAAAGGATTGCATTTC
The DNA here is from genome assembly GCA_937928045.1 of uncultured Saprospiraceae bacterium. GTDB lineage: Bacteria > Bacteroidota > Bacteroidia > Chitinophagales > Saprospiraceae > JABDJM01. The sequence goes on along the minus strand of CALFWO010000007.1, from coordinate 71,687 downwards.
ATTATGTATGATGCACCAGAGTGGTATGGGAAAGAATTGACTGATTTTCTAAAGAAATAAATCAATGGACTTTAAAAAAATATATCATCAATATAACCAACAGATCTATAGGCTCTGTATAGGTTATACCAACGATGAAAGTTGGGCCAAGGATATTCTTCAGGATACATTTATCGCAGTTTGGAAAAATCTTGACAAATTTAGAGGGGAAGCAAGTGTTGGTACATGGATATACAGAATTGCAGTCAACAATTGTTTGAAGCAATTAAAGAAAAACAGCAAAGAAAAAACTTCAGAAATAAATATGGAGATATCAGCTCCTGAAATAGAAGTGAATCTTAAAATACTACAGCTAAGAAAGTTTATAAATGAATTGCCAGAAGTAGATCGCTTGATTATATCTATGGAGTTGGAAGAAATTCCACAGGCAGAAATTGCAGAAGTGTTGGGCATGAGTAATGGAAATATTCGGGTGAGAATTCACCGCATTAAAGAAGTATTAACTAAAAAGTTTAAATCTTAGAGATATGTTTGATGAATTAAAAAATAGCTGGAAAAATCAAAAAGCCAATAATCTGCCAGGTGTAAATGAACTGCTAAGGGAGGTTAAACAAAGTCGATCCAAGTTGTCTTTAAAATTATTAACGGGAGTGGTGGGATTGCTGTTTGCCATTGTTGTGTTTGTTATGATAATGTATTTAATACCATTTAAATATGCTATGACACAATATTCTATATTGGCTATGGGCTTCTGTATGTTTGTCGCTGTTGTGTATTTGCTTTACATGCGAAATCAAATTCCCACAGTAAGTGATACGAGCAAAGATTCTAAATTATACGTTCAACAATGGATTAATTATAGAAAGAATGTTGCAGCGGGTTCTAAAAGATTCATGATAACTTATTTCTTGATTATCATGGTTGGAATGGCCATCTATCTTTATGAAATAACTGAAGATAATATAGTGCTAATGATCGTAGCCTATTCCTCCGTATTCCTTTGGTTTGCAGCCTGCTGGTTTATATTAAAGCCCAAGTGGGAAAAGTCTACGGACCAAAAAGTTCAAGCCATCATCGATAATTATCAAAGTATCGCTGATCAACTGAAAGCTTAATGAATATTACCCGGGAGTGCATCAGCGATGAGGAGTAGGTCCACTTTGTGGAAGTCCGACAAAGGAACGATCGAGCGAATAGCGAGCTGCGAATCGCAGTGATCGACTTTTGTAATGTAGCGCAAATCGGGATGTTCAGTTGAGTCAAATGCTAAACTTAAATTACGAGTCTTTAATTTTTACAGTTCAAACACTATCTTTACTTTTATTATTGCAGTTTTTGAATTTTAAAATTTAAGCGATGAAAATTAACAGTAAAACAATCAACAAAATAGGTAAAAGACTTCTTTCAGTATGTTTTTCACTATCTCTTCTGACTATTTCATATGGTCAAGTTCAGAGTCCGAAGATTGATTGGGAACCGGCATATGTTGATGATAGGCCTTATCTCATTGGACATTTTGATGACCATTTTATATACAAACAGGATGTTCAAGACAAATGGAATATTTCTTTTACTGATCGAGAAAATAATGAGTTAGGAAGCAGTACGCTAGAGTCATCTTGTGATGAATGTTTTATTAATATGCACTATGTAGTTTCAACTACTTCAGGTAATTTTTTCATTTCCGGAGAATTTGATGAGAATCAAGAAAAATTAACTCTCTATAACTTTAAACAGAAAGATTTAAATATTGATAACAAGAAAATATTTCATGATCAAAAATTAGAGCTCTGTGGAAGAACAAAGGGTCAAAATAGTCCCTCAACCCAGCGCAAGTCTTTTGAAGATGATTATCCAATTGGAGAGTGGGGAGTTAGTCCAAATAAATCTGCCGTGGGTTTTTATAATATACTTGCAGATGATCTCATCCATAAAGAAAAAAAGATTCTGGTGGCTTCCTTCGATGCAGACTTAAATAAGAATTGGGAAAAGACAATTGTGCTCGGGGATAAGAAAGAAAAGAATCATTTCGTGGATATTTTTGTCGATAATAATGGGAAAGTCTTTGTCTTGCTGATGCATAAATCTTCGGATAGTAGTATCCCTGCAAATTCTTTTGGGTATTCTTACAAAATTCTAGTGGTTTCAGAATCGGATACTGAGAACATTGTTGTTAACTTGAACGATGAGCGAATAATTTATAATGCTTCATTTGTAAAAGGCCTGAACAACGGGAAAACAACAGTTGGAGGTTATTATGGAAAAGCTAGAGGGCATATTACTGGAAATTTCATCTTTGAAGCTGGACTGGCAAAAACTAAATCAAAAATTACCTGCAATCTTTTTTCTGAAATTCCTTTGGATGCGCATCCTAATAAATATAAAAAAGTAAAGAACAACAGCTTTAGAAATCATGAATTTAGAATGATAGATGTTGTTGGATTTGAAAACGGTAATGTATTATTTGCAGGTGAATTCAATTGGGTTGATATAGGTAATGGACAAGGTCAAAGCGCTCAATTCTGGGGTGACATTGTAACAACGATGATTGATGTAAAAGGAAATTTTAAAGAGACTCACTTTGTTCGAAAGAACTATCAAACTAATGCTAACTTTTATAATTCGATTTTAAGACGAGATGAGAACCACGCTTTTATAACATTCGTTGACTTTAAAAAGAAGTCAGAAAGAAAAGAAAGGGATATAAGTAAAGGTGGTGGATATTTTGATCTATTGGTTTTAGATTCTAGCGGCGAGATTAAATTTAATAATACGATTAATGTTGATAGAGAAAATAAAATTCGAGTGTCTTCTAGTTTCTTATTGCTAACTGATGATCTTCTAATTTTCAAAGGCAATTCGATTGGGAAACATTATAATGGGTTGTTGTCACGCTCATTATTAAAACTGTGATATTATCAATTGTTCGTTCTAAACCATCATCGATAATTATCAAAGTATCGCTGATCAACTGAAAGCTTAATGAATATTACCCGAGAGTGCATCAGCGATGAGGAGTAGGTCCACTTTGTGGAAGTCCGACAAAGGAAGGACCGAGCGAATAGCGAGCTGCGAATCGTAGCGACCGACTTGTGCTGATTTAAGCAGGAGTGGGGATGCCCAAATGAAGCGAAAAGAATTTAAATCATATTCAAAGCAACAAAAAAGTCTTGGCTCCATAAGAACCAAGACTTTTTTGTTTTATCAATATAAATTGAAATAATGTTTTCTTTTAGTAAGAAACCACCTTTTTTGTACAACACTTTGTGCTTCCCAACAGCCAGTTTGCTCTAAGTGCTGCTGAATGAAGATTAACTGTTTTTGCAGCTGATCCAAAATGCTTTCTATATCCGATTCCTCTGGTGAAATGTAGACCTAGTTCTACACGTCGGAAAAGTTCGATTCCAAATCCTGTAGTTGCAAATAATCTCTGCGTGAAAGCGTCAGTAACATCGTAACTCTCTTGAAGGCTTTCCATGTAAGGGTCAGCCATCCAGATGTCCGATGTACTTCTGTCTAGGTTGTTATCTGCCTGCGCAGTACCGGAACCATAAATGTAGAGATCTTGTCCAAAGGCATACCCGGCATTGGTCCCAACTCCTCCATATATATTAAACCATCTGGTAACATTCAGTTGTCGATTGATCGTCATTCCGAGATTGACTTCGTTGCTCTCCGAGTTAATGCTTAAGTGATCATACGATCCATTGTGGTCCCAATAGTATAATCCATCCCATCTATTGAATATAGCATTGACATCGAATTCAACGTTAAAACGATCTTCTCCTGGCAAGCCTAAAGTGACAAAACCTCTTATGTGAGGGTTTTCACAAAATCCACCGTAAAGGTCTTGGGCAGGGAAATCTCTATTTAAAAATACAGAATTTTCTGTATTTATTCCTGTTCCAATCATGAAGTCGGCATCCATGTCTTTGATCATGTCCATATCATGTCCGAGACTGATTCCGACCTTTTTGATCATCCATTTTCCTGGAGCTGATTGCGAATATGCCGTAAAAATTAAGCCACTGGCGAGTAGGGAGAGAATTATTTTTTTCATATGCTTTGGATTGTATCCTAGTCAATTTCCTAAGAATCAAGTAGGAGAGGTTTTAAGTTCAGTTGACTAATTAACGGCATTATTGTTTATGTGGCTGTGTGGGTAACGAACTTTAACATATTAAGGTAACTTATAACTTTATATTAACGGACTGATAATATGGAATGATGTCGTCGCCCTGGTAGGGGTTTAAGAATTCAAAACCAAAGCCGAGTATTCTTCTTCTCGGTTTTATCAATTTTTGATAGTCAATACTGTTGTCGACATCCATATAGGTTAATGTCAAATCATTTAAAACAGCCAATTCTCCCAAGGAAGGGAATTGTTCTAAAACCACGGAGTCAAATTGCGGTCTTTTTATTGCTGTTCCGTTGCTGACATCATCGATGATATTCCATTGACTATAATCGACTAATCTAAATTTATAATTTACGATATCGGAATTCACAGATTGAATTTCGAACTGATCTAAGCTGCCATTTATTAATTCATATTCGAAGTCGATAACACTTAGTTTTTCAGGCAATACTTTTGAGCAAAAGCTTCCGGCATATGGAGTACTTTCTCCGAAGTAATATCCGTGGTAAATAAAATCTTGGTTGCCAATTATTGGAATAGAAAAACTACGATTCTCTAAATGTTTGTGGTAATAATTCCCCATGAGTCGCCAGTTTTCTTGATCGGCTTGCTTTAAATACATCTGAACACTTCCGGATCTAACATTGTCGTCCAGTTCAACAGTTTTGATCTCTGGTACAATAGGTAATTCAGTTACTGATACTTCTGTTTCTGAAAAGAAATTTAAATCATCGATGTAATGGTATCTAAAATCGTCTTCACCTTTTAGTTTTATAAACACTTCAGAAACTGGTGGTTCATTTTCTTTGACAATTAATTCAGTCATGCCATCTCTAAAATATGCAGCAGTTCTGTTGTGAATAGAATCAATCATTTCTGCTGGGGTATACTGCAATTTTCGATAGGTATAGGCAGGAGTACTCGGCATGTTTTGTATTCTATAATCTGTAGGTTTTACATCTCTAAAACTTTCGACTTGAACGGGACCATCAAAATAAGATTGAGAAGTATCGTAGATAAAGCTGACAGTGTAAGTGTCGGCCTTGTGATTCAAAGGAATTTGAAATACATGTTCTGTATTTATCTTTGGGGTAATCGTACCAATCAACGCTCCTGTTGTATTGTCGTTAATAGAAATATAATTTGGATTGCTTGATGTGAAAAAGAAGGTGAATTGGTCAGTGCTGGGCACTAAAGGTAAATCGCTAGTCTGCTTGCAAGAAACAAGGAAAAGGATTATCATCAGATTTAAAATTACCTTCTTCATAATTTCAATTTAATCATAGAACGAAACTTTAAGAAAAAAGGAAGCTTGATGCCTCGAAGAAGGTTTTTGTAATCAAAAATTTATTGATTTGTCTTTGCTATCCTCTTTTACAGCTAGATACTCATAAATCGATATTAACAGCAGCCTGATCCTGGCGTACAACTGCCAGAGATAGGAAGGCTACCTAGACTTACTTTTTCTTTGGGTACTGGAACATTGCAATTATCTTTCGCCAAACAATCAGTGTGTTTGTTGGTCAGCAAAAAATTTTTTCCGTTGAAATCTAATCCAAATTTACCAATGGTAGTGCCTTGATATTCTACTTCTATGGGCAGATCTCCAATGTCAAGGACCTTCTGAGACATTTCAATAATACTTACCAGTTTTTCAGGATGTAATCTGTGATCATAATCATCGGCATTCCACAATTGAAAATTGGCTACTACTTCTTGCCTCCGAACTCCACCGCAATCGATAAAATCTTTGGATATTTTACCTACCTCAGTTACATGAAAATGATTTGGGACCAAGCTGCCATCCGGCAATTCAAAAGCGATGGTTTCAAGATCAGAAAGGATTGACTTTATTGAATCGATGGTCATAATAAGTAGGCTTTAGATTATCAACACAAGTTTAAGTCTATTAGTTTTAATAGTCAAATAATAGTCTGAATTCCTTGTTTTCTTGAGGGGATATTGCTGCATGAAGAGGATTGTTGATTTCAAGATAATTGGAATTATTGTAGTGAAGATCAGAAACATCGGTTTGTCAAGGTCGTATGATAAAAGTAGTAAGCTTTACTGGAAAAAAACTAATTTCACCAAATGCCAGAATTTGATTTGCAGGATCCCACCGACCTAGATATTATGCGTGGACAATTCAATATGATCTCTCATGAAGAATGGGATGAATACATTGAAATTGCAGAAGAGCGAAGTATGGGATATAAAAACATTCGAATTCTAAATACGGCTAGGAAAAAAGCCGGTATTGCGAAATACCTGAGTCCTAAGGTGATTAATTGGATTTTAAATCTTGTTGAGAAGATTGATGAAGACGATGATGAATATGAAGACGAAATCGAAGATTGATTCCATCCCATCTTATAACTTATTGTTGCGATAAATAGATCTTAGCAAAAGAATCACCACAATACCGCTTCCTCCAAAATAAATAACATTAAACCATTCTGGGGTAGCTAGACCCGCTGTTTTTGGTAAGAGATATAATAGGCCGAAAAGCAATCCTGCAAAGAATATTTGTTGGAGTAAAAAATAAATTTTACGCAAGATTTTTTTGACCCCTCTTAACTCTTCTTTTAAATCTAATTCTTTACTTTCCTTAATAAATGAAGACAATTCATTGGGTAGTGAAATAGCAGTAGTAATCTGATTTTTCAAACTATTAATGACCAATTGAGTGAAGCCATTATCTTTGTTCATTACATGCTGTTTAATATAAGGTTGAACGACATCTAAAGGATTTAAAGCGGGAGCAAGATTGAAAGCATTTCCGAGCAATAATACAACTGTTCTATTGAGTAAGATGTAATCCTTTGGAATTCTAATGGTATTTGAAACTTCCTTTAGATTTATTTTTTGAATAATTCCAGCTAGTGACGATAGCCCTGAGTTGAGCTTTACATTTTGAAAATTAAGGCCGTCTAATTCTACTTCTGTTTCAATAAATTCCTTGAAGATGGCAATCAGTCTCTTTACAAACTTTTTTGAATCTTTATCTGACCCTAAAAATCCCATCTGTTTTAAAGCTTGTACGGTAGCACCATCATCTCCTTTTACAATAGCTTCAATCAATTCAGGAATTGCTTTTTTAGTGGCGCTACTTAATCGTGCCACCGCACCAAAATCCAAGATGATAATTTCACCAAATTTGTTTACCAGAATATTTCCCGGATGAGGATCGGCATGATAATAGCCATCGACCAGTACCATTTGGCAATAAAGTTCTATCAATCTTTTGCTCAGGTCGATTTGATCAATATTCCAATTTTCAATTTGATCAATATTCCCAATCTTTATTCCTTCACAATATTCCGTAGTTAGAATTTTAGCACTACTGAATTCAGAAAAAACTTTTGGCACTCGGACGCTCAAGGATGGGTTACCTTCAATGTTTTTCCCAATCTCAACCATATGTTCGGCCTCTAACTTGTAGTCCAATTCTTCGCGAATCATTTGGGCTACTTGATCATAAGTGTGTTCAAGGCCTTGCATGTCCATGAAGTAGCCATGCAGCCGAACTAAGTTTTTTAGAATGGTCAAGTCAGCTTTGGCAATAGTCTCAATATTCTTATGTTGAATTTTTACAACGACCTCTTCACCGTTGACGGTTGCTCTGTGGACTTGGCCTATAGAAGCGGCCGCTAAAGGTTCGTGATTGAAAGCACTAAAAATATTGTCGGGATCATCTCCGAGTTGTTCTTGAATAGATTCTTTAATTTCCGAAAAGGGCTTGGCTTGGATGTGGTCTTGTAGTTCTTCCAATGGCGCACGAAATTCCGCAGGTAAAACATTGGACAAATTGGAAATAAGTTGTCCAAATTTGATAAACAATCCTTGCAATTCTTGAATCCGAATTTTAATCCGATCTGCATTTTTTAAATGAAGTGCAGTGATTCTTTTGTTGTAATACCTTTGTCCAAAAATCTTACTCTTGAAATTCAACCAAAGGTAGCTGAAGAATACTCGAAATGCTGTGGAGTATGCTTTTCGCTTTCGAACACTTGGGGAGTAAATTCGCTTGCTTTGGGCCATTTTCTAGAGTTTAGAAGTTGTTCTGCAATTTACATACTATCCTTATTGAATGTTGGTATTTGTCATTGATATATATCAATGGGGATGTAGTTTTAAAAATACTTAAGAGGTCACTCCAATTCTAAAATATACCATTCCACTCCTTCTAAACTTGCTCTTCGCCCTACTTTCTTGGGTGCGTAATATTCAGCCAGGTAATCCAATATGATAGGTTCATTTCCGCCGAGTTCCCAGAGTCCTTGCGTTTTTTGCATCCAGTCAATCATCTGCTTCCAACCATCTCGCGTAGCTCTATTTTGTGTGACTAATTTGGCGGAGTGACAGGCGGTGCAAGTGGCTTTTACGATTGGGAAGCGTTCGTCGTATGGCATGCCGGTAGCCAAGTGAATTCCATCAACAACTTTGTCATCTTCCACTTCTCCTGAAGCGGTAAATGTTCTTTTAGTGGTGTCTATTTCTTTGCGCTCAAATATTGCATTTAGATCGGGCTCTAGAATTAGTATGCCTAAAGTGGTGGTCAAACCGAAAATGGATAAGACTAAAAATGAAATGAACTGTCGCCAATGTTTAGCAATTAATTCTTCTTCTATGTTTACTTTTGGCTGCTTCATTAGGCGATTACTTTCACAGCAATTCTATGGCAAGCATTATTCAAATATCCTTTCGGGTTCCAACCTGGAACAAGCATTGGTTGTGCGTTGCCATTTTCATCTGTTGCTTTGCTCCAGACTTCGTAGTATCCAACTTTAGGAAATTTTACTTGTGCAGAAAAATGTTGCCAGGCATTTTTATTATCGGGTGTTGTGAGTTCACAAGACTTCCAACTTGCACCAAAGTCAATGGAGTAGTCTAACTTTTTTACCGAGGCATCACCGACCCAAGCATGACCTCTAATTGGCAATGTTTGATTTAGTTTTATTGTTGCTCCCGATTTCGGAAAAGTAATCAAAGATTTTACTGGCATTGATTCAATGATGCACATGTCTTCATCAGCAACTTTCGATCCCGGGGCCACTGGATTACAAGGAACGCGATATGCTTTACCCTTCATTTTTTGTCCATCATGAACTCGATCTCTTATGACAATTCTTTCTAGCCATTTTCCAGAGCATGATGCCGGCCAGCCACCAAAAACCAATCTTAATGGATAACCGTTTAATACAGGAAGGTCACGGTCATTCATTTGCCAAGCAATGAGACTTTCGTCTTCCAATGCTTTATGGATCGGAACTCCTCTTGATATCGAATCTTTCTTTGGGTCACCTGAAAGGTGAGTATCTTTGCCGTAATATCCAATGTACTTCGCATTCGATTTTATACCTACTGCTTCTAGTACATCTCTTAGGCGTACGCCTGTCCATCTTGCGCAACCAACCGCGCCGGTAGACCATTGGTTTCCTTTGGCAGGAGGGTTGAATTCGCTCCTTCCATTTCCCCCACATTCCAATGTCAAATTATAACTGTATTTAGGAAAGTCATTTTTTAGTTGTTCTAATGAAAATGATTTTTTGCTTTGGGCGGCTTCCCCTTCTATTACCAAATTCCAGTTTTTTAAGTCAAAAGTCTCAGGAGGAGTTCCATTATTTCGAACGAAAAATACATCATTCGGTGTAAGCAAATCATCGAGCAGGTGAGCTGGAGTTTCAGCATTGATGGGATTGTCGTTGAGAACGCGCATTCCCAATCTTTTACCGGGTAGTTGCCCCAAAGAATAATCTGCTAATCCAATTGGAATCATCCCTTTTGGGAAGTTTGAAGCGAAGACCATATTACTCCCAAGTAATAAGGAAAAGCCTGTTAAACTGGAATGTTTCAAGAAAAGTCTGCGAGAAGAGCGAAAGTTCATGGCTAAAGATTCCAAAAAAATCAGCAAAGTAAAAATTTGAATTTGCCTTATAGTTCTAGAAATCTGAGAATTTGATTTTGTGATTCTCATAAAACGAGACATTTCAGCCTTGATTTCCCCGTTTCTTTGAATATCAAAAGTTTTTAAAGTTTACAATTATGAAAAATCTACTAAAGAAATCATTGCTGTTAGTTTTATCAATCTTGCTATTTCAAATAGCTGGAAATACTCAGTCTGAAAGTAAAAATGGAATCGGAGTCAGCCTTCATGGAGGAACTGATAAATATGGCGCACGTCTAGAATATACACGTCAATTGACGAATCAGTTTTCATTGGTTGGATCACTCGGACGACGGATCTACCAAAGTAGTACGAGTACTTTGTCGTCCAGTTTAATAAAAGGAGAAAGTTCAGATTTTGGTATTGGTGTCGAATTTTCCCAAATGAAAAATGGAAAGGGGTATTTTTTGGAAGGAGGTTTAAATCTAAGTCGGGCAAATTGGTCGGCTGTTGGTTCAAAATTGGAAGATGGTGTAGCGCCCAATTTGATGGGGAATCAGAATAACATTCAATATAGTGGAACAATTAAAAAAACGGCTTTAAATGTTTATGGAAAATTGGGTTATCGTTTTATGCATAATTCAGGAAAATTTTCTTTTGCTCCTATAGTTATGTTCCAGCCTGTCGCGGGAAAAGATGAATTGCTCATGAATAGTTTTGATGGGCAAAAGACGCATAAACTCCAAGTCGGCCAAGGAATTAATCTCATCAGTGTTGGTTTTGAAACCAAGTTTCATTTCTAATTAATGAGTAAAGAAATTGCAATTTAAAATAAATTATAACCGTAGATTAAAATTTTAGTTATGGGAAATTTAATGAAAAATTCGATCTTAATTATTTTTGCTATTTGTTTATATCAAGTAGCAGGAAAAGCTCAGGATTTCCGTAGTAATGCTATTGTAGCAACTTCCGATTTTGGAAAAAATAAAACTGCTTTTCACATAGCGTATCAACGAAAAGTCAGCAAGCATCTGGGTGTTGTAGCTTCATTTGGAGAAAGAGCTTACAATGCTGAATTTAATAACTTAAAATCAGGTGAAATCACTGGACGCGTAGTCGATTTTGGTATGGGAGGGCAGTTTACTCAAAATGCAAATGGAAGTGGATTTTTTTTAGAAGGAGGTGTTAGTTTAAGTAGTGCAAATTGGGTAGCAAATGGAAAGTCTCCTTTGCCTGATAATGGTAATAGATATTCTAGTATTGGTGGTGTGGTATTGAATTTTCTATTTAATGGTTCTAACTACGAGGTGATGCAAGGAAAATCAGAAAAGCAACAATTGTCTCCATATGGAAAATTTGGTTACCGATTTATTGGCGAAAAAGGAATTCTTTCTTTTGCACCATTCGTAATGTTTCAGGGAGTCGTCGGAGAAAACAAAATAACACTGGTTAATAATAGCGGAACAAAAGCGATCAGTATTGATCCTACGAAAGATATCACTCCTATGTCATTTGGGCTAGAAACATCCATTCGATTTTAGGTGGTATTGATTTATTGATGTTGGTTTAAATGCGTTTGGGAGAAAAGTTCTCAAACGCATTTTTATCTTTTAAAATTGGGTTTTAGTAAGAAATCCAATTTTATTGGAATATTTGTAGGCCAATTAGCTAATAGGAATATTTAGCTAATATTTGTTAGATGAATTGCTATTTATCATGTATTTTAACCGCGCTAATCCCGATCTATGGCTGCTGTTTTCGCAACATTGCCAATTATAATTGTAGAAATTATCGATATGAAAAGAAATTTACTTTTAGTCATTCTCATGGCTTGTTATTTTGCCGGATTTTCTCAAAATAACGGAGTTCTATTTGATGGAAACGATGAAACCATTTCAATAGATCACAAACCAGCCTTCAATATTGGTTCAACCTATACTTTAGAAGCTTGGATTTTTGCAAATAATTGGAAGCCAGAACAATGGCGAGGGAGTATTGTTGGGAAAGATGGACCAACGCCCGATGATGGATATGTTTTGAGATGTGGTGATGGCGGAAGATTGTCGTTTGTGATGTCGGTAAATAATATTTGGAACGAAGTATTTACTGATCCTATAATGAACGAAAAACAGTGGCATCATGTAGCGGTGGTAATAGATAATGGGAATATGAGTCTGTATATAGATGGCAATCCAATTATCTCTTCAACTTATAGTGGTACTCCCTCTTCAAATATGCGTGATCTGAAAATTGCAAGTTCAGCAGGATTTGGAGAAAGGTTCTTTGACGGAGTGATTGACGAAGTAAGAATGTGGAATACTGCTAGAACAGCTGCCGAAATTGCAGATAATAAAACCACCTCCTTTACGGGAACAGAGCCCGGATTGGTAGCATACTTTTCAATGAATGAAGGAAGTGGAACAACTGTAACCAATCTTGTAGATGCTGGATGCAGCGGGTCACTAGTCAATACAGATGATTCCAACTGGGTAGAAGGCTATACCATTCCAGATTTCGATGTAAGTCCTTCTAAGATTTCTGGTCTTGATATTATCAATCTTGGAGTACGTCCAATTCGATTGAATGTTGATTTACAAAATACAGGATCACAAACTTTGACAACAGTTCCTTTAGAAATATATGTCGATGGAGAATTAGCATTGTCAGAAGATTATATTGGAAGTATTCCTGCAGGAGCAAATGACACCCACACTTTTTTCACACCTTTAGACCTTACAGGAAAAACCGACCCTTTGATCGAAATTAGGACGACACTTTCCACTGATGGAAATAGTTTGAATAACAGCACTAGTATTGCTGTGAAATCGCCCGTTGGTAATCTTATTAGACTTTTTGATCAAGAACAACATAGTTTTGGAGGAGAGGGTAGAACACATAGTTCTTCTGTTGTACTACCAGCAGACCTTTCTGTTTATGAGAAGCTGCTATTACATATCTCCGTAGACTGCCCTTCTGGTGGATGTGATCCATGGGATCAACCAGCAAAAATTGAAGCCATTACGAACCAAGGTACTTTTGAAATTGCAAGATATATTACACCTTATGGCATTGCATGTGGTCCTTGGACGGTCGATGTTACAGACTATAAATCAGTATTGCAGGGAGCTGTAGATTTTAGATCCTTTATCCAGGTTTGGGGGAATTCAGGCTGGTTGGTGACTATAGATTTGGAGTTAGTTGAAGGGACAGCTGCACAGCCTTATTCAAAAGTCAGTAAACTTTGGGAAACAGATTATTGGGTTTATGGAGATCCAGGTATAAATGATGATTTGTCACCTGTAAGTTTAACGGTTGATAATAATTCTGAATCTTCCCACATAAGGATGACGCTTTCTGGTCATGGTCAGGGAAATACAAATAACGCAGCAGAATTCTTTAACGCGACACATGACTTTGTACTGAATGGTGCTGTAATAAATAACCACAATGCATGGAAACCTGATTGTGAATCAAATAGTTGTTCTAATCAGGCTGGGAATTGGCTATTTGATAGAGCCGGTTGGTGTCCTGGACAAGCAGTTGATCCTTATATTGTAAATACAACTTCCAATGTTTCTGCTGGCAGTTCGATTGCTTTAGATTATGAATTGCAAAACTACACGAATTTGCTAAACACAGGTTACAACAATTCTGGGCATACTGAACCTCACTTTAGAATTCATTCTTGCTTTGTCGAAAACAGTTCTAATCGTTATGAAGATTATTTCAATTTGGTATGTGATAAAATTGAGGGCGAAATATCTGGAACTGCAGGAGCACAGACGCTTGATAAGATGACAATTACCATTTCTAACAATGGATCTCAAACAATGTCTAACATTAAGGCGAGTTACTTTGTAAACGATGAATTTGTTGTAGAAGAAGATGTAAGTGGTTCTTTGGCTCCTGGTGAATCCTTGGAGTATGAATTCAATATGCTTGCTGGATTTACACCTAACTTGTACAACAAAGTTTATGGCGTTGTGAGTCAAGGAAATGATCAAAACAGTGGTGATAATATTTCTAAAACGGAATTGAATCCAGAGCTTTCCAATACCACGGAAATTTTAAACGAATTCATTGCAATATACCCAAATCCTTCTACCGGAGAATACGTTAATATAGAATTTGGAGGATATCAATTTGAGGGCGCAGTTCTGATTATGGATCAAACAGGAAAGCAGATTAAATCTTTTGATATTCGTAATAAAAATTTCCAAGTTGAACTACCAACTAGTGGTTTATATTTGGTTGAGTTTAGAGAATCTTCTGGAGCACGGTTGGTTAAAAAATTAATTGTACATCCAAGGTAGAACGTAAAATGAATAAAAAGAGGAGTAAAACATTGTTTTACTTCTCTTTTTGTTTCAGGTAATTCTTTAGGTTGAAAAATATAAACCAAATGAAGAGCACGATGATTGTGGCCATGCTGGTCATTTGTTTTAGTTATTTCGGCAATGCGCAGCATACAATAAATGGCGTCGTAATAGATGGGCGAACGGAAGAAGTGTTGATCGGGGCTTTAGTTCAAGAAAAGGGAACTAGTAATGCCGCGATTACGGAAATTGACGGTTCCTTTGAATTGATTTTAGCATCTGATCAAGCTCAGTTAGTGGTTTCTTACTTAGGCTATAAATCTTCGATCATTGATGTGGAAGGATTGACTTCGTTTAATATTAAACTATCGTCAGATGGTGTGCAATTGGATGAAGTAGTAGTGACTGGACTTGGAGGTAATCGACAGAAAAGAGAACTTGGATATTCTGCCGAAAAATTTTCTGGGAAAAGTATTGCACTTTCAAATGCTCCAAATGTGGTCAACGCTTTGAGTGGAAAATCCGCAGGAGTGCAAATCGCTTCTCCTAATGGAGTGGACGGAGGTACGTCTAGAATAACGATTAGAGGAAATAATAATATAAGAGCAAATAACCAACCGCTGATAATTGTCGATGGAGTTCCTTTGCAAAACGATCCTGGACTTACTGACATCGGGAGGGGAGTAGATTGGGGTTCTGCAATCAATAATATAAATCCCGATGATATCGAAAGTTTAAATATTCTTAAAGGGCCAACTGCTGCTGCCAAATATGGAACTAGAGGTGCTAACGGAGTTATACTAATTACCACCAAAAGAGGTTCTAAGCAAAAAGGCTTGGGCGTTCAATATGGAATTACCCATAAAGTTATTCAACCCTATCGTTTTAGAGATGTCCAGAACAAGTACGGCGCAGGAGGACCAATCAATTTGTTGGAACCAACTTTTAAACTTAATGCTGATGGCGAAGCAGCTTATCCATCTGCGGTTCATGTGAGCAATGGACCATTCGGCAGACCAACGACTGAATTGTTTGGTTTTTATTCTACCGGAGTGTCTTGGGGCCCAGAACTAGATGGAACACCAGTTCGTTGGTGGGATGGCGAACTAAGAAATTGGGACCCACAGCCAGATAACCTAGGTTTATTTTTTGAAAACGGTTCGACCACTAATCACAATATTAATTTTTCAGCAGGTGGCGCTCTGGGAAATGTTCGATTGTCTTTATCTGCTCAAGATCACGAGGCTGTGATTCCTAATTCAAACTTTAATCAATATACTGTTAACCTTGGCTCAAATTTAAATGTGTCGGATAAAATTACTGCTGACATTGCAATCTCCTATGTAAACTATTCAAGAAAAAATAGCCCGTCATTAGGGGACGACAACAACGCTTCATTTGGAAAAGGAATTTTGTACTCCTGGCCAAGATCTTATAAAGGATTGGAGAAGGATATAAATATTCTTCCGATTGGAACTAGAAACAACTACGGAGGTAATTACCCATTTTCGTTTTCTCCTCCTCATCTTTGGTGGAATGCTTATCATCAAAACACTTATTTAAATAGAGACAAAATTATTGGTTCACTAGCTTTAAATTATGATCCTACCAATTGGCTGAAAGTTACTGGAAGAATCGGAATGGATATGAATACGAACCAATTTGAAAAGCGCTTTGATCCAATTGATTTATCTGGTGTGGGGGAGGGATTATACGCAAATGAACTGGTCCGAGATCAAGTTTTGAACAATGAATTTTTAATTACTGCTTATAAAGATAAATTTCTTGATGGCCCAATTGGTGTTAAATTTTCTGTTGGCGGAACTCAGTGGAGTAGAAGCCAATACGGAATCAAAGCAGAAACCAATAGGTGGGAAAATCCTTGGCTATTTAGTTTCAATAATTTCGAAGAAGTCCTTTCGACCAATCTTCCTCAAGAAATTCGGTATGATAAAAAGATCAATTCTTTATACGCTTTTCTAAATCTTTCCTATGAAAATTATTTGTTCTTAGAATTGTCTGGAAGGAATGATTGGTCATCAGCTTTACCCATTGATAACAATAGCTATTTTTATCCTTCTGCTTCTCTAAGTTTTATTGCTAGTGAAGCTTTCGATATTAAAAATAAATGGATTAGCTTTTTGAAGTTACGAGGTGCTTGGGCGCAAACGGCTTCGGACACCGACCCTTTTCAAGTCAACTTTATTTACAATACCAATACTTTTGCAGGCAATCAAACAGCAACTTATCCGAACGTTATTCCGCCTGTTGCATTGAGGCCGCAACAAGCAAATTCATTTGAATTAGGAACAACGATTGGTTTTTTTGAAGATAAAATCAATCTTGATCTAACTTATTATCAAATCAGTTCGTTTGATCAAATTCTAGATTCCCCAGTTCCAACTTCTTCTGGCGCAGCAGAGATTAGAATCAATAACGGCGTTTTAGAAAACAAAGGTTTTGAAGGAATAATAAGTGCGACAGTTTTTCAACGGAAAGGATTCTACATTGAAACAGGATTGAATTTTAGTCGAAATAGAAATTTTGTAAAAAGCCTAGGAGATGGCGCAAAGTTTTTAGAACTGGCAAATATCTGGGGATTGAATGGGCCAGCAATCGCGGTGCAAGAAGGCGATGAGTATGGAACGATTTACGGCTATGATTATGTCCGTCATGAAGGAACTGGTCAACCGATTCTTAACGATGAAGGAACGCATTATCAGGTTAGCGCCAATAGAGTGCCGATTGGTAACTCTTCTCCCAAGTTAATCGGAGGTTGGAATATGAGAATGGGGTGGAAGGGATTTACGCTTTCGACACTCATTGATGCAAAAATTGGAGGAGATGTCTATGCCGGGTCGTATGTTATTGGTCAGCAAACTGGTCAGAGTCCTTCTACGCTTTTGGAAAGGGAAGGTGGAGGGTTGCCATACACGGATCCAGATGGTAATGTTAGGAATGTAGGTGTAATCCTTCCAGGAGTATATGCCGACGGAACTCCAAATGATAAAATAGTTCATTATTATTTTAAATATTTACCTAATGCCGGGGGTTGGGGACCTTTCCTAAGTTCTCCAGGCGTATTGGAAAATAGTTGGGTGAAAATGCGAGAAATAGCATTGAGCTACAAATTTTCTGACAAGCTTTTGGATAAAATGAAAATATTCCAAAGTATGACTGCTTCGGTTGTTGGTAGAGACTTGTTTTATATTTATTCATCCCTTCCGGATCGAATAAATCCTGAAGGAAATAACGGGGCTGGAAATGCGCAAGGTTTAGAATGGGCTTCTTACCCAGGAATGCGATCAATTAGCTTAAGACTTTTAGTGAATTTGTAATGAAAAATATGATTATTAAATATAAAATCGTTTTCCTTTCTTTCTTCATATTGGTTGGAGTAGGTTGTGAAAAAGATTTTGAAGAATTAAATCAAAATCCTTTTTCTCCAACTCAGGTTGTTGATGGTGCATTGTTTAATGAAATTATTTCCTCGTTAAGGCTTGGTCATGTTCGACAATTGTATATGCACAATGAAGTATTGTATCAAGTGACGGAATTAGGAGCTTTGACCGCTAATACTTTTCAGAATATCAGTATTGCAACTGAGGACATTTGGCAAAACTATTATCGAGCTTTGGCAAACACCAGAGAGCTCGAACGCCGTTATGAAAACTGGGAAGGTCCAGACCCTGAAGTGTTGAACAATGTTCGAGCTCAGCTTAAAATACTAATGGCCTATAAGACTTTTCAACTTACAGATCTATTTGGTGATGTCCCTTTTACAGAAGCCGGAAGAGCTTTTCAAAATGTAGATAATATTCGTCCGAAGTATGATAGTCAAGAGACTATTTACAAAATGCTAATTGAAGATTTGGAATGGGCAACTTCCATGCTCAAAGATGCCGGAACACCATTGCCATCAGGAGTATCTAAAATATCATTTGGGCAATTCGACACAATGTTTAGCAATGATTGGTCCAAGTGGATAAAATTTGGAAATGGATTGCTATTAAGGCATCTGCTGCGAATGGTGGAAAAAGATCCAGAATATGTAACTCCAAAAATTGAAACACTTTTTACTCAAGGGGCCGATTTTATAAATGCGGGAGAAGACATCATTATGTCTCCAAGGGATCAAGCTTGGGACAATTGGGGATTGAATTGGTCCTTCCGTGAACATAATAAGGTTCGGATGGGATCTAATCTTTGGAATTTTTTCAGAGATGGTTCACAGATAATTGATCCTCGTGCGAGAATCTTTTTTGAAACCAACAATGAGGATGAGTGGGTCGCTTATCCACAGATTCCTTCTGCGAGTACTCCTCAATCTGGAGGACAGCCATACTTTCAAGATTCAAGAGATCGAGACTATAATGACAAAGGGCAAGGAAATATTTATTCCAATTTTAATTATTACTTAGTTAGGGACAACAAAGATATTCCTGAAATAATAATGACCTCTGCAGAAATTAAATTCCTTAAGGCAGAAGTGTTTGCTAGAGGACTTGGTGTTGCGCAAGATTTTTCCAACGCGGATTTCAATTATATTCTCGGAGCATCAGAATCGCAGAATTTTTGGCAGAACATCATGGTGAATTCACCAATCTGGCAAAATCAAAGTCAAATATTTACAACTGGTGAATTGTTCTCCGTAGTAGATCATCCTAAATACAATATTATGATGGCTACTGATGTATCCAGCAAATTGGAAATGATTTATGCTCAGAGATGGGTCGACAATTTCAGACAACCTTGGGAAGCTTTCTCCCTTCTTAGAAGAACGAATAGGACCCCTAGAGAAGGTCCAATTAATGAATTCAATAGATTTCAATATCCGCCTTCTGAGGTAAATAATAATGCAGAGAATTGGGCAGAACAAGCCAGCAATATGGGAGGAGATTTAGAAAATGTGAAAATTTGGTGGATGAATTAATCTTGCTTTTCTAGTAGAGGTGCATACATTTCATTGTCAATTATCGTTTGACTGGCAGTAAGTTTTACTTCCTTCTAAAATTTTAACCATTTTTGCCCTTAATGAGCAGTAGGAAAAAAAGAAGTTTTCAATTTAGTGCGTTGTTGGTAGTGTTTGCCCTTTGGCTTTACTCCTGTGCTCAGATTGTAGCTCCAACTGGCGGTGAAGAGGATACCGAAGCTCCTATCATGGACACCTTGGCTTCAACAGCCAATTTTCAAAAAAACTTTACTAAGCAAGATATCGTAATTGAGTTCAACGAATGGATTGAGCTTAAAAATGTAGCAGAACAAGTCTTAACCTCTCCTTTAATGGAAAAGAGTGATTATGATATTTCCATCAAAAAAAAATCAGTTGTTTTTTCCTTTGATAAAGACTATAAGCTGAAAGACGACCTCACGTACATAATTAACTTTGGAGAATCAGTGGTGGATTACACTGCTGGAAATCCTGTACCCAATTTGCGATATGTTTTTTCAACTGGGGAGGTAATAGATTCTATGAGCGTCTCTGGAACTGTGGTCGATGCCTTAACTGGCAATCCGGTAAACAAGGCCGTTGTGATGTTGCATGATAATTTAGCCGACACTGCTATTACTACGGTCAAGCCACTTTATGTAGCTAGATCTGACAAGGATGGAAAGTTCAAATTAGACAATCTGAAGTCAGATACTTTCCAAGTTTTTGTACTCCCAGCTACAGATTTAAATTACAAATTTGATTCTTTGACGGAAGCGATTGGTTTTATCGATTCAATGTTGATTTTGGACACCAATCAATCGACTCCGTTGAATATTGTTTTGTCAAATCCGATTCCACCTTTTCGAAAAATCAAGGACATTAAAAATAGCTATGGTAAAATTTCGATTGGATTTAATCAATCTCCTGATCAGGTGAAAATAACAGCAGATCCTCCTCGGGAAAGAATGTATAAACTTGTGGAGGATGATAGTCTTTTTGTTTGGTACAACAATACCGATACGAGTGATTGGAATTTATATTTAGAAAAAGATACTAACTACTATGATACCTTGTTGGTGAAATCAAGTAGACTCAAAATGGATGTAGACTTAGACTTGATGCCACTTGAGAAAATTACAGACGAAGCTATTGAGGTCAATCCATTTGATACTTTCTTTATAGCCTTTAATTTTCCGATTGAAGCTATCAATAGCAACAAGATAATTCTGAATCAAGATTCTGTTGACAGCCCAATTCCTTTATCAATGCAAAAGGATTCCAGTGACTTTAGGAATTTAGCTTTCAATGATGTATTTACAGCTGGCGAAAATTACAAACTGACTTTTTTACCTGAAGCTTTAATCAGTATTCACAACAGTCCAAATGATACTTTGATTTATGAGTTGAAAATAAAAACGGTCGAAGATTTAACAAATTTTGAATTGAATGTCACTGGGTTAGACAGTTCTCAGCAGTATGTTTATAAATTGGAAGAAAAGAAGAGTGGTAGAATAATTGATACAAAAACAATTCTTGGTCAAGCGGATTTGGCCCTGAAATATCCTAAATTAGAACCCTTAGACTTGTCGGCAACGATAATTCTAGATCGCAATAAAAACGGTGTTTGGGACAGCGGAGATTATCAAAGCAAATCACAACCTGAGCAAATAAAAACAAAGCTTTTCGAAAAATTCTTACCGAATTTTGATCGAAGTGAAGATTGGGACTTAAGTGCTTTGAAAGAATAAGCCTTAGGAATTGAAAAATAATCATAGAAAACCAAGCTATCTTTGCGATAACCTCGTTAAATAATTCATGAGTAAAAGTAAACTTCGCGCGGAAAATTTAGTCAAGATTTATGGTCGTCGTACCGTAGTCAAAAAGGTTTCCATAGAAGTGAATCAAGGTGAAATAGTCGGACTCCTAGGACCTAACGGTGCTGGGAAAACGACAACTTTCTATATGGTGGTTGGTTTCATTAGACCCAATGACGGCAATGTGTTTTTGGATATGGATGACATTACAACGCTACCGATGTACAAGCGAGCACAAAGAGGAATTGGATATTTGCCGCAAGAACCATCTGTATTCCGAAAGCTGACGGTGGAAGACAATATCTCCGCTGTATTAGAAATGACAGATTTGAGTAAGTCAGAACAAGCAGCAAAATTGGAAGACTTAATTGCTGAATTTCGTTTGGATAAGGTCCGAAAAAGTTATGGAGATACTTTATCTGGTGGAGAGCGTCGTAGAACCGAAATCGCCCGTGCCTTAGCCACTAGCCCAAATTTTATATTACTCGATGAGCCGTTTGCGGGGATTGACCCCATCGCCGTAGAAGACATACAATATATCGTTGCCAAGCTAAAAACCAAGAATATCGGAATTCTTATTACGGATCATAACGTTCAAGAAACACTGAGTATTACAGATCGTGCTTACCTGATGTTCGAAGGAAATATTCTAAAAACCGGCACAGCTGAAGAACTTGCGGCTGATGAGATGGTGCGCAAGGTTTATCTCGGAAAGAACTTTGAATTGAAGCGAAAAACGATTGATTTAGATGAAGCTTAGTGTTTTCTCTTATTTTC
This sequence comes from uncultured Saprospiraceae bacterium, assembly GCA_937928045.1. Taxonomy (GTDB): domain Bacteria; phylum Bacteroidota; class Bacteroidia; order Chitinophagales; family Saprospiraceae; genus JABDJM01. The sequence goes on along the minus strand of CALFWO010000007.1, from coordinate 49,822 downwards.
TAACTTTTCTAAGCTGTTTGGTCCTTGCATTCAGCTCATGTCGACTTCCTGCAAATGAACTTACCCCTGAAGAGTCCGATATTGTAGATACCCTCTATAACGCAAGAATTCCTCTTTTTAGAAAGGAATTGGACAGCATTTGTACTGTAACTCAGGACAGCATGATTCAAGTGAGAACCGATTCATTGGTTGAATTGCAACTTATCGAAATTCGTAAATTAGTAAATCGCCAATGAGGAATAAACTCTTAATAGTGGCTATTTGCGCTCTTTCAGCTTTTGTCGGATGGAGAACTTACCAATTTCAACAAGCAAAAAAGGAATTGCCAAGTCGTAAGTCATTGATTCAAAATGACTTGGAAGAGAAGTTGAATGCTTATGCTATACGGATGAAGGTGAAGTGCGAAGATGAAGTTTTGAAAATTGCAAAAAGAAATGCTGATTCTATAGTCTTTATCAAAGCCAATGAGTTGATGTTGTTTGACAGTCTGAAAAGACCTGAAAAGCCTATAAAGCCCGATTTTCCAGAGAAAAAGGAGCTGAAAGATACGCTGGCCATTGAGCCGATAGTGAAATTTTAAGAATTTCCTAAAACAGGCTATTTACTCCCGTTTTTTACAATCAATGCCCTAACTTAGCACACTTTATGTTCAGCGCTAAAGAATAGATTATTTATGCAAACATCTGTAGATATTGAAGCACTAAATCAGCAAATTAAAATTGAATCTGCTTTTGTTGAGCGGTTAAGAGCTGAAACTTCAAAAGTGATTGTGGGTCAGCCAATAATGTTCGATAGATTATTGTTAGGCTTGTTAACCAAAGGCCATGTTTTATTGGAAGGACTGCCTGGATTAGCAAAAACTCTTGCCATCAAAACATTAGCCTCGGCTATCAACGCACAATTCTCTAGGATACAGTTTACACCGGATTTACTGCCAGCCGATATCGTCGGAACGATGATTTACAATCCTCAGCAAAATGAATTTACCGTAAGAAAAGGACCAATCTTTTCCAACTTCATTCTTGCGGATGAAATTAACAGAGCCCCAGCCAAAGTGCAATCAGCTTTGTTAGAAGCGATGCAAGAAAGACAAGTTACAATTGGCAAAGAATCCTTTAAGCTAACGGAGCCTTTTTTGGTATTGGCTACACAAAATCCAATTGAACAAGAAGGAACTTATCCTTTGCCAGAAGCGCAAATTGATAGATTCATGCTAAAAGTGAAAATTGGATATCCTAATCAAGAAGAAGAACGAGAAATTGTTCGTAGAAATTTAGGGGTTAGTGATTTTGGGAAAATAGGGCAAGTTGTCACAACTGATGAAATATTAAAAGCTCGAGAAACTGTTCGTAAAGTTTATATGGACGAAAAAATCGAGCAGTACATTTTGGATATCGTTTTCGCTACTCGTGATCCGAAGTCATATGGATTAAATGATTTAGTTCCTTTGATCACCTTTGGAGGATCTCCTCGAGCTAGTATCAATCTCGCTCTGGCTTCTAAGGCAAAAGCATTTATGGAGCGACGTGGTTTTGTAATTCCGGAAGATGTTCGAAGCATTTGCTATGATGTATTGCGCCATAGAATCGGATTAAGCTACGAAGCGGAAGCTGAAGAAATTACTCAAGAAGATATCATTCGTCAAATTTTAGATACAGTAGAGGTGCCTTAATTATGAGAATAGCAATAGTACTTATTTGTATCGCTTGGTGCACCCTCCCTGGCTTTAGTCAAGATTTGCTCGAATTTAAAGTAAAAGAGCTTTTTGAAGAAAACGCAGGAGAAGTACCAGTTGAATTTTTCCATGGTCGTCTAGACGGTATGGAAGAAATTGTAATTGCTATGGCTTGTGATAAAAAAGATTGCAGAGGAGTACTTCGTTATGTTAAGTCCAAAGAAGAATTGGTGCTAAAGGGAATTTCGAAGAAGGAACAAATCACCTTCAATGAGTATAATCTTTTTGGAAAAATTTCCGGAAAGATTATCGCTAATCGGAACCAAGATAATTTGACCGGATGGTGGAGTTCGATAGATGAAAATATTTACTTCGATTTTGATTTGAAAAAAGTGGTGGCTGCACCAAGCGTAGCTGCATCATGTGCCCAAGAAAACTGGATTAGGCGTTATACCGATGAACAATCTAGTGCCAAAATGCTTGTTCAAAAAATCAATACTCGTGATGTTTCCGGAAGCTTATATTTAGATAAATTCTCCGAAGGTTATCAGTTGTTGGGATCTATTACTGATGCCGGATACTATGATATTGATATTTACGAATCCAACAAAATAGTTGGTAATGCAATTTGCGGATTTAGTGGTCAAGAAATCCAAAAAGTGATTTTTAAATGGACAGACGGAACAGGTGAGCAGATACTCTTTAAACAAAATGATCAATTTCTATTTGGATGCGCTAATTACGGAGATTTCGTTGGGAGTTATTCTATGACTTATCCGATAACTAATTTTGAAAATATTAATACTTGGTTTGAGGGTCAAGCACTCGAATTTATCAGTGAATGTAAGGAGTACGGTAAAGGTGTTCGAAAAAGTAACCCTAGATTAAATCCTAATATTAGAGCTTCCTTGCAAGCCGTGGCATGGACTGAAGTAAACTACTTTAATGGAAGAGTGATTAGCGGTGTAGTGAATTATTTAAGTAGTTGGTCTAATGATAACAAGTCTGTCGCCTTTATCTTTGATTTGCAAAATGAAACTTTATTTGATCAAGCTAGAATAGTTGTAAAAAGTGAAGGGCTGAATAAGTTATTGGCAACTGAGAAAGAAAAACTCAAAGAAAAATATAATAACCATAAATCATTTTGTAATTGGATAGACAAACAAACTTTCGATTTGATCAATATTCAGAGTAATGGAATTTCTTTTGAAACCAGTTTTCACTCTGTTTTTGGAAAAGAAAAAATTGTTTTTCCATTTGAAGAGATGATTCCTTATTTGCGAACTTCTGAAGCCTTAACCTTGCTGGTTAAATAGTATGGATACAAAAGAATTATTAAAAAAAGTTCGTCGGATAGAAATAAAAACCAAAGGATTGAGTAGTCATTTGGTTTCTGGAGAATATCATTCAGCTTTCAAAGGTCAAGGTATGTCTTTTTCTGAAGTACGCAGCTATCAGTACGGAGATGATATCCGAAATATAGATTGGAATGTAACTGCGAGAACTGGTGAGCCTTTTACTAAAAGATTTGAAGAGGAAAGAGAATTGACGGTTATGTTAGCAGTCGACTTAAGTGCTTCCGCTTTTTTTGGTTCTCGTCAACAATTCAAACAGGAGTTGATGACAGAGTTGTCAGCAGTGCTGGCATTTTCTGCGATCAATAATCAAGATAAAGTGGGCATGGTACTTTTTTCTGATAAAGTTGAAAAGTACATTCCGCCTAAAAAAGGAAAGAAACATATTCTTCGCATCATTCGTGAGTTGATAAACTTTGAACCGACAGGCAAAGGTTCGGAGCTTGGTATTGGCTTGGAATATTTAAACAATATTATTCGTAAGCGATGCATCTGTTTCGTTTTAAGTGATTTTATGGCGAAGAATTACGAAGTGCCATTGCGAGTCGTTGCTCGAAGACACGATGTGATTGGAGTGCAAATATTCGATCCGTTGGAAACTGAACTTCCAAATGTCGGATTGATTCGTGTGACCGATGCAGAAACTGGAAGGTTCCAGTGGTTGGATACCGCTCAAAAGAAAACCAGAGATCGCTACAAGGATTGGTACGATGATAATATTCAATATATGAAAGAAAGTTTTCGGAAGGCGGGAGTCGCACAGTTGTCTTTGGCAACCAATGAGCCCTATTTGAATGAATTGATTCAGTTTTTTAAAAGAAGAGCAAGATAAATCAATGAAGGAAAAGTTGAATTTATATTTACAAATTCATTTAAGAATTATTTACGTTGTACTGATGCTTTGTTTCAGTAGCTATGGTTTTGGACAGGCAGATGTAAATTTAAGATTAGATTTTAGCCCAGACTCAGTTCGAATAGGCCAACCTTTGAATTTGCAAATGCAATTGTCAATTCCCGAGAATGGTGTTGTTAATCACATTCAATTTTTTCCCGACTCCATAAAAGTACTTGCACGTGCTTTTCAGGATTCTTCAGCAGTAGAATATGAGTTTCAGGACTATGGAAGTTTTTCAGTAGCCAATGAATACAAATTTCTACCAGCCCAACTCAATTGGAAGGGAAGTAGTAATGGCTCCGTAAAATTATTTCAAAATCAGCTGAAACTTTTTGTTTGGGAACCTGGCGTTTTTGTATTTCCTGCTGCTAAAGTTGAAGTAGCGTTAGAAACAGGAGTTTATGATGTGTATTCTAATGAAGTTAGATTTACTATTGGGTTAGCAGACGATGCCAAAGTATCAACAGTTGATTCTATGGGCTTGGCTCCAATAAAGTCAATAATTAGAGAAGATGCAAAAAGTTATTGGAGTTTAATTCTTGGGATACTTTTTGCCTTGGGTGCATTGATTGCTGGATTTTATTATTATTTCAGTAAGCAAAAGGCCAAACCAATTCCTCCGCCAATTCCAATCAGTGCACATGAAAAAGCACTTACGGCCCTTGCAGGAATTGAGAAGAAAAGAGATTGGGAAAAAGGTTTGCTTAAAAAATATTACGATGAACTTACTTTAGTAATCAGAAGGTATTTTGAAGATCGATATGGAGTAAAAGCCTTGGAATCGACTTCGGACGAATTTATTCGTGATTTGAAATCAATTGGAATTGAAGATGCTTGGAAGGTTGAGTTGAAACGGTTGTTGCCAATGGCAGATTTAGTGAAATTCGCAAAAGCCAATCCAGAGCAAGAAGAACACACCACTTGGTTGAAGTGGGCCAAGGATTTGATTCATGCGACAAAAGATATATCGAATGGAAACTACAATGAAATTGAAGATATTCAAAAAATCTCTTTTAGCGTAGTACGACAATTAAGGAATCGTAGAAAGCAGACTTGGAGATCCGTTGCTATTTTTTCGAATGAATTTCATTTTTCATCTTCAAAACTAAATACGCAAGAGGAGTTTGAGAAAAATATTAGTCGACCTGCATTGCTGAGATCTGTCGTTTCTGTTCCTTTGTCTTCGATAAAAGAATTGCAATTCAACGAAGTAAAACAAGAGCTCTATGTCTGGTATCTTAATAAAAAAGGAAAACGTAAGAAAAAGACCTTGATATTTGCAAATCCAACGGAAGCCGATGATTTTGGTCAGATATTAGGAGAGCAAGCTGGCTTGCAAAAAGTTATCCAAGATGAAAATAAAACTTGGCCACTTTTAGCAAATGCTGGAGGAATTTTATTAACGGGAATGTTCCTTTTGATGTTGTTGTTCACTCCTGAAGTGTTTACTGAAGTAAGTGAAACAGGGTCGAGAAGATCAAGAGGAAATTCGGCAGTGTTGAAAATTATTTATGAAACATTGGGACCAACTGTGCTCATGTTGGTTTGTGTTGGGTTCATATTTTTCTTCGGTTATAGAATGTATCAACGTTTCAAAAATCCTGCGAAGGAAACACATTATTTGCCATTTAAAAATCTTGAACTTTAAAACTTGATTGAATTTTTTAAAAATATAGAATTTGTAAATCCTTGGGTATTTAGCTTTCTGCTACTGCTCCCTTTGTTTATATTTTTTCATTTTAGAAATTATAAAAACAAAGGCAGTTACATTCGTTTTTCAAACTTAGCGGGTGTAGAAGGAATCGTAAGTTGGAGGGGAAGGTTGAGAAAAATTTTGCCGGTAATCAGAGCGATTGCTTTTTGTTCATTAGTGGTCGCCATCGCCAGACCTCAAAATGCTTTACAAGAAGAAAAGGTTGAAGCGGAAGGAATTGACATAATGTTGGTTATGGATGTTTCTAAATCTATGGCAGATCCTGATTTGAGACCTAACAGATTAGAAGTGGCAAAAGAAGCCGCTTTGCAATTTATAGATGGCCGTGAATATGATCGCATTGGCCTTTCCATATTTGCCGGAGAAGCATTAACCTTGAGTCCCTTGACTTCTGATCATTCTGTGGTAAATCATTTTGTAAAGAATTTGCAATTCGGAATGTTACCGGGACTAACAGCTGTTGGAGATGGTCTTATCTCTGGTCTAAATAGATTGGAGCAAAGTACAGGATTGAGTAAAGTTATTATCCTATTAACAGATGGTGAGAATAATGCTGGATATGTACAACCTTTAACGGCTGGAGAAGCGGCTGCAAGTTTGGGCGCAAAAGTATATACCATTGGGCTAAAGATTCGCTCACCCATTTTACAGAAAATATCTGAAGTCAGCGGAGGGAAATCCTATTATGCAGGATCCCAAAATGCGCTGAATAAAATATATGAAGAGATTGATCAATTAGAAAAAACTAAAATTGAAATTGCCGTTGTAAAGCGCTACATCGAACGGTTTCATATTTTTGCTTTCATTGGATTGTTTCTAATCTTTTTGGAAATATTATTGAATCAAACCATTTTAAGAACTTTGCCAGCCTGATATGTTTAGATTTGAACACATCGAATATTTATGGGCATTAGCAAGCTTACCGTTGCTAGGGATATTTATTTATTTGGCTGATCGATATCGTAAGCAAGCTTTAGAGCGTTTGGCAGATTATAATTTGATCGAGCGGTTAGGACCAAAGTTGTCTGTGCGAAAGCTAAATATTAGATGGCTCCTAATATTTTTTGGACTTGCATTTCTGATTGTAGGTTGGGCCAATCCGCAATGGGGAACCAGGCAGCAGAAAGTGAAAAGAGAAAGTGCGGATATTTTTTATGCACTGGATATTTCCAAATCAATGTGGGCGGAAGATACTCGACCTTCGAGGTTAGAACGCGCCAAACAATTGATAATAAGAATGGCTGATGGCTTTAAAGGAGAGCGACAAGGATTTATCATTTTTGCTGCTGAATCTTACTTGGCACTACCATTGACATTTGATTATGCAGCGGTAGAATTACTAGCAAGCAGTGCCAATCCGAATCAGGCCAGTACTCAAGGAACATCTCTAAAATCTGTAATTGAAAAAGCCGAAGAATCTTTTCAAGAAGGAGACAACCGATCGCGGTTGTTGGTTATCCTTAGTGATGGAGAAGATCATGAAGCTTCTGCATTGGAATTGGCCAAAGAAGCCAATGAACGAGGTCTCACGATCTGTACAGTTGGGATTGGTACAGAAAACGGATCTTCAGTTCCTTTGCCGATGGACCAAGGTGGTGGTTATTTAAAAGATCGACAAACCGGACAGATTGTAAACTCCAAGTTGAATGTAGATATGCTTAAGCAACTGGCATCGGCAGGTGGTGGCGTGTATTTCCCCTTAGGTAACCCTGACGAAATGGTTGATTTATTGAAAAAATTAATTGAACGATTAGAAAAGCAAGAGTTTGAAGAGGCAATTTTTACCGAATACGAGAGTTATTTTCAATACTTCTTAGCCTTTGGTTTGCTCTTAATTGCTGTAGAATTCTTTCTTGGTGATCGGGCAAAATCTGCTTGGAAAGAATTCTCATATACTGAATCGAAATAATAAATGAAAAGATTTAGCACACTTATAATTTTCCTATTGACTTTTCAATTAATGAATGGACAAAAGGCAGCTGATTTGAGAAGAGCAGGGGATCGTGCTTATGAACAACAAGATTTTAACAAAGCTGAACAAGATTACCGGGCAGCAGAATCTGAGGACCCTTCATTTAAATCAACTTTTAATTTAGGGAATAGTCTTTATGAACAAAAGAAAATTGAAGAGGCAGAGGAAAGATTTAATTCTGCTGTTTCTAAGGCTAAAACTGATGAAGAAAAATCAAGGGCCTATTATAACCTTGCAAATACTTCTGCGCAAAAACAGGATTGGAAGGCAGCTATAGAAAATTATAGACGTAGTCTGAAATACAATCCAAATGACAATGATGCCAGCTATAATTATCAGCAAGCTTTAATGCGTCAGAAAATGCAAGAACAACAGCAGCAACAACAACAGCAATCCGGAGAAGATCAGAATCAGGAAAACCAAGATCAGGAGCAACAAGAACAAGAGCAGCAAGAACAACAAGAGCAGGATCAAGAAAATCAAGAACAACAGCAACAGCAGCAACAAGATCAACAGGAAAACCAAGATCAGCAAAAGCAATCGGATGAACAGCAGCAGGATAGCGGGGAAGAGCAGCAAGGTGATCAGCAAGAGCAAAACGGTAGCGAAGGAGATCCTCAAAAAATGAATAAAGAAGAAGCAAAGCGCCTTTTAGAAATCATGGAAGAGCAGGAACAAAAAACGCAAGAAAAACTACGTCGTGGTTCTGGGAAAAGAGTGAAACCTAAAAAAGATTGGTAGTTATGAAATCAATAGTTTTTATTTTATCAATATTCATTGCTTTTGCTGCAAACGCGCAGGAAAGAATTACGAGTTGGGAAGCAGCTGTGAGTACAGATTCAATACTTCTTGGCAATCAGTTCACCCTTTCATTCACCTTGAAAAATGCTAGGTCAAATAATTTTGTTGCGCCCTCATTTGAAGACTTCGAGCTATTGTCAGGTCCCAATCAATCTTCTTCAATGAGTATCATCAACGGTGATGTAACTCAGGAAATGACTTATAGTTATATATTACGTCCAAGGGAAATTGGCAATTTTTTTATCGCTCCAGCAAGCATTGAATTGGAAGGTCAAATTATTGAAACATCACCAATCGAAATTGTAGTATTTCCAAACCCTGATGGCATAATTCAAGAAGATCAAAAGCAAGATCTAAATTGGAATCAATTGCCTTGGGATCCTCCAAAGAAAAAACTAAACGGCAAGAAGAAAAAGAAGATTTATAAGATATAAATGAAGCAGTTCTCTTTAATTACTATTTTTTTCCTTTTTCTAGGAGTTCAGCTTTTTTCTCAAGCTTCGGATTCTAGATGGAATGTTTCTGTGGATGCAAAGCAAGTTGCTATTGGAGAATCTATACAAGTAGAGTTCACTTTGAGCAATACTAGAGGCGCAAATTTTACACCTCCAGATTTTAAATACTTCAAAGTGCTTGGTGCTCCTATGCGAGGGACTCGAACCTCCAACGTTAATGGACGGGTGTCATCATCAGAATCATGGACCTATAGTATCAAACCAGAGAAAACTGGAAAATTTTGGATTCAGCCAGCGTCTATTGATATCGCCGGTCAAACCGTATTTACCAAACGAATTCAAATTGAAGTCATTAGAGCAAAAGTAAATAATGCTTCAACTGATGAAGAATTAACAGCCGCGCTCACAGAACAAGTTTTTATCCGAGCAGAATTATCCGATTCTACAGCGGTAATCGGTCAACCTTTGGTTTATGAATTAAAATTGTACTGGATTCCGAATGTGTATAATGTCAGGTTGTTGGCAGAACCAACGCTTACTGGTTTTTATCGTGAGGATAATCCAAGAGGAACTTATCGGACTTATGAGGCTACTGTGAATGGTAAAAAATTCAAGAGTAAAACCTTGTTCAGGAGTATCATTTATCCACAGCAATTGGGAGATTTGGAAATAGGTTCTTATCGAATAATGATTGATGTTGAAGATAAAAATGGTCCAAGAAGACGCTCCTTTTTTAATCAACCTTCCGTGAATAGAATTGACTTAAGGTCTAATGGTTTTAACGTGCGTGTTGATGATTTACCGCAGCCTGCACCAAGTGATTTTTCTGGAGCGGTTGGAGAATTAGATATTCAATGTAAAGTTGATCAACGGGTCATAACCACAGATGATGCAATCAGTTTATTAATAAAAATTGTAGGGAAAGGAGATACAAAACAAATGCAAGCTCCTAAATTTTCTTCAACGGATAGTTTGGAAATCTATACGCCAAAATTGGTGGATGAAAATTCATTTCAAACCCCTAATGGAATTGTAAAAGAGAAATCCTTTGAGTTTGTAATATTGCCAAAGTATCCCGGCACTTATCAAGTCAGCCCGAAGTATTCCTATTTCGATGCCGAAAATATGTCTTACGTTTCCTTAAGCTGTGATACAATTGAGTTGCGCGTTTCGAAAGGTTCTAACCCGATTGGAACGACTAATTATGAGGCTCCGGTAATCAAAGATGGACTTAGCGGTATCATGCTATCTCATAATGACAATGGCATGCCTTCTTTGGAACCAATAAATAAAACATTGCTTTGGTCCATGATGGGAGTACCAATTTTCGGAATGCTATCCATGATTGGTATTTTTTATTATCGAAAAAATCAGCCAGCAATTAATCCGGAAGTTGATCGAAGAAACAAAGCAAGAGAAATGGCTTTGCTAAAACTTAGTCAAGCAAAATTAGCTCTCGATCAAAACAACCCTAGACAATTTTATGATGAGTTGTCAAAAGCTATGCACGGTTATTTGGAAGATAAAATTGGCATTCCACTTTCATCTTTGAGCGAGTCTTTTATCAGAGAAAAATTGGAAAGTCTATCTCTTCAGTCAAATTCCATTGAAGGCTTTATGGATATCCTGAAGAATTGCCAAATGGCTTTGTTTGCGGGAAAAACCGGTGAAGGTGATCTACAACAAAGTTACCGAGAAGCAGGAGATTTGATCGAATCTTTGGAAGATCAATTGAATTAGTTTTAGACTGAACACTTTAGTTTGCTGGCCAGATTTTTCAAAAATTTCAGTTAGTTCATAGTTAAAATCTCAAAAAAATCACCAAAAAACCAATCCTTCGTTCTTTTTTGTCGTTAATAAAAGCCAGAAGTAACCGATATACCATGAAAAAGAACCTATTTCTTACCCTGTCCCTTGGGCTTATTATGCCCATTTTCCTCACTGCATCAAGTGATATTCGTCAAAATTACATTGCTACTTATAAACGTATTGCAATGGATGAAATGGAGCGCGTAGGTGTCCCAGCAAGTATTAAAATGGCCCAGGCCTTATTAGAGTCTGGAGCAGGAACTAGCACTTTGGCACTACAAGCAAACAATCATTTTGGAATCAAATGTGGTAAAAATTGGAATGGAAAGACCATGTACCGCAAGGATGATGATTATGATGACAAAGGAAAATTAATCGCCTCTTGCTTTAGAAAATACGAGTCGGTTAGTTCGTCATTTCGAGCCCATTCTCAATTTTTATTGGATAATCGCAGATATGCTTTTTTGTTCGAACTGGATCCTACAGATTATAAAGGTTGGGCTCGAGGTTTGAAAAAAGCGGGCTATGCGACTTCGAGTACTTATGCAAATAAGCTAATTCAATTGATAGAAGAATACGAATTGTATTTATTTGATCTTGGAATTGACAACACTGAAGAATCAATTGTAGCTACTGAGCCGGAAGTAGTTAAAGAGCAACCAAAACCTGTCGCTGTGAAGCATACTCCTAGGCCAAATGCTCCAAGAGCGAATAGTGTTTTAGCAGTAATTACTATCAATGATGTTAAGAATGTTAGCGCAAGAGTAGGAGATACACCAGAAAGGATTGCGAACCAAACGAATGTTGATGTTAGAAAATTGATTCGATGGAATGAATTTTTAAATCGTCCGAATCAAAGTCTGAATGGGGGTGAACGAATATATCTTCAGCCAAAACGAAAAAGTTATAGAGGAAAAAAGAAATATCATTTTGTTAAAGCCGGAGAAAGTATGTTTGATATTTCTCAACTTTATGGAATTCGTTTGAAAACTTTATATGAGAAGAATAGATTGGATCCTGGCTACGAACCGGCTTCTGGTCAAAGAATAAAAATTAGAGGTGCCAAGGTGAAAGAAAATGAAATTCCAAGAAAGAATTGGAAAGAAAACCGATCACCAATTACAGTTGATAATTTTGAATGGGAAGATGAAAATGAAGAAGAGACTGACAGAGAAAATTATTTGGATGCAGTAGTTTCTCAAAAGAACAATTCAAATAAGTCAAGTTCCAAACCGGAAGATATTGTTTGGGAACGTCCTACAGCTTCAGTTCCGACAGTGACAAAGCCGATAGCTAAACCTTCAAAGGAAGAGACGATTATTTGGGATGCTCCGAAGCAAAATGTCGAAGAAAAAACACATCTGACAGATAGCCATTTTAAGCAGTATAAAGTTGAAGGTGAAAAAATGGTTGAGATAAAGCCAGAGGCAAAATCTAAGGCAAAGCCTGAAACGAATCCAGTTGGTACCTATTCTCCACCAGCTCCAAGAGTTCATGTGGTAAGTCGAAGTGAAACATTGTACGGAATTAGTAAAAATTATGGCTTATCAGTTGCTGACTTGAAAGCTAAAAACGATCTTCGTAGCAATACAATCAGCATTGGTCAAAGGCTGATTATTGACTAAGAGAAATCAAAGGAATTATGAAATATTTCGGAAGCCTAGTATTTATTTTATTTATAGCCGCCTCTGGCTTTGGCCAAGGAATGGCATTTGGATTCAAAGGAGGACCTTCTATAGGTTTTCAAAAATGGAATACTGGTTCTCAAAGAGATGCATTGTTTGCTTATCACGGAATAGCTTTTATCGAATCTTTAGCTGAGCAAGACGAGTTTTCAATTTTTGCTCAGGCTGGATATCACGTAAAAGGCGGAGCAGTTAGATACAATAGATTTACTTATTTAGATAATTCTAATAATCTGCGTGAATTTGGTGGAAGAACCGATCGCTATGAATTTCGGAATCTTTCCTTGACAATTGGAGGTAAGCAAAAATTTGGATTGAATAATTTTTCTTATTACTATTTGTTCGGACTAAGAGGTGAATTTACAGCAAGTACAAATCTTAATGAGCGGGCAGATGGATTTCCTGTAGGAATAGCAAACTATTTTCCAACTGATGATTTTGTGCGAAAGATAAATTACGGTGTTACGGTCGGTGGAGGATTTGAATTTAAGTTTTCAGATTTTATCGCAGGAATAGTGGAGTTGACGGTTAACCCAGATTTTTCAAAACAATACTTCAGGCCAACAATAGACAACGTCTATAATCCATATACCATGCAGGTTTCTACTTTGCCGGAACAAGATTTGTCAAATACAACCATAGAGATTTCTGTTGGAATGCGTTTCATAAGAAAAGTAGAGTATGTTGATTAATAGCAACTAGCATTTAAAAGATATAAAAGAGGATCGATGAAAATCGATCCTCTTTTTTGTTGGTTGGTTTGCAACTACATGGGCTTATTTAGTTGCCTCTTCATTTTGATGAATAGTTTGAGTAAACTATATGGCTGGTTTTTCAGAGTAGAAAAGACGACTTTATCTCCGTGGAAACTTAATCGTTTTGCCTTTGCTATCTTATTTAGGATTGATGCGGATCTTCTTGTTGATATGCTCAACGATCACAAGTTGTTCATCAATGAGAAATTTTTCCTCATTGTCTAGAGTTATTTCGAGCCGATAGAAATTTTTACCTACCTGCGGACGCTCGTGAATAAAATAGTGTTGTTCGTGTGTGCTGTGGTTTTGTCCCTTTTCGCTTGATAAATTTGTAAATGACACTCCATCAGTGCTGTGTTGAATATGAATTTGGAATGCTTCATTTACGGATTTTGATGTCCATTGGCATTTATTGCCTTTTTTACTATTAATAACAGAGAAGTCCTTAATGGATACTGATGGTATACTTGGGTTTTCTACCTTGATATCGAATGCTTTGCTTAAGGTATTTGCTGTTGCAACCCTAATGAATACGGGTTGCTCAATAAGTTGTTTGGCGATAATAGTCAACATTTTAGAATTGACGTTACTACTTCCGTCGCATGCGAGGTACTTTAAATTTTCGCATTCACCGTAAAAAACAGTGATTCTAGGCATTTCATTTTCACTTTGTAAATAGACATTCAATTTTCCACTGCTTGGCATAATCGTTTTAAACCAAACGGCTCGCTGTAATTCATTAGGTTCCTCACATACAGATCTGTGTGTGTTAATAAACTGTTCGGCATTCGCCAAACTAAATGTAGAAAAAGTACTCATTAGGTTTGTCTTAAGCAGAGTAGCTTTAGAGCAAAGATCATTAGCTGAATGCGCAGTAGTTCGGTCTACTGCATTTTGTGCATAAAGAGAATTGGAGAGACTGATTGCCATGGCAATCAAGAACATTAGTTTGGTACGGATTAAATCTGAGCACTTCATGGTTACGTTTTTATCAAGCAAACAATCTTCTCAAATAGATTGTGAACTTGAAGTTCGTTTTGTTCTGAAGTGTTTTGTTTTTTGCCCTGAATTGGCTGTAAGTATGGCTTTTCCTAAGTCTGAATACCTGTTCGAAGTGTGGTTGTTTGTTTTGTCCCTATCGTCGTAAAGACACTACAAAGATATAGTCAGACCGAGGTCAATGCCATACCAAGCAGGTGGTATTTTCAAACAACGGTTTTTTTTATTTGTGTATTTATTAGGTGCTCAGTACATTATAAATGTAAAAAAGGGAAGATATGAGTATAGTGATGTGAAAAAGTTGATTTATTCTCTTTGCTACAAGCGATTTATCCTATTCTGGTAAGAATACTATAGAAAATGATAATGCGTAGATGCCTGAGAAATTGTCTAAAAAGTTATTCCGTAATTGACATAATCACTTTTGACTTACTCATCATTTGAATGATATGATCATAAGGAATGATTTCAAGAGCTAAGTTATCACCAAGTCCAATTGGGTTTGCATTGAGTTTTTCGACATACTCGTCTGACTTTTTCATTAACTTAGGAAAATTGAAATCTGCGGTAGGCACTTTACACAAGAGTCTGATGAACCATTTGGCTCTTTTAGCTCGTTCCCCCTTCAAATAACGATAACTATATTGATTAACGGCATGAACGCGTTCAATGAATTTACTTCGATCAGTTACCATATATATTAATAGCTCCCCAATCAAAATATTCGCATTGCCACCGTTTTTATCATGGTGCAAGACAGAAGCTTCATTTAAGTATCGTCCAACTTTGAACCTTTCAAATGGAGCTTTAAAAGCACCGATCTCTCTAAGAAAATATAAATAGCCACCCATTACTAACCAGAACTCTGCGATTACATCAAATTTATTCTTTCGGAATGTTCTATATAATTCATGTGCTTTTTTATACTCCTTTGCATGTAAGTGATTCAAAGCTTTTGTATACTGTATGCTATGCCAATTGAATGATTTTTCAATCGTATATTCTTCTGCAAGAGCCAATGATTTCTTTGCTCCCTTGTTATCCTTTAATGCTATTTGTGCTATAGCTTTATTTTTATAAAAGATTTGTAATGCAGTACCTGAAAGCCCTCTTCTTCCTTTTAATGCCTTAACAGCGCTGTCCGCAACCATTTTTGCCAATGCATATTGTCCCATTGACAACTCAATTAGAATTCGCGTTGAATAATACATCTGCAAAAACATATTACTATCGCAGTTAAGATTGTTTACCGCTTCTAGTTCTATTTTAACAGCAGCATAGTTAGGTTGACTTTTAGAATTTGTTTGAATTGCATATCCGTAAGCAATTTGTCGCATTTTAAATTCAGCCTGCATATCCTCTAAAAATTTTTCCGCTTGGATTCTGTAATAGTCAAAATCCTTTTGATTTCGCTTTAAAGCGCAAGAAGACATGAGAAGACTGGCAGTTTGATATGCTAATTCGGATAAGCGTGCTTCTTTAGCAATTCTAAATGCTTGTATCAATGGTTTCCAAGCCAAATCCCTTTTGCCGGATTCTATGAGACCAATGGCTGCAGTATATTTTCTTCTACAATCCCATTTTTCAATTACACTTTCCTTTCGCTTCATTGGAGGTGTAATTAGAAATAAGGAATGCAAAACTCTAAGGGTTCTTTGTTTAAGATTTAGATAGTATTGATGCCCTTTCCCTTTTGTTATCGCATAAGAAAGTTTGTCTTCGTCCTCATCGAATTCACCTGAACGAACAAGTTGAATCAGTTCTCCGCTAAGTCCAGTAATCCCATTTAAAAGATTGCCATCAATGACCTTTACAAAATATTTTAATTGCTCCATAATTGAAATCTATAACTAAAGAATTTCTATAGTTTAAATATAAGAAAATTGATAAAACAAAGCTTGTTAGACTGGAATAATTTTGGACTTTATCATCATCATTAATTCAGAAACAAATGAAAAATCTATCTAACAAACTAAATTTAGAAGTTCTAACTAAAGTTGAATTGCAGAGTTTAAAAGGAGGAAGTGAGAAAGAAGATGTAGTTATTACTGAAGACTTAGACCTAGGATAAAACTAAAGACTGCCCAATAGTATAATTAGCACCATTTCGATTCAGTTCGACTTGGTGCTAATTTAGTTAATACCTAGGCATTTATACTTATAAATAGCTATTTTTTGATGATTTAGATCATCTTGTTAAATAAATATGATGAATTTAAATTGTTGATATAAATCGAAAACAGACTAACATCAATTTAACGCCAATTAGTTAGTTTTCACATATCTTATTCTTCAATATTAAGCAACCCTCCATTTTAAGCGGTGTCTATTAGTTTGTATTTCAATTCATAACTTAAAAACACCATCATGAGAATTTTCATTTTATTTTTCAGCGTTCTTTTTTTAGCATCCTGTAATGACAACAATTCACTTTGTCTTAATGGAGATGGCCAAATCATTAATAGAGAATTGAACCTTGAAAATATTCATAGTATCGTTTTAGATCTGCCAGCAGATATTACCATCAAAGAATCAAGTACTCAGAAAATTGAAATTGCTGCTCAACAAAATATTATCGATCAAATTTTACAACATTCTGTCGTTAGTCAAGGGGTATGGCGAATTAGAGTAAATCAAAATTGTGTCATTGGTGAAGACATTCGTTTTTTTATTGAAATTCCGGAAATTAAAATGTTGTCTTTAGATGGCTCCGGAAATATCATGACCCAAGGAATTTTTGAAAACATAGAAAATCTTGATTTAGATATTGATGGCTCCGGAACAATTGATGTTGAAATAAAATCTACGAACAAGATTTTGGCAATTATCGATGGCTCGGGTGAAATCAAATTGGATGGAGAAGAGAGTAGCGAAATATTTATTGATATTGATGGTTCCGGAATGGTTCAAGCTTTTGGCATGACCACAGAGACTTGCAATGTTTCAATTGATGGATCTGGGGATGTAGAAGTTTTTGTAAATCAAAATCTAGATGTAGATATTGATGGGTCTGGAGATTTATGTTACAAAGGAGATCCAATAGTAACTTCTCGAATATCTGGTTCAGGTTCTATTAATGAATGCAATTAAATTAAATTTCTGAGCATCGGGATTTAATAATTACAACGACTGCCCTTAATACAATTTTGTGCTGCGCTGCAATCTACTTACCTTTCGCGAAGCGAAAAGTTCAGAATGCTTCGCAGTACAAAAATGTAACAAATGTTTTCAGCTCAAACTTATAAGAATAGACGTGATCAGATCGCTTCGAAAGTAGGAAAAGGTTTTATCCTAATTACTGGAAATGAAGATAGCCCTAAAAATTATCACGACAATACTTATCCATTTAGACAAGATTCAAACTTTTTATACTGTTGTGGAATAAACAAGCCAGGTTTGTTTTTAGGAATTGATTGTGAATCTGGAAAAACCATATTATATGGAGAAGATATTACAATAGATCATATCGTTTGGATGGGAGACCAACCCAAATTAGGCGCATTAGCAGATTTGGCAGGAATAGAAGAAGTTGCAAGCCTTTCTGATTTGGAATCTAGGTTGAGTCACCTATCTCGTCAAAATGCTTCTCTACACTATCTTCCTCCCTATCGCGCTTTAAACAGAGAAAAATTAAAAGAGTGGTTAGATGTTGAAACGCTAACGCCTTCAAAGAATTTGATTATGGCGATAATCAATACCAGAAGTTATAAAGAAGCTCAAGAATTAGCAGAAATTGAATCGGCTCTGGTGCTAACCAAAGAAATGCACCACTATGTACGTGACAATGTTCGCCCAGGAATGTTAGAGTCAGAACTGTATGGAGTCATTTCCGGAATTGCCAAATCCAAAGGGGGAGACCTGGCCTATGGCGTTATCTTAACTAAGGATGGGCAAACTTTACACAATCATTATCATGGAAATACATTAGAATCGGGCCAATTAGTTCTTGGTGATTTTGGTTGCGAAACGCCGATGAACTATGCCAGTGATATTACAAGAACTTGGCCAGTGGACGGGGTATTGACCGCTCAGCAAAAAGCAATCTATCAAATTGTTGGAGACGCTCATACTGCTGCCGTCGAAGCACTTGCGCCGGGTAGATCTTTCCGAGATGTTCACTTAATATCTTCTTTGGTTATCGCAACTGGTTTGAAAGAATTAGGCCTGATGAAAGGTGATCCAGCAGAAGCAGTTAAGGAAGGTGCCCATGCATTGTTCTTTCCACATGGATTGGGACACATGATGGGGTTGGATGTCCACGATATGGAAGACTTAGGAGAAGATCTTGTAGGGTATGATGAAAAAATAAAACGTTCTGATCAATTCGGATTAAAATCATTGAGACTAGGAAGAGTTTTAGAACCTGGATTTGTTCTAACTGTTGAACCTGGTATTTATTTTATTCCGCAGCTTATAGATCAATGGCAAGCAGAAGGAAAACTCAAAGATTTTATAAATTATCCTGCGCTGAATAGCTACAGAAAATTTTCTGGCATTCGACTCGAGGATAATTATGTGATTACCGAAAGTGGTAGCAAGTTATTAGGCCCAGAAATTGATAAATAAAAATCTAATATAGTTTGTCTACAATTTCTTGAATAAATGACTTTCGATGCAAACTTAAGTATTCAAGTTTACTGGTCGCTAAAGATTTTTGAGCACTGGCTTGTTTGTAAAGTGCATCTGCAGAAGAAAAATAATCTGAGTCTTCCTGTGTCGCTTGTTCAGGATTTATATATGCCCTAAATGATCTGCGAATGATATTAGACAAATGTTTAGCGTTAATAGCATCCAAGATTTTTAAATGCCGGAGCACCTGTTCTCGATCAGTATTGAAAATATAGTTTTGAACCGTTTGACTTCCCAGTGATTTTTCAACTTCTGGTATGGCTAGGAATAATTTCAAATTAGAACTGGTATTCGGATTTGAAGTTAACTCAGGATTTACTTTTCTTAATATCTCGGATAAGTCTTCATCAGATCTGCTTTCTAGTATGGCGGGATCGGTAGGAAGCGATGGATGATTATACATGGCTTCGATTGGCTGAATATTATCTATTAAAATATTTCCAGCTTTAGGATTTATTGTTCCATCAGGATAACCAGTAATAAAACAAAGATCATTGATTTGCATTTCTGTGTTGATCAACAATATGTAAGTTCTCCAATCTGAATGATCAATTGTAGGTGTAACTGCCAGCAAAGTATCCTTCTCTTGAAATCGATTAAATCCCCATATCTCAATGACACAAGCATTGTTAAATGAAACTAAGGTGTCACTTTTCAACATTTTGCTTTTAAAATCGTCTGAATAACTAAGGTCTAATTTCAGCCGATACTTGTTGTCAGGTAATATTGGATTCTCCATAAATTGGCAAATTCCCTCGGTAGAACGATCAGGTCGGGTAACCATACTAATGAATCGATCTCCATCACTAGGTACATGCTTTACATTAAAATAGGTGTAATATCTGCTGTGAATATCAGGACTACTTATCTTGTCATCAGGGTATGGATACCATCCCCAAGGAGTTCTACTAGATTGGTGAACATCTTTTTCAAAAGAGCTATTGAATAGATTTAGTTGCTCTTGAGCAAGACCAAAAGGAGAAAAACCTATCAAAAAGGCCAAGAAAAGAACATTTTTTCCAAAAAGTGGGGAGACAAAAAATGTTTTTAAAAATTTAAATGGCTGACTATCAATCATATAAAATAAAAATAAAAAAAATTCTTGCAATTTGTGACTGGGTAAATTATCTTGCGTCTTAATTGTAACGTACAAAATACTACAATTTTTCCCTGTATAGCCACTAGCTCTGTTAAGGAAATAGTAAAAATCCAAAGTTCCCCAAGCAACGATAAAGTATTGTCCATTTCGATGGACTAGTACAAATGGAAGATAGCTTGTAAAGTGTTCTTCCTAAAGAGATGCCTTAGTATTAAAGAGTTTCTAACCCAGAAGGGGAGTTTTTTTTAACTCCCACGATAAACACACCAAAACCCATGTTCATACTCTGAACATTACCCTGCCTTCGGGCAGGGTTTTTTATTATCCCACTCAAGTTTGGTGGCATTCATTTTTATAAATCCAGGATAAAAATTTGGGTAATACCTTTCGCCAAGTTTCAGGATTGTGTTGACCACCTTCTATTTCCACATATTTTAAATAATTTTCTCCAGCAGGAACTTTATGTTTCAGGATGTTGATCAGATGAAGCGTATCATCTATTGAGTCGATAATTCCATTATTATTTCTATCTGCCGTTTCATCTTTAGTTCCTGCTTGGAACCAGTATCTCTGCTGTCTATATTCTCCGTTCATTACTTTTTCATGTATTATTCGATCAGCATCTGGATCTTCGGTTTTGAATTTTTCTTTACGCCACCAAAGAGCACCAGAGAATACACCAGCGAAACCAAAGATGTTTGGATTGTTCCATGCTATATCTATTGCACTCAAACCACCTAAAGAGAATCCTGCGATTCCAACGTGATCTGAAATACTTGTTATTGGGTAGTTAGCTCTAAGGGTTGGTAATAATTCTGTGATAATAAATTCTTGGTAGTCATCTGATCTTTCGCCTCGGCCTTTGTAATCTAAAACTTCAGAAGTACCATATTCGGCTATTCGATCTCCAGCGTGAATTGTACAAATCATTAAATGGTATGGTGCCTTTTGATATTTTTTATGAGACTTGAGCAGATCTAAAGGTACTTCATCTTGTCCATCGTTTATAAGGAGTAGAGACCACTTTGATTTATTATCAATTGGTAAGTATAGATTGGTAAAAATGTCTCGCTTTAAATACTTCGATGATATAATGAAAGGATCTGGCCCTTGCTTCTGAATAACAGGGTAAAAAAGTGCAACAAATTTTTCAAAAAAATCCTTCCAAATCTTCATAGGCAAAACAGCATCTTGATAAAAGCGGAAAGGCAAATTTACTTAAGCTAACGAATCAAATTTTGTTTTTTTACAAAGGACGGTTTTTTCTCTTTTTGAATTAAAGCATAATTGATTGACAGTCAGATAAATCGAGTGGACTTTTGATGAAATCTCTCGTATCTTTGATCCAGAATTATTCCCTACCTCTTTTTTCCTGAAAATAAACACATTTTTTCTAGTCTTCAATCATTGAAAAAATTGTGTAAAAGATTAACTTTCAACAAACAAAGCAAAGAGAATACCCCTTATGAAGAAGATTGGAATTTTGTATGGACAAGAAAACACATTTCCTCAAGCATTTGTGGATCGTGTGAATTCTAAAAAAGTTAAAGGTGTCAAGGCGGAACTCATGAAATTGGGTGAGGCAAGGCAAAATATTCCGAATGATTATGCTGTAATCATCGATCGTATTTCGCAGGATGTTCCTTTTTATAGAGCGTATTTGAAAAACGCTGCTATTACCGGAACGGCAGTGATCAATAATCCTTTCTGGTGGTCGGCGGATGAAAAGTTTTTCAACAACGCATTAGCCGAACAAGTTGGGGTTCCTGTTCCAAAAACAGCATTGCTACCCTCCAAAAATCACCCTGATGATACCAATGAAAATTCTTTTAGAAATTTAGAATTGTTGAAATGGGATGAAATATACAAGTACCTAGGTGGGTTTCCTTTTTTCATGAAACCGCACGCAGGAGGAGGATGGAAATCTGTTTACAAAGTTGAAAATGAAGCTGAACTTTTTAAAGCCTACGACGAGACAGATCAGTTGGTGATGATGTTGCAAGAGTGTGTAGATTTTGATTCTTATTGGAGATGTTATTGCATTGGTCAGAAGTATGTTAAAATTATGCCATATGAACCACGCAATCCTCATCACCTGCGATACCAAGCTGATTTCAAAGTGCCTGCAAAATTGCTTAAGACAATTGAAAAATATGTTTTGAAATTAAATAAGGCATTAGGTTATGATTTCAATACAGTGGAATTTGCAGTGAGAGATGGTATTCCTTTAGCAATTGATTTCTGTAATCCCGCTCCGGATGCAGAAGCCACTTCAGTCGGTCCAGAAAATTTTGAATGGGTAGTTGAACATGCGGCGCTATATGCCATTGAAAGAGCGCAGGCTCAAAAAACTGGAAAGACGAATTTAAGCTGGGGCTCATTTGTCCAAGGCAGCGTAAAAAATAAATACACCCCTAAAAAGTAATCTTGAATATAAGGGCGTATTTGCCAAAAACTGAATTAGAAGTACTATGAGTTATCGAATGCATAAGGTGGCAATTTTGGATATGTATGATGGAACTCCCAATCAGGGGATGAGAGCCATCAAGGAGATATTAGATGAATATCAAGGCGTATTACAATACACCGTTTATGATGTTAGAGGTGGAGCTACTTTGCCAGATATGGATTATGATATATTTATAAGCACTGGAGGTCCTGGGAATCCGTTGGAAGGTGATGGCGTGTGGGATACAAACTATTTTAAATTAATAGATCGAATTTTTACATACAATCGAAATTCAAAAATTAATAAAAAGTATCTTTTTCTGATTTGTCACTCTTTCCAAATGGTTGCAAATCATTTAGGATTGGGTCAAATTACTAAAAGACAATCCATGTCTTTTGGAACCTTCCCTGTGCATATGACACCTCAAGGTATAAATGATCCGCTTCTTAAAAATCTTGAAGATCCATTTTATGTAGCTGATTTTAGATACTACCAATTGATAGAGCCTAACGAAGAAAAACTGAATGCACTTGGCGCAGAAATTCTTGCCTTAGAAAAAATCAGACCTCATATTGATTTGGAACGAGCGATCATGATGATTCGATATTCCAATGAAATAATCGGGACTCAATATCATCCTGAAGGAGATGCCCAAGGAATGTTGGAACATTTCCAAGTGGCAGAACGTAAAGAAGCAATTATTGCTGAGCATGGTGAAGATAAGTTCCAGCAAATGATTAGGGATTTAAGTCATCCTGGGAAAATTCAAAAAACACATGATGAAGTAATTCCTGGTTTTTTAAATCAAGCGATTGAAGGATTGATTGATCAACTGGAGCAAACCTCTAGTACCAAGTCCTAGAAAACTCATTTATTAATATCACACATATTTCCCCCTATGTTGGCTCCAATCCGTGAAGCTTTCAATAAGAACTTTTCAGATGAAACTTATCAAGCCATGCTTGATGCGATAGCTGAAAAGTACAACCATCGACCATCTTTCCGGATTGCTGAAACTCCAGTTTTTATTCCAAACGATTTGCAAGTGAAATTGCTAGACGCTTGTGAAAAAATTTCTGATGTCATCGTTGCGCCGGATTTTAAAGAAAAATCTAAAGGTGCCCTATTGCCTGGACAAATTGTTCCAGGAGAAGATGATCATACCATTTTTTTACAAATGGACTTTGGAATTTGCAAAGCCGAAGATGGAAGTCTACATCCTCAATTGATTGAAGTGCAAGGTTTCCCTTCGTTGTATTTCTTTCAAGACTTGGTGGCTCAAGCTTATTTGGAGCATTTTGATATTCCGGAGGATTACACACATCTTTTTGATGATTTAAATGGGGAAACTTATATTGATTTATTAAGAAAAGTAATCGTAGGCGATTGTAATCCTGCAAATGTTATTCTGTTAGAAGTTGAGCCTGAAAACCAAGTAACACAAATTGATTTCTGGGCCGCTGAAGGTCTGTTGGGAATTAAGACGATCTGTGTTTCAAAAATCCTCAAAGAAGGTAGAAAATTGTTTTACCTCAATGATGATGGGGAGAAAGTTCATATTGAAAGAATTGTCAACCGAGTAATTTTTGATGAACTTCTCGGGCGAAAAGATATTCATCGAAATTTTTCCTTTGCAGATGATCTTGATGTGAAGTGGATTGGTCACCCGAATTGGTTTTTTAGAATTAGTAAACATACTTTACCATTCTTGAAAAATGAATATGTTCCAGATACAGTTTTCTTGAATGAATTAGAAGAAATTCCTGAGGACCTTTACAACTATGTTTTAAAACCGCTTTATAGTTTTGCAGGTACTGGTGTAATTATTAATTTGAGCAAATACGATATCGAAGCGATAAAGAATCCTGAGAATTATATCCTTCAGAAAAAAGTAGAATATGCTCCAGTGATTGAAACACCTTCTGGTCCCGCTAAATGTGAAGTTCGTATGCTAATGATTTGGGAGGAGGGAGCGAAGCGACCAAAAATCATTAACAATCTCGCACGAATCAGTAAAGGAGAAATGGTTGGTGTTCGCTACAATAAAAACAAGGATTGGGTGGGTGGCTCAGTTGGTCTTTTCAAAAAAAGTTAGAATAATTTTTGGGGAAAACATTGATGGTGATCAATCTTAAGATTCTATTAATTTATTCTCAGTTCCAAATATTTCATGTACTTCATCGTTTTGATGCAACCCTAAGAATGATTTAGGGTCATTAAAAGAAAAAAACGTCATGAAGCATCTACTATTTGTATTCACTCTATTTTTTACTCTTCAAACAGTAAAAGCTCAAAAGAGTATTAATCTAGAATCCTTCAATCAATTAATGATCAAGGGGAATTTGGAGGTAAAACTTGTAAAAGGAGATCAACCCAATTTAATTATTGAAAGAGGAGAAGATCATCGAGTATCTTATGAATTTAAAGGAGGACAGTTGGTTATTAGCCATTCAGAATTATTCAAATATAAAAGTTACCGAGATTTTCCAATTCAAGTTGAATTGACCTATTCAGACTTAAGAGCAATCGATATTAGAGCTGGTGCAAAAGTTAGATCAGAAGGCTCTTTTACAGGGACGAGATTAGATATTCATGTCGGATCAGGTGGGCAATTGAAGGCGGATATTCAAACAGAAAAGGTAGATGTAGATGTGGCGGAAGGATCTGTAGCAGATTTGACAGGAAGAGTAAAACGTTTTACTGGGGTAGCGGCCAGCGGGGGAAGAATGGAAGCTTTTGATGTAGCTAGTGAAGATTCCCGTGTTCGTGCAAAGACCGGAGGAGTGGTTCAAGTCACAGCGTTTAAATCATTGGAAGCACAAGCACACACTGGCGGGGACATTTCGTACAAAGGAAGGCCAGACCAATTGGTTGTAAATGATAATTTAGGTGGTAGTGTAAGAAGATTATAAATACGATTGAAATGTCGCAATGCTAAGTTTATTTGCTAGGCATTGCGGCATGAAAATCGGTTTGAACTTTCCCCGCATACTGGTCCAAAAGTTCTAAAACGCGCGCTCGATTTTTGGATTTAACAATCAGGCCAATGTGCCAAGCTTTTTTCAAACGCCAAACAATTTCTTGTTCTTGAAATTCACTATTGTCCGGATTTTCCATTCTACTCAAAGACACAATTATTCCAGCATACTCTTTTCTTACTTTTGGCAATTTGTATTTACTGTCAGTGGCCTTTGCCAATTCGATGTGCGCCCATTCTTTCCAAAGATTGATACCCGAAGAAGCTTCAACCATTTCAGCTAAATGAGCTCCTCCAACTCTGGAAGAAGTTTCAAGGAAATAAAATTCACCGGTCTCCCGATTTCGGATAAACTCCGTATGACTTGCGCTGAATTGCATTCCGAAAGCGGACATGACTTCCTTGTTTAATTTTTGTAAGGCTTTGTCTTCAACGCCACCAAAAGGTACAATAGCAGATCTGAAAATTCCCCCACCATGGGCCACCTCCATTGGAGTAGATAAGTATTTAGATACTCTGGAGAAAATAACTTTTCCATCCAAGCTTAAAGCATCAACATGATATACATCTCCTGGTTTGAACTGCTCTACCAAATAGCGTTGTCTGTGATCACCCAACTTATGGATTTCTTCCCAGAGTTGATGTCCACCATCGACCTTGATAATGCCAGTCGCGGATGCTTCAGACCTAGGTTTTAGTACCCAAGGTCCGGGATACGCTGCAATAAATTGATTAATGTCTTCATCATTAAATAGGCTAGAAAAACCAGGAACAGGGATGTTTTCTTCCCTTGCTTTTACACGCATGGCTAGCTTGTCCCGGAAATACCTTCCGGTGGTAGCCCCCATTCCGGGTATTCTAAATTCTTCTCTTAATAGTGCGGCTTTTTCAACGTCAAAATCATCTAATGCAACCAAGCGATCTACTCTTACTTTACGTAGAAAATATCCTGTGCCTTTGACCAAATCATCAAGGTTCCAATCTCCTTGTTCGCCTTGATCTTCCAAGAAAAAGATGTCTTCCAAGTATTGTCTAGGCCAACCTTCATGCATTGTTTTCTGGGAAGTAATCAAGTAAACTTTGCAACCTTGATTATAACACGCCTCTAAGAAATCCAATCCCTTGAAGTAATTGGATATGCACAAAAATGTTAAACCTTTTTTCATCTCTTAGCTTTTATTGTGAACGGTCAAAGACCAATTATTCATGCTTAGTTTTTTCGATTCCTGAACCAAAGTTCTCCTAATCCTTGGTGTTAGAAGTTTCTAATTCGCTGCCAAACCAATTCGTGAGCCATCTGGAATTATTGATTCTTTCTTTATAACAATAATTCCATCAACGATTCGATAGCTATCGGTTTCCGTATCTTCCAAACTTTCGCCACCTATGATTTGGACATTATCACCAACTCTAACATTTTTATCAACAATTACTCGATCTAAAATACAATTGTCTCCAATTCCTAAATGTTCTTTGTTCTCATTTTCCATTTTGCTGATTTCGTCAATTGATTCAAAGAAATCATTTCCGAAAATGATGCAATTTTTGATTTTGGAATGGTTGCCGATTCTTGATCGAATTCCAATAACAGATTTTTCAATACTATCTGCAAACAGAATACAACCTTCGGCCAATAAGGTGTTGGTGAACTTGGTTCCCGCAATTTTTGATGGTGCCAACATCCTTGGACGAGTATAGATGATATTATCGTTATCGAATAGATTGAATTCAGGAATGTCGTCTGTCAAAGCTAAGTTGGCTTCGAAAAATGATCGGATAGACCCAATGTCTTCCCAATAACCTTGGTATTGATAGCCAGCGACTTTCATCCCTCCTGTAATGGCCTTTGGAATAATTTCCTTTCCAAAATCATTTGCATCAGGATTGTCCCCAAATAATTTCTTGATGATATTTTTGCTGAAAATATAAATCCCCATAGAAGCCAAGTGTATCTTTCCTTTTGCCTGGTCTTCTGGCGCAACTGGAGATACCCAATCGTTCAATAATTCTGCTTTTGGTTTTTCAATAAATGAATCAATATAACCTTCGTTATTTACTTTCATAATTCCAAAAGCTGGAGCATCTCTTGGAGTAACTGGAATTGTCGCAATGGTTAAATCAGCACCTTGCGAAATATGAAAATTGGCGAATTCTTCAAGGTCCATTTGGTACAACTGATCTCCAGATAATATGAGAATATAGTCATAGTCATGATTGTACAAATGACGCATACATTGTCGCACGGCATCTGCAGTACCCTGATACCAAGCTCCACCGCTAGGTGTTTGTTCTGCAGCAAGAATATCTACAAAGCCATGAGAGAAATTGTCAAAATTGTAAGTATTCTTAATATGTTGATTTAAAGATGCAGAATTGAATTGTGTCAATACAAACATTCTTCTCACTCCAGAATTCAAGCAATTTGAAATTGGAATATCAATCAATCTATATTTTCCTGCTATTGGAACAGCGGGCTTAGATCTTTGTTCCGTCAGGGGATAAAGTCTTGATCCAACTCCTCCTCCGAGAATCATGCAAACCATTTTTATCACAAGCTCTAATTTTATAGATAAGGCACATAAGCCAATATCTCGGTTATTTTATTATCGAATTATTTCTGAATATAAATTTTCATAAGTTTCCGCAGATTTTTCCCAAGAGAAATCCAAACTCATAATTTTTTTCTGTAGCGCCTTGAAAGATTTCTGATCGTTATGAAAATCTGCGGCTCTAAATAATGCCAATGCGGCATCCTCTTTTGAGAAATGGGTAAAGTTAAATCCATATCCATCTTCTCCACCAATATCTGGAACGGTATCGGCAAGACCACCAATTTTTCGTACAATTGGAACAGAACCATATCTCATAGCATATAGTTGATTTAGTCCACAAGGTTCTACTCTTGATGGCATTAGGATAAAATCAGAACCGGCATAAAGTTGATGCGCCAATCCTTCGTTGTATTCCAAAGCTACATCAACATAAGGTCGATAGTGATGTTTCATCCTTTCAAGGCGATTCATCAAATTTTTGTTACCAGTTCCTAAAATAATAAAAGCAGCCTTTCTCCCGTTGGCTAAAAAGTGATTGATCATCTCTGGTAATAGATCTGCACCTTTTTCTCTAGCCAGTCTTCCAATAAAGGTAAAAATTGGTAAGCCCTTGGCAATGTCAAATCTGTCTTGTAGTATTTTCTTGTTGGCTTCTTTGAATTTAGGAATTGACTTTTTTAGATGAACGGAAAGTAGAGGATCTTTTTTCGGGTCCCACACTTGATTATCAATCCCATTAAGAATGCCTTGAGATTTTGAATATTCTCCTCGGAGTAACCATTCAAGACCATTGGCGCTTTGAGTCAATTCCTTCATGTAATTTGGAGAAACCGTAGTGACTTTCCAAGCACATTTAATGGCTGCGGCTAAAGGATTGATGGTGTTTTTCCAATCTAAGATTCCGCGAGCTTCACTTTTGAAGTAGGGGAGTAAAAATAATTTTTGCCAACTAAATGCTCCGTGATATTCGCCATTATGGATCGTGAATACCGTGGGCGTATTTTTCAACGACTCAAACTCTGGGCAATGATTGATCAGGAACGGAACCAAACCTGTGTGGTGATCATGGCAATGCAGCACAGCAGGTTTTTGATCGAATTTTTGTACCCATTGTAAAACTGCCTGTTGAAAACTCAACGATCGTTCTATCTCATCTCCAAAGCCATATCCGTTGATGTCTAGATAAACCCCTGGGCGATCATATTTCGTGGGAATATCTACAACGTAGAGATCAAACCCCAGAGTAACTGACAGTAATTTTTGAATGGTAAAGGAAACGGACCCTTGATGGATTCTTACATGTCCTCGAAATACTTCTTCAAAGCTTTGAGACTGAATCCATTTAGTGTGATATTTTGGAATGACTACCGCAGCATCCTTTTGGTATTTTGGTAAAGCGCCTACCACATCTCCTAATCCGCCAGCTTTGGCTGCAGGGTAACATTCTGCGCTAATATGAAGTATTCTCATTGATCGACAAGGGTTTTATGCCTTTCCTCAAAATAGTTCAATTATCTGATTAGGCAAAGTTCTTTTGTAAATAGCTTATCAGTAATCTAATTCCATAAGCAGTAGCAGCTTTGTCTTTTCCAAAAGAACTATTTCCGAATGCAACACCTGCTATATCTAAGTGAGCCCAAGCTGGGTGTCCATTACTAAAAACCTGTAAAAATTTAGCAGCGGTGATCGCCCCCGCTAGTGGTTTCCCGCTAAAGTTTTTTACATCTGCAACATCAGAATGAAGATATCCTTTGTAACTATCCCAAAGAGGAAGTGGCCAACATCTTTCTCCACATTCATCTCCTGCTTCAATTAGTTGGTTGCGTAATTTTACATTATCTGAGAAAAGGGCTGCAGCTTCGTAACCAAAGGTTCGAACAGATGATCCAGTCAATGTAGCTAAGTCAATCATTACTTCTGGTTTGTAATGCTTTTGCATGTACCATAAGCCATCGGCCAAAATCAAACGACCTTCAGCGTCCGTATCCGTTACTTCAATTGTTTTTCCTGAGTAAGAACTAATGATGTCTCCTGGCTTAATCGCATTGGCATCAACGCAGTTGTCGGTAGCTGGGACGATTGCAATTAAATGGATCGGCAGTTGAAGCCTTGCTGCGGCATCTAGTGTGCCTAGGGCCGCTGCGGCGCCTCCCATGTCCGACTTCATATATTGCATATTCATAGAACCTTTGATAGAGATTCCTCCAGTATCGAAAGTAACTCCTTTGCCCACTAGTCCAATCTTCGGAAGTTTTTTGCCAGCCTTTGTCTTTCCTTTATACTCAGCAATAATAAATGCGGGATCCCATTCTGAGCCACGATTAACCGCGAGCAATGCATTAAGACCTGTTTTTACGATTTGTTTTTTGGAAAAAACTTTGACGGAATATTTCCCAGATTTAGCGGCTGCTTTTATAGTCTTAGCCATGTCAGATGGCTTGAGTTTATTGCCTGGCGCATTTACCATGTCCATGGCCATTTTTTGCGCAGTGTACAAACCGAGTGCAGCCTTTATTTGAGCCATCTTTTTTGAATTGGAAACTCCAACTATCGTTAATTTGGCCGAAGACATTAGAAAAGCATTAGCTTCTTTTTTCGCTGTTTTATACAATCCAATTTCATAACGACCTCTTAAGATTCCCAAAGTGACAGATGTCAAATGAGATTCTAACTCTTTTGATATAACGATGGCCAAATCTTTTCCTAATGCTGATTTATTTTTTTGTGTCCAAGCACATATTTTTTGGATGATTCCCTGAGCAGAAAGATCAACTTCGAGTAAAAAACAGTAGGTGTTTTCATTTGCAAAACACGCCACACCAAGTTTCGAAACTTGTTTCAAAGATTGCTTTGAAATTTTGTGCTGCTTAAGAAAATTCGCTGGAATTTTTCTATCCTTTGTAACCAGAATCAATTTGTTACTGGCAGTAGATTTTGCTTGAATATTGATCTTCATAATTCTAAAGGTATGGTCTGTATTATTTTTTATTGAAGAAAAGCCACTCTATTGCATTGCAGAATTCTCTTCCCCAATAGTATTCACTGTGTTCTCCGTCTTCGGATACGCTTAAGGTAACTTTTGTATTTTGCGGATTTCCTTTAGCTCCAATGGTAATCTTGTTGGACAAAGTGTTGATGCGCCTCAAAAGATTTACAGATTCTTTTTTACCCGCATAAAGATAGACGCGACGTTCAAAAGGATATTGAAAGATATGGTTTTCAAATTTAAAGGTTGGAACAACCCAAAGTGAAGGAGAAAAAATCATCCATTTTGAATAAACTTCTGGGTACATTTTTCCTGCATACAGACTTATTAAACCTCCCATCGAACTACCCCCAATTCCGGTGTGTTCTGGTCCCCTTTTGGTTCTGAAATTTTTATCGATATAAGGTTTTAGAGTGTCTGCCAAAAATCTAACATATTTTTTCCCATCTCCAGATCCCAACTTGGTTTGCTGAGAAGGAGTGTATTCCTCGATTCGCTCTTCTTTTGCGTGATCTATAGCAACAACAATTATATCACCCATTCCTCGCTCTTTTAATATTGCCATCTTTTTTGTGACACCCCAAGTTCCAAAAGGAGCATTGGCGTCAAACAGATTTTGACCATCTTGAAGATAAAGTACGGGATATGATTTCTCAGAGGTGTAGTAGTCGTGAGGTAATAAAGCGGAAATTCTTCGAGTCTTAATCAATTGTGGAATCTCAAAATTTTCATCCAAAATTACGGGCTTAGGTAAATATCCAGCTTGGTAAGTGTGGCCATTGATTTTCCATTTTGGAACATAATCCTTTACTCTTCCACTTCGCTTTTTAATGATTCGATTCGATCTTCTGTTGCCAAAACGATCGCACTCTTCATTTTCCCATCCACCCCTAATGTATTTGTATTCCAACGGGTTTGGAAGCGCTTTTCCTATCGGTAATTTGATGCTGTATTTGCCCCAATCCAACTTTTTTAATTGAAATTCCTTGTCATCTACCAACCAGTTGTTGAAATTTCCTGTAAGATATACTGGCCGATCATCATCCTGCTCTGTTATCAATTCTATTTCTAAAGTCTTCGTACTCAATGAATGCACTATTTAACCTAATCAAAGGTAGGCAAATTTGGTTAGCTGGCTCTTACATATTATGATAATGTGGGATGGAATAAAATTTGTGACAATAAGCCCGAAGTCCCCCGTCCAAAGAACCTTAATTTTTATGCAGATGAAGATCCAATCTAATGGAGGCTTTATGGGGGTATTGCTTGTGCTACTATGTATAAGTCTAAACCTTGAAGGAGCCATCTCTAAAATTGATAGCTTGCGCTGGGTGCTTGAGCAAGACGCACCGAATTGGTCGCCAGATCAATTAAGTCCACTTTTTCTCGATCTCGGAAAAGCTTATTTGGAAAACGGAGAACCAAATAAAGCTTTAGACCAACTTCTTCGAGGCAAAAATATAGCAGAAAATAATCGTCAAACTACCATTGCACTTCAATACCAACTCTATTGTGGTAATGCACATTTTGATCTTCATAATTTTGAGTTGGCAATTAAACATTATAACGCTTTTCTTATTGGAAGCGGAACAGGTGTAGTGCCTTTAGATGCCGCCCAGGCTCAAGGCAAGTTGGCAGCCATTGAAATGGCTTTGGGTAAATATGAGCAAGCTTATAAAAACGCCACCAACAAACTTTTGATTTTAGAAAGGGAAAGAGATTCTATCGGAATGGTTGATGCCAGAGTACAAATTGGTGAAATTCATTTTTTGCAAGAGAACTATGAGTTGGCCATTAAGGAATACAATAATGCTTTTAACATAGCCATTTCCACGGGAAATGATTATTCTATGCACCAGGTATATTCAGCATTGTCTAAGGCTAATAAAAGTATCAATAAAAAAGATCGAGCACTTTTGTACAATAAGAAAGCGCTGGCGCTGGCGGAGTTGCATGGTGATCCCGAATCTATTGCAATTGGAAAAAAGAACAATGGACAACTTTATATGGAGTTGGGATTGTATGAATTGGCGGCCAAACATTTTGAAGAAGTTCTAGCTATTGAAATTGCAGCTGGTAAACTGGAAAGCCAAGTGAGTACTTATCTTGGATTAGGATCTTCTTATGTTCAAATGCTTGAGCCAGGTGAATCTTTGAATTATTTAGATGAAGCTCAGTGTATTGCCACAAGGTTGAATATGCCAAGAGAATTATCTAATGTTTATAAAGTGTTGGCCGAAGCTAATGCAATGCTCGGTAACGAATCTGATGGTTATCATTTCTTAAATTCATATGTTGCTATTCGAGATACCTTGATTACAGAAGTGGCTTTGAAAGAGATGGGCGTTGTTAAAAATCAGTATGAGTTGGAAAGTCGAGAAAATCAAATCGCACTATTATCTGCAGAGAAAGATATTTTATCTAAAGAGAAAAAAATTAAGGGTTTATATTGGTTTTTACTTTTTGCCTTTGCTACCTTTTTCTCGATTACAGGATTTGTTATTGTGTCTAAGTCAAAAATGCAGCAAAGATTATTTGAGTTGCTAGAACATAAAGGGAAAAAGATTAAAGAACAAAATGCAAAGTTGGCACAATCTAATTTGGACTTGCAGCAATTCGCTTCTGTTGCCTCTCATGATTTAAGAGAACCTTTGAGAATGATCAATTCGTATACGAAACTGTTAAGTAGAAAATACAATGCCTCATTTGATGCGTCGGGAAAAGAATTTATGCATTTTATTACCGATGCTGCAACAAGGATGGATCGTATGTTAACAGATCTTTTGGATTACAGTAAAGCTCAAAATAAAGGTGAAAGAGCGCAATGGGTTTCTTCTCAAGATTTAGTAGCTATTGCCTTAGATAATCTTAAATTTAAGATTGACAAAAGAAAGGTTGTTATTAACTTTCAAAAATCTCACTTGCCAAAATTATACTGTAATAAAACTGCGATGATCCAGCTATTTCAGAATTTGATTGGTAATGCTGTTAAATTTACCAATGACCAAAACCCAGAAGTTGTAATTGATTGTCGCAAGAAGGGAGGCCAATACCATTTCTCAATTCGTGATAACGGGATAGGTATCAAAAAGGAAAATCAAGAAAAAATATTTGATATGTTTCAACGACTGCATACACAACAGGAGTTTGAAGGAACAGGAATTGGTCTTGCGACTTGCAAGAAAATTGTAGAACGCCACAATGGAAAAATTTGGGTGGAATCTTCGGAAGGATTAGGTAGTACTTTTCATTTCAGTATTCCGCAAGACGTCTCAGCAAATTAAAATGACAATCGCCAATTTAGTATTGGGATTAATCCCAATTGGTTTTTACTCAAAATCATTTCTGAATCTTGATCGTAGAAAAAATAACCATCATTTTTGCGATTGAAAAAATTCTGAATGTCTAGAGATAAGCTATTGGAATATTTATCTTTATCAGTGCGGAGGTAAATCCGAATATCGCCTTTAGTATATGGCCTTAGTTGCTCAGAAAATGTATTTTCTAAATCTAATGCTTCGCTACCTTGCTCAATAGAATTAGCTAAATTAATGGGCGAGAATCTTAAATTCCCGAGGTAAGTTAATCTTAAATTAATTCCTAAGGTCTTGCCAAATGACTTATCTCTTTTGTTTTTAGTCCAACGAAATTCTTTTCCCAAAGTAGCATTGGTTACGTATCCCGCATCGTAACGTGTAGAACGCCAATTCGAATCGGAATTTTTATATTCACTTTTGAATGCTGATCCATTGACGATAAAGTAAAAGTCTTTTTGGATGTATTTTTGAATTAAAATTTCAATTCCGTAATTTCTACCTTGACTTGAGTTTGTAAATACTCCCGGCTCTGGAAAATATATTTCTTCAGTATTTAGCGTTGAAAAAAGTG
This sequence comes from uncultured Saprospiraceae bacterium, assembly GCA_937928045.1. Classification (GTDB taxonomy): domain Bacteria; phylum Bacteroidota; class Bacteroidia; order Chitinophagales; family Saprospiraceae; genus JABDJM01. Next base: position 15,127 of record CALFWO010000007.1, on the reverse strand, counting down.
ACATAGGAGCGGCTGGGGCTATTGCGCCCTGAATATTTTGAAAATATATTCCTGCCCTAAGAATACTATTACTTTTCAAAGCTAATTGATGCTCTATTGAAAATAAATCAACCTGCAAAGGGTCGAGCGTTTTGTTTACTACTGAGTTGATCGCAGGAGTGAGGTAAGCATTGAATGCATGTCTTCGAAAAGAGCGTTGTGCATTAAGTTTCAAGCGTTGAGTTTCACTAATTTGAAGATTAGCCCCAAGTCGCGGCGCAAGGTTGAATTTACTTTGGATCAATTCTATTGGGGCGGCCACTCCTACTAGGAATGATATTTTTGCAGAAGGTTTGTAGTCTAAACTTAAAAACGGCCGAATCAGATTTGAGCTAACTTCGTCAAAAATTCCAAAAAATGTTTGTTCTGTAAGTGCGAAATAATTTGATCGATTTTTTGTCCATTCTAATCCGACTTGATATTGAAGTGAAGAAGTGAATGAACCCTGCATCTTGGAAACCAATGAACTCTTATTAATGTTGACATCCACAAATTGAGATGCCTCTTTTTCAAAGTTATAATTAAGCAATTGTTGTTCCCTTGAATTGTCTGTTCTTGAAAAAACATAAGCAGTAGTCCAAACAGATTTTTTCCCTAAACTTACCTTATGACTCAAGCCAAAAAGCTGCATCCCGGAGTTGTAATCGATATCGTTTCGATCTCTGGAAAATTCCCATAGCGAAGTATCCCTTGTAGCAGTCAATACATTAGAACTATTTCCGCCCATTCCAAATAGACTAAAAGTCCCCAGTTTTTTTGTTGGGAAATTTAGATGTATGGCTAAGTCTTGAAATTGAATCGCCTCATCTCCCAATTCTACTCCTACTGCATTTAATAATCCCAAAGTAGAATATCTATAGTTGATGATATAGGAGCTGTTTTTATTCTTAGAAAAAGGACCTTCAAGAGATGCATCCAAACCGAGTAAACCAATTTGGAAAGTCCCTTCCCATTTTTCCCTATTTCCTGCTCGCAATCTCATATCCATCAATCCACCTTGTAAATTTCCGAATTGAACTGGAGCCGCTCCTGCGTAAAATGCAGAAGTATTTAACATTTGTGCAGATAAAATATTTACTCCGCCGCTTGCAACAGAAATCTGATCTGATCTTGTACCTGCATTGCTTAAGTGATTAGGATTTACGATTTCGACCCCTTCCAGTCTCCAGGATAAGGCTGCAGGACTATTTCCACGAACGGAAATATTGTTCGCTTGATCATTAGTGTTCACCACGCCGGGGTATGCAATAATTTGTCTGGCTGGATCATTAAATGTTGCGGGTAGTCTACGGGTTTCTTCAATAGTCAATACTTGAACACTTGGCAATAAATCTTCTTGAATATCTTCAATCCCGGCGCGTACAACAGCAATAGGTAAATCTAAAGTGGAGGCGACCATTTGTATGTCCAACTCGAGTGATCTTCCAGATTCAATCAGGACTTCGACTATTTTTTGGGATTGGTAGCCTAAGTAGTCAACTTGTATTTCATAGCGACCTGCCTCGGCATTGTCAAATGCATAGTTGCCATATGCATCGGTAACCGTAGATGCTGTTGAAGCTGAATTTGTAAGCAATATAGTAGCTCCTTCCAGAGGCTCATTCGAACTGGAAATTTGCACTTTGCCATAAAGCAATGGAACTTCTTGAGCATCTGATGAAAATGAAAAACACAGCAGCAATATAACGGCATAAAATTTCATAGCCCAAATATAGAAATTAGACATTGCGGAGAACTTGATAAGTCAAGTTTAACTTATCAATTGGCGACATTTAGAAATATTGGAAAGAATAATTAGGGAATTATAAGCCCATGATTTTTCTGTTCAACTTATCATTTGATTTTTGCCCTGCGAAATCATCAAATGCTCTTCCCGCTGGAGTAATCATGTGATCCAAAATAAATTCGGCTCCCTCGATGGCACCTTGGTTACTATCCTTGATACAGCATTCCCATTCCAATACGGCCCAGCCTTTGAAACCATATTGAGTCAATTTGGAAAATATGGAAACGAAGTCTACATGACCATCACCTAAAGAACGGAATCTTCCTGGGCGATCGGCCCAATCTTGATAACCACCATAAATTCCTGATCTTCCAGTTGGGTTAAATTCAGCATCTTTTACATGAAACATCTTTATGAATTCATGATAGATGTCTATGTATTGCAAATAATCTAGTTGTTGCAAAACAAAATGGGAAGGATCATATAAAATATTGCAGCGTTTGTGATTTCCTGTCGCTTTTAAAAAACGTTCGAAAGTTACCCCGTCGTGAAGATCTTCTCCTGGGTGAATTTCATAGCACAGGTCTACACCATTTTTATCAAACTCATTCAATATTGGCAACCAGCGTTTTGCCAATTCTTTAAACCCAGCTTCGACTAAACCTGCAGGCCTTTGAGGCCAAGGATACATGGTATGCCAGATCAGTGCTCCGGAAAAAGTAGCGTGGGCCTTGATTCCTAAATTTTTTGACGCCTTAGCAGCATACTTCAATTGTTGTACCGCCCATTTGGTTCGAGCTTTAGAGTTGCCATGCACAGCCTTTGGAGCAAAATTGTCAAACTGTAAATCATATGCAGGGTGGACAGCAACCAACTGCCCTTGAAGATGTGTCGATAATTCCGAGATTACCAATCCGTTTTCTTTTGCAATTCCCTTCAATTCTCCGCAATAGGTTTTACTCTTAGCAGCTTTTTCTAAATCAATCATTCTTGCATCCCATGTTGGGACCTGAATTCCCTTATACCCCAATGATGCAGCCCATTTACAAATATTTTCAAAGGAATTAAATGGTGCTTTGTCGTCTGCAAATTGAGCTAAAAATATTGCTGGGCCTTTCATGTTGAATTTTTAAAATGATTGAATGCCGAAAAATAATGAATATTAATTTTTTCGAGCAATCTATTTTAAATTCGATAGGTGGTAATCAAAAAAAGATCGGGAACACCAATGTTGGTGAACCCGATCAAAACGCTTTTATCTTAAATTATTTGGTATTACTTAGTTACTGTTCCTGTAGGATTTGTAGCCACTGCATTATTTGCCATGTCATAAGTGGTGTGGTCGATCGCATCTGCAGCAACCATTCCAACTAATGGCTTCAATACGAATGGCGCTGGGCTATTATCTGGAACAGGCTCTACTGAAATTACAACGGTCTTACCCGCTAAGTCAACAGGGAAACTTAGTCCGCTAGGGGCATTGTTTAATAAATCTTCTCCTGGAAATGGAGGCCCATCACTAGAACCACTGTAAGCAGCAGCAGCATCAGCTCCAGTCGCAGAAACAAATGTACCAGTCGATACCGGTGTACCATCAACGACAGCCCATCCCTCGTAAGCCCATCCTTCCGGAAGCGCTGGAAGATCAAGACCAGCTGCTGGACCATTTGCTGTGATTTCTAAAAACCAAACTCCTGAATTTTCATCAGTATCCATGCCACCATCTGTTGGTGTCGCTAGAATATATTTTCCCGTAGCTGCCTCGAAGTTAGTTCCTAAAGCCGCTCCATCGCTTACACTCAATGTAGAGGTAGCCCCACTGAAGTCTCCAGCTAAAATTTTGTTGTTACTTGGCGCAGGATCGGAATCAATAGCTGGCTCTATCGACAGTACGAATTTCACCGCATTTTCTGCGTCAGAAATATTTACAGAGAAGTCTGTTTTTGAAAGCGTGCCAGCATCGTCCACAGTGAAAGTTCCGGTGGATACTGGAGCGCCATCTACAATGATCCATCCTTCGTAAACGAAATCTGATCCAAGATCTTGAAGTCCACTAATGTTCAAAGAAATATTTTGTGTTGTCGGAGTCGGAGTCGGTTCTTCGTCTTCCGAACATGCCGTGAATCCTAAAAAAGCAATTGCTAATAGGAATGAGAATACATTTTTAATTGTCATCTTAGTTGAATATTTAGATTTATAATTGGCTTCTGCCTGATTTATGATGACAAAATTAGGGATGAATAATTGCCGTTTTTTCACGGAAAGATCACAGAAGTATCACGCCCATAAACTATAGCTTTAACAATCTATAAGTCAGTAAGTTATGTGTATTTACTGGTTGTTGAAAATATTTGATGATCAACGATTTTGTCTGGGCTAAGACTAATGGAATGAAATGTTGAAGAAATGGTAACATTCAGAAAACAAACATAAATTATTGTTCAAACTAGAAATTACTGAGTTGAATAATTTGGTAAATCCACCGCTTAATAGTAGTAGGAATTTTGGGAAAACACTGATTGTGATCTAGCTTGATAAATTTATCAATATTAAATTTATGCTGAGGTTGGTTGACGGACCAATTCTTAGCCTCACAATATTTAGCTAAATATTCTTGCTCAGATTGCCCGGGTGTTGGAATCAAAAGTGCTTGGCAAGAAAACTGCGCTAAGTCCATCAATGTGGAATAACCAGAGCGACAAATAATGTATTTACTTTTCTCCAGAAATGGTTTTAAGTCATTCGCAGTTAATAGGTCGAAGACATCGACATGAGAAAGGTCGGTTTGCTCAAAAACTGTATTGGTTCCACGCACAAATACAACAGGAATATTTATTTTTTCAAGTTGACTCCAAATTTTCTCTTCTAAAATACTTCTCTGGGGTTCTGGCCCAGATAACAAAACGAGCAACTGGTTTTCTAAAGTTTCGACTTTTTTCTTTGAAGTATTGTTTTCAAACCGCGATAATGGCCCCAAGAATCTTACAGGAATATCTAGATTGTTATCGGTCAAAATTCCAGCCAACCCACTTTCAACATCTGGTACCCAAATTTCATTAAAGTTGTTTACCCAACTTCTTAGCACCTTGTCAATCATTGGCTTCGCCAATTTTGGAGCTTGAATATTTAGTTGGTGAGTGATCAATACAGAAGGGACTTGGTCATGGTAACAACCATAGCGATTATCTGAGATGATTAAATCAATTCCTTTTCTCGAAACCAAATCTTGCACCCATTTTTGATCAGCATTGATTTGTTTAAAAAATGCTGGAAGCTGAGGAAGCAAAGCTGCAGCCACACCTCTCTTGCCATATCTTATTTCATTAGTAGGCATTTCAAGAATATCCAAAGTCGGAAATTCCTTTTGAAGAAATGCCTTCGCTTTTCCATCGGAGGCAATCGTTAGATTTGCTCCTTCAGATATGATGGCTTGAATCAGTGGAACGCAGCGCGCAGCATGACCGATGCCCCAATTTAGAGCAGTTAATAAAATAGATTTTTCTGAGAGCTGCTGCAATTCTTAGTGGTTACAACTTGTGATTGAATAGATTGGGACAAAGGTAAGTTCTTGGTCGGGCTTATTTACCAAAATGTATGAATTTCGAAAATATAGGTGCTTTCAGAAATTGGTATTGGACTATTCATAAAGGAAGATGCCAAGTAAAAAATCATTCTTACTCGGCATCTAAAACAAAACAGAAACTTGAAAAAGTCAGCAGTTGTTATTCCGTTTTATTTGGATCACTATGTATCGAGGTTACTTGAAATAATATCGAATCGTCGTTGGTCAATTAATTTGTGATAATAATTTTATCCACTATGCTATTATCGATTTTCATAAAATATGTCCCTGGAAGTATGGCTGAAATGTCAATTTCATTAGTTCCTTTTTCTAGTTGATGCCGTTCAATTATCTCTCCAACACCATTATAAATCGAGAGTTCTAATGCTTTTTGTGATTGAATGAACAACTGACCAACTGCTGGATTTGGATAAAATATCATTTCACTATCGTTTAATTTGTGCTGGATATTAGCAATGTTGCTGTAACTATAATTTCCATCATAATCCACTTGCTGAACTCTGTAATAACTTGTTCCATATCTTGGCTGTTTGTCAATCACGGAGTATTTCTTTTCCGAAGAAAAATTGATCTCTCCAGGAATATCCGCAAGTGATTCAAAATGTCTTCCATCAGCACTTCGCTCTATTCGAAAATAGTCGTTGTTAATTTGATTAGAAACTGAGAAATTGAGTTCTACGGTTTGGCCCTTTAGTCTCGCAGTGAGATTGGAAGACCAAGTTATTGGGAGAGGAGCGAGGCAATCCATACCAGCGGCAATATCACCAGTAAATGTCCAACCCTGATTGTTGATTAGAGCCGTTCTAGCGGCTTCTGCTTCAGTCCCGTAATTTATATTTAGTGCTCCAATGTCAATGTTTGTTATCGTTGGATTATTGGTTTCCCATCCGATTAGGGTATTGGAATAATTGGTACAATCCATACCAGAATTATCAAATAATTTGGATTGATCTGAAATAAGATTTGAAGGAAATTGCCATGCACCTAAATCTTGATTAAACCCAGCCGCATCTTCAAACATGCTTCGAAGTCTTGTTACTTTCGACATGTTCCACGAAGATAAATCTCGATTAAAAATAGAGGTGCCACTGAACATGAATTCCATATTGGTTACATCACCTACGTCCCATGAAGAAATATCTTGACTGAAATTACCATCAGCAAACATCAAGCGCATATTGGTTACGTCGGAAACATCCCAGTTAGTAATGTCCTGATTAAAAGCAGTTGCGCCCATGAACATTCCAGCCATAAATTCCACATTTGACACATCCCAGCTACCGATATTTTGGTTAAATGCAGTTGCATCTTGAAACATTGAAATCATAAAAGTAACATTGCTTACATCCCAACCCCCAATGTCTTGATTAAAACTTGGGCAGGCGTTGAACATGCTTGATAGGTTTGTAACATTCGATATATTCCAATTGATAAAGTTTGGAGAGTTTAATGAAGTACATCCTCTAAAAGCAACTCCTAGATTTGTACAATTGCTTAAGTCAGGAGTGTCAGTCGCAGAAATATCTAGGTTAACTCCACCGAAGAAAGATTGGATCATGTCAGTCCAAGGAATTGCTCCCCATTGGGAGATGTCAATAATGTTAGGTCTATAGTTAAAATTTAATCCAAATCTTCTGACATTTGATGGTTCTAATTCTAAAGTTAAAATGTCTCCAGATATTAGTGTTATTCCAGAAATATTTACTGTGCCGTAGGCAGCTTGATTTATTGTCCCCGAACCACTATTTCCGGATAAGTCCGTTGTCCAAGAATAATTAACATCACCCGCAGTTTGAATTTGAATATCAAAATCTGTTGTTCCTGCGGAGAAAGTCCAATCAGTGATAAAGTTCTGGGCAAAGATTGGGAAATTAATTCCTGTAAGAATGAGAATTAGCACCAAATGTGGAGTTGAGTTTTTCATTTTTGTATTGTTTAAAAGTGCAATGTTTTAATTCGAATAATTGGCTTCATAGTAGACCGTTGGAAAGGTTAATTGCAAAACCTATCCAAGTCGTTGTTGGACCAATTTTCACTAAGATTAATATCTTCAAGTTTGGCTCCTTCAATGCGCAGGCTGCTATCAATAATTAAACATTTATTGTTAGGTTGATTTGAAGTAAATATTACATTTGAATTGACCAGGTATTTTATTGACTGACTTTCTGTTCTTTCGATGGATATTATGTCGTTGAGATAAACTGTTGCCTTTTTTCCTAGGTTTATGCCATTTTCAAAAATATTGAGTTGCATCTGTCCAATTCCTTGTTGCAATATCAAACCATATTGGATGTGTTCGTAAGACATGTTGACATCTTTTTCAGTCAAACCTATCATGAACATGTGGTTGATTTTTTTTATCTCCATTTCAATAGATCCAGGCTTGTTTGCAGGCAAATAACTTTTTGAGGCAATACCGCAATTCCAGTTATTTCCTCCTGATAGTTTTACTACTGTGTTATTATTGCTATCGTATTCAAGGCAACAGTTTCGATTGTTACTCCAGACTATAGAATTTGATTCCCCTGGGTTAATAGGCGAATTTAAGTTAATAGAAGGCTGAGAATACCCTAATGAATTATGTGAATTTTGAGCATAGGAATGCTGGCTCAATAAGTAAAAGCTGAATACCAAAACTAAAATTGATTGTAAGGTTGAGTTTTTCATTTTAGAAATGTTTAAAAGTTAAAAATCTTGATGTAGATAAAGGAGAATAGATCCTAGCCAATCACCATAAGAGTTAACTTTTTAATTGGATACTTTGCTAATGGTCTAAATTCCTACTTATTGATTCAAATGTGAGGTGGCTTTTGAAAATAGTTTTCAAATTCTTGTGAATGGTGTTTTTATTGAGGTCTATGGTAGGAGATGAATTTCTTTTGCGTTTTTAAGTGCTCTATTAATAGCTTTTTCTTAGTGCGAGAGAGTGGAATCTTCGCGCCTGAAGAAAGTATCAACTGGTAATTTACTCCCTTCGTAATCTTGGCTAAGTGATCAAGGTTGACCAAATAACTTTTATGACATCTAAAGAATGAATGCCTCTTTAAGCCCTTTTCTATCCTGCCTAAGGAAACAGTCGTGAATAATTTTTCTGAATTGGTGTAAACATATGCGTAGATATCTTCAGACTTTAGATAGAGTATGTCTTCTATATTAATCAAATGCATTCCATCTGAGGTAGGAACAATTATTTTCGACATTGAATATTTATTTGGATGTCCGAATGTCGTGGGTTTAGATTAGAAAAAGAATCTAATGTTTGTGAATGGTCGATTCAATAAGGTGAACGGAAAATGCAGAGAACAATTTACGATCAGAATTCAATTGTCTAAAGACTATATATTATGAAAACAATGTAATATCTTAATGGCAATATGTTGAGATTTTATACTGAAGAAACCAGTATTTTGACCGTATTTAAGGTGAACGGTCATTTTTGTAGGGTAAATGGTAGTGGTCGCGGTTTAATTGATCTAGATATTTGTTTTGATAAAAAGATGTGGTGATTTGAGAAAATTTCCATGCTTTTAAATTTTTTAATTCAAACTTTTAAACATTAGAAATTATGGCACAGTACAGAATTGATCTTTCTGCGAACCTAGCAAATACACTGGTGAATTCATCTAACGAGGATTTTGAAAGCATAATATTATATAAAATGCCGAATCTTGAGGTGGACCGATGGTTTATGGGAATGTATACATCGGATGATAATGGTAATTTTACTATTGTAAATTTATATAATAGGGGTGTTAATGATCAGAATTATGATGTTACGGTTTTAACCGAAAATTATTTAGCGATGAATAAGGTTTCTGACTTAAATGATTTTCTTCTTTCTGAACAAGGAATTGATGAAGATTTGGTTTTAGTTTATTTTCCGAGAAGTGAAATTACACGATTGATTAGAAATGCTTTGAATCAAAATTTAATTGTTGACGCTACACCCCAGGATTCTGATTTAACTAATTCAAATACTACTATGGTTGATGATTTAGTTCCAGAAGTGCCAGAAATTCCAGAAGTTCCGGGGCCGAATGTTTCCCTATACTTTACACATTCAGTTATTGATATCCCAAAAGAAGAATCAGGAACTGTGACGAATAAGAGGTATTTAACTTTGACAGCCAGTATAAATTCTGGAACTCCCAATGTGGCCCGGAATCATGAAATTGCGACTTCGGTTGCTGCAGGCGTTCCTTGTCCTCCTGTTTGGGATATAATGAAATATAGATTTTATAATTTGGTGTTAGAAAATAGTATCGGAGATTTCAGGACAATACCATATGGGAAAATTGCGCTAAAAAAGCCTCTTAATAGAGTATGATTCGAACTTCGAGTTTAAGCAAAACTGTTTGCTTTTTTCTTCTTTGTTTCTCTCTGTATAACGGAGGTTATTCTCAAGTAAGTTTAAATCTTTCGGACTATAACAATTACTATTGTTATCAGTCATCTGATTCCACACTCTGGATTTCATCATTAAATGCAGTTAATAGATATGATGGCGAAACGACCAAAATATATTGGCCAGAACCTGCAAAAAAATATGGTCTAAATGAAGGACTTAATCAAAGTCCTTTCGTAGAAGATGATGAAGGAAATATTTGGTTCACTACTGTCAATTATTTAGTGAAGTGGAACAAGGAGATTGATGGTTTTGAAAATTTTCAAGTGGATACCTCTAGTACTTCATATCGTTTGATTGATGTGGTTGACAGTCTTGCCTACCTTCAAGTTGGTAAGACTGTTTATTCATTTGATTTAAATCAATATAAGTTCAATGAAATTTATAATGGATTTCAAGGCATAGAATTTATCCTAAATGTTGACCAGAAGAGGAATTTTCATTCTTTGTATGGAAGTAGGTGGAATTATGGAAAAGGGTTGCTAAGACTTACTAGGACTGAGAAAGGAGGTTTTGACATGGACACCTTAGGGCACCAACTGGAAGTTAGGCAGCTGCGGGAAATTGACAACAAAATTTATTTTTCTACTAAAAATGGAATATATAATTTGAAGGGTGATGAACTAACTGAAATTGTAAAATCGCCAATAAGCCTTATTAATGTTTCGGCTAGCAATCGATTGATATTCTCTGATACAAAAAGTGTTTATGAAGTACTTGAGAATGGGTCTGTTGATAAAATTTTGGATCAGTCTGCTCAAGGGGTTTTTAATCCCGTTCAAGATGTATTTATTACATCCATTGGAGATGAAGGTCTTAAAATTGTTAATAGTAAAAATTCGGGCTTTAAATTTGAAAAATCAAAATCCATTTCTAACAGCGTAATTCGACTAAATAAGTCCATATTTTATTCATTTTTGAATGGAGATGTAATGGGCTTTAATGGTGAGGATTTTGAATTGATTTGCAATGCACTTTATGATCCCGTTTTTGTATTAGGTGAGCCTAACGCTTTATCCGTTTTGTCCAACTATAGCTACCAAACAGTAGAGGGAAAAAAGATAATAAATAAAAGTAGAATTAATAATCTAACAAATATTAGAGGAGCATTATGGCTAGGTGGAGAGAAGCTATTAGTTGTTGATAAGAATGAAGTTTTTGTTTGGAGTGAAAAGTCAAATGAAAAGAACATATTGCATAGGGGGTCGTTTTACGATCAGATATTTTATGAGGTTGGCAATTTTCTTTATGCCAGTGATTTGAAAAATATATATGTTTTCAAAATTGAAATTGAAAATGTTAGACTAGATCATTTGATTCCTTTTGAAACCGGCGTAACGCAATACCTTGAACAAAGCGATTCTACCTTGCTCTTGGGATCATCAGAAGGAATAAAGATTCTGAATAAAAGAAGTAGAGAAATTTCCGACTACAAATACCTGGAACACTATATCCAAACTTTACTATATGACTTAAACGGAGACCTCTGGTTTGGAACCAGAAATGGTTTGTATCATGAAACTAAAGAGGGTAAACTCCTCATGTACAATGAAAAATCGGGCTTGGAGTCTCACACCTTTTCAGCAGACTGTTCTACTGTCGGCCATGACGGTACCCTCTACTTTGGTACCAACAAAGGAGTCTTATATTTTCACCCAGATTCTATCAAGTCTATAGACTACAATCCAAATCTCATGATGACTTCTCTAAAAGTTCACGGTCATGAGTGGATGAACGATACAGTCAATATTGAAGTGGTGGAAAATGTGGATCTGGAGTACAATGAAAATACATTGACCTTTGATTTTGTGGCGGTAGATTATACCGAAAACAATCATCCGCAATACAGCGTCCTCTTAGAAGGCTATGATGTAGATACGACATTGCTAGGAGATCAATCTGTTATTACTTATCCTAATCTTAAGCCTGGTAACTACACATTTAAGTATGGCGTTTGTACCCTTTCCGGAAATTGCAAGGAAGAATTTTCAACCTTAGAAATAACTATTCTACCGCCTTATTGGCAAACCTGGTGGTTTAGATCTTTATTGTGGTTAATGGCCCTTTCAATAGTTGGAGGCACAATAATATTGTATTTGAAAAATAAACTTCGCGAACAGAAATTTGCATTTGAGAAACAAGAATTGGTTCTAAAAACGGAACTTCAATTACAGCAAGAAAGAAATCGAATTGCGGATGAATTGCATGATGAGTTAGGCGGTAAGTTGTCCAGTATCAAATTTGCGAGTAAAAAAATACAACGAGCCGACAGTATTAATGATGTCAAGACCATTACATCAAGAGTTGCCGAGATATCTTCGGAAATGATTGAAAGTATGCGGTCGATAATTTGGGCCATGGACACACAGAACGATACTTACGAAAGTTTTACCTCATACCTAAGAAATTTTTCATCGACGTTGGCTGAAGATAATGACCTTTCGATAAAATGCGATTTCCAATCCATTGAACAAAGTGTATATATAAAAGGACAGATCAGGCACCATCTTTCACTTGCTATAAAAGAGATACTCAATAATATCATTAAACACTCTACTGCAAATGAAGTGATTGTAACGGCCAAAGTTGAAAGTAATGTCATAAATGTTGTTGTTACTGAGAATGGAAGTGGTTTTGATCCGGCCGCGCTTAATTCCTCTGGAAAAGGCCTAAATTCTATTCGAAAGAGAATGTCATCGATTAAAGGAGAAGTGCATTTCTCTAAATCAGACTGGATGATCACCAAGTTCTCTGTACCATTGGCATAAACTAAAGTACTATTGGTAAAATCAAATTAGCGAACGATCTTTACAGTGTCAGAAATTCAAAATAAAATGATAAAAAAAATCTGCATAGTTGAAGATAATGAGGAGTTTAGAAATTGGCTTCTTGAGGAAATAGAGGAGTCCGAAAACTTTGAGTGTATTGCTAGTTTTGAAACGGCAAAAGAAGCGCTAGCGCAGATACCTGCACTCGTTCCGGATGCCATAATTATGGATCTAGGATTAGAGACTTCGGAGATCGATGGAGTGGAAACTATGCTTAAGTTAAAAATTGTCAATCCGGAATTGAAGTTCTTGGTGATTACAAGTTTTAGTCATGATCAGAAAATATTTGAAGCTTTGCGCGTTGGTGCTGGAGCCTATTTATTGAAGAATGATATTCCTGATAAACTAATCTCAGTTTTGGAGGACTTTGTAAATGGAGGTTCACCAATGTCAGCAATTATTGCACAAAAAGTGGTCAGTAGTTTTCACCAACCTGTGGATGAACTCAAAGAATTGCAAAAGCTTTCAAAGCGTGAAGAACAAATTCTTGATTTGATTGCAAAAGGCTTTTTGAACAAAGAAGTAAAAGATAAACTCAATATTTCTGAGAATACGGTTAAAGCAACCATTTACAATATTTATAAAAAATTGCAAGTGTACAATCGAGTTGAGGCCGTAAAAAAATACCTTAATCTAAGTTAAGCACTTATGAATATTGATAATATTCAGGCACTGATTTAATAGATCAGATAATTGTCCTATGCTTTTTTTTAAAACTAATATTATGATCATTCAAAATTTATCAGTTACAACCAATAGATTCAAGGCGCATAACAACGAGGATGTTGCTAAAGTGATCAAAGAAAACTCAGATAAAATTTGTTTTCCCACATTAGATGGATTTTTATTTATCAAAATTTCTGAAATTTCACACTTCAAATCGGATGATATTTATTGCAGATTGTATTCAGCAGATGGCACGGTAAATTTTATTATGAGATCTCTTAAGTTGGTTGAAGAACAATGCACCTATTTAGGATTTTACCGAGTTCATAAAAGTTATCTCGTTAATCCTTACAATATATTAAAGCATGTGAACAAAGAAGGAGGCTATCTTTTAATGGAAAATAAGGAGCATATTCCAATTAGTCGATCGATCAAAAAATGTTTAAAGAAATTTCTTGGAGTCATTTAACCAACAGTAATTGTGAATCAGGCAGTCTTTTGCGCCCGTTTCCTATGCGCTCGATAAGCCTTGAGTAAATCCCTCAGTTGGTACCAAGCCATAAGGTTGTATGGAAATCTTATGTTTTTAATAATCCACTCCGGATTTTGTTTTCGAATTTTCGCAGTCTTGACAATGATATCAAAAATGATTTTTGAATTCACATAGCCGACTTTAGAAGCCATATTTACCTCAGGATTATCCATTACCTCGTATCCATCTAAAAGCAATAATCCAAAGCCAACATAAACTGCATTGATCTCAGTGAGCAATTCATTTTTATCCATATCCTGAAAATAGATATGATGGCTATCCAAAAAATAATGCGAAATCTCATGGGCAAGTACCGCCACTTTCTGCTCAAAATTTTGAGTTTCTAAACCTTCGTTAACATATATACATTTCATGCCATCTATGCTCTCGTACTTCCCAGCATCTATATTACTCAAGGTCATGACTTTTATTGGCTTGGTCATTTTTAAATGCTTGCACATGATATCGGCTACGGACTGAAGATTTTCTTTCAATGGGGAATTTTCAACCACATTAACTGTGACCTTTTGAAAAGTCAATTGATAATTTTTTTCAGTCGGTTTGTTGGGTAAGTTTTGATTCAAGAAAATTACATGTTTACCGATTTCAGAGTTGTTCAAGGATTTGAAAAATTTGTTGTCCGCATTGGAATCATTGTTTTCTGTCAAGTATTGTTTAAAGAAAAGATAAGGCCCAGCTATTAGAAAAACCAATAGTCCCAAATGGTAATAACCTACAACCAAATTGAAAGGTTTTCCTTTAACTGCCTTACTCATTTGGTCCCAAAATCTTTGAATTGAATTGATTTTAATAGAATACTTTAAGTTGTCGTATAGTCCTTTTAGGGTTTCTCCTAGCGTTGGTAAGAATCCTAAAATTGAATAGCAAAAGAAAAAGAGATATACGATTTTGAACATCTGATCACTAATTTAGTTAATTAACTAGTTAATTGCTCAGCACTTTACATCTTTAACAGGTTAATAAGTTCTGAGCTCTGGACACATATTATCTACTTTTCCCTAAAACTTCCTGTACCTTTGTGATAATGGAAAAAAGACCTTTGACAGATTGGATGCCGATCACTAAGAAAGAAGTGGAGGCGAGGGGTTGGGAAGAATTGGATGTCATTATCATTTCTGGGGATGCCTACGTGGATCATCCAGCGTTTGGTTCTGCTGTAATTGGACGAATTCTAGAGAGCGAAGGTCTCAAAGTAGCCTTAGTACCACAGCCAAATTGGAAGGATGATTGGCGAGATTTCAAAAAGATGGGCAAGCCAAAATTATTCTTTGGGGTAACTTCGGGCTGTACCCCATATGCACGTAGCATTGCCAAGTTTGACCAAGTA
>CALFWO010000006.1 GCA_937928045.1 uncultured Saprospiraceae bacterium | reverse complement strand
AGTTATGAGAAAATCGACAAAAACAAAAGGATCGTTTATAAATGAACAAGCACTCGAAAAACAATTATACCTAACTTTACAATACAACAAGAAAAGCTGGCAACGTAAAACCAGAGGATGGCCAGCAATAATTAGGGCAATCAAAAGAGAATTCCCAAATAGATTACCAGACTAGAACAAGGATATTTGTTTAGTAAAAAACCTCACTTCTTTGAAGGCTTTTAACTAAACAAATATTAATGAATTGAAATGACACACTTTTTAGAATACCCAGTCCAGTCGTAAAGCGAAATAGCCATTGCATTGAAAGTAAGCCTGAAGTCATCATTTCCTAAGTTGATTTCATCTTTAGCAGCCATTGACTTTAAATTTCCTTTTGCAATACTGTGTAATAAAATTTTAACCGAATGTCCTTCTGGTAATTGATTTTTAATATTCGAGATAGTTTTATTCCTTTTGTCAATATTTAAAGCATCAACATTGAAATTTAAACATTGAACTTCGAAATTTTTAATGACATTAATTTCGGTTGTTATTTTTGCTAAGTCTGATTTTCTGTCGCGATGTATAATGCAAATATTAAATCCTTCTCTAGCAAGTTTTTTAGCACTAGCCAGTCCAAGGCCAGATGACCCTCCAAGAATTAATGCCCAATATTTACTATTATTTTCCAAGTTGATATTTTAAAATTCAAGAAGTATTCTTTGCGCGGAAAATCCCGGCCCAAAACTTAACATCAATCCCAAATCACCTTTAGGGATTTCTCGTTCTAAAAATCGCTCCAATACATAAAGAATGGTCGCACTGGACATATTCCCAAATAGTCTAAGTACCTCTTTTGTATCATCTATGTTTTTACCCATGTTTCCGAAAAGCTCTTCTACCATTCGTACAATCTTTTTTCCACCAGGGTGAAATATAAGATGATTTATCTGCTCAATATTTTTTCCTGATTTTTCAAGAAATGGATGAATGATGTCTGGGAAATGTTTTTCAATTTTGTCTGGTACTTCAATATCAAGAATCATGTGAAGTCCAGCATCTTTTAAAGCAAATCCCATCATGTGTTGCGCATCATAAAAGTGATACATTTCTTCTGATATAATCTTTGGTCCTGAGGCTTCCGCTTCTGAGGACAACAGCACAGTTGCTGCACCATCTCCAAAAATTGCAGCGCTGACAACATTTACCATTGAAAAATCTTCTCTTTGAAAAGTGGAAATCGGTGATTCTACTGCAACTACTGCCGCTCTTTTACCGGGATTTGCTTTCAAAAAGTTATTGGCATAAATAATTCCAGATACGCCGGCAGCACAACCCATTCCCATTACTGGTAATCGAACGACATCTTGACGGAGTCCAACTTTATTTATTAAATATGCATCCATTGATGGAATCATAAATCCAGTACAACTTACCGTGATGATGAAGTCCAAATCATTTGGATCCCAACCGGCTTTTTCTAACGCTTTGCGCAGAGAGGTCTCTGCAATTTTGCAAGCTCCTTCAACATAAAGGTCGTTTTTCTCTTCGAAGGTCCGCTTGCTAAATACATTTGGCGCATCAATAATAGAGTAGCGATGATCAACTCCAGCATGGCTGAATATCTTCTTGACTTTTCTACGAAACCGTTCATCTTGATCCATTAGCCAAAGATCTAGCATCGGAACAATTTCCGCTGTTGTTCTCGAATATGGCGGTAAGGCCTTGGCTACTGTTTTTATTTTTACCATATAGTGTTGTTAGTCTCCTAACATTTTATAATCCATTGATATCTAAAAGCCCACTTCCATGAAATTGAACTTGATTCGGCATTAATCTCCTGTGAATATTTTTTTAAATCCCTTTTTTTGAAAGCTCTCAATATTGAAGTGAGTCCATCTTTTTGCACCATTACATTGGGAACGAATCTGCTAATGATATAGAATAGGAAATAAGCCAATTTGTTCCGATGAAGATCATTTATAACTATTCCAAATTTTGCCTTTTTTTTAATAGAGGCCAATAAACTAATTATTTCTTGATCTTTAAAATGGTGGAGGAATAAGGTTGATAAAACGATGTCGTAGGACATGTTTTTAAACTTTTCTGAAGGAATCATCATTTGGCGAAAACTAATTTCTTGATAATCTTTCGATAGGTCCTTAGCAACTTGTATCACAAATTCATTGGCATCGATACCTATTAAATCAACTTTTCGACTTTCCCTTCTCGCTTTTCTAGCAATATGTCTTAACATGTCTCCTGATCCACAGCCCAAATCAATAATCTTAATTGTTCGCTCTTTGGGAATTTTTGCCCATAACTCGTCAAGTCCTGATAATGTTATACGATTGCCTCCCAACCATTTGTTGATTCGGTCCAATTGGTGCAAAGTGTTTTGGAGCACTTCTCCAGTCATTTCGAAATCATCCATAATTTCTTCTTCCTCGGAGCGATATTTCGTAGCTGCTCTCATTCGATGATCAAGGTTAAACGAAAAAAAAGTGAAGATTTTATTTCAAACTGTAAGTTAGGAATACTTTCCAAAATCGATATCAGTTGTGATTTTTTGAACGCACTTTTAATGGCTTGTTGACCATCTAATTTTGCCATGTTGGTGATAGGAAGTAACCAAGAAAAATATTTAAAAAGGAATAACGCGACTTTACTATTTCTCAATCCTGAATTGATAAAACCTAGCTTGAAATTAGCGCTATTGTTTTGAATAAATTGAGCTAATCCTTTGTCAGAAAAGTGATAAATAAAATGACTACTGATAAGGATGTCGCATGTTGGAATTCGAAAGTCATCAGCTAGGATATCGGCATGTTGAAAACTAATACAACTTTGAGCACTTGACTGAAGTTTGGCATAGGCTAAGCTATGGGCATTGGCATCAATGCCTATCAAGTCAAAATGGATTGATTTCGCTTTAAACCGTTTTTCAATCTTTCTTAAAACATCTCCACCACCACAGCCAAGATCTACTATTCGAAAATTTGTTTGCTCTGGATATTTATTGATCAACGCGGTTAATT
Source organism: uncultured Saprospiraceae bacterium (assembly GCA_937928045.1). Classification (GTDB taxonomy): domain Bacteria; phylum Bacteroidota; class Bacteroidia; order Chitinophagales; family Saprospiraceae; genus JABDJM01. Next base: position 23,388 of record CALFWO010000006.1, on the reverse strand, counting down.
CTTTGAGCAGAAAATTGTGATTCCCTAACCATCTATTGATCCAGCCCAGGCTTTCCAAAGTTTCTGTTAATTCAGGACCCTTTAGCTCGAAATTGTCCAAGTTTTCTTTATGTCTTATCCGCTCCGTCATACCGTCAGCTGTTTTTGCATTGGAACAGGAATCGGTTCACCATGTGTTTGGCGGATCAAAGTGGGAAGCAAACTTGGAAAACTTGTCAAAGCTCTTAGACCGCTTTCGAAGACCTTATTGTTTCTGAAAAAGCGATTGAATATTCTTCCTGCTTGGAGTCTCTTCCAAAAGACTCGATCCCACTGTTGCTGGTATTTTTTTTCTAAAACAGTGCGACTTTCGATTTGACCATTTTTAAATTCAAAAATCAACTCAGATAGCATAAACGCAGAATGAATGGCCATTCCCATACCATTGCCACAAAGGGGATGAATCATACCGGCTGCATCACCAGTCATTAAAATATGATTGTGCACACTTTTTTTCGGTAAGAAAGAAACTTGACTAATGGTCAATGGGGCATCAAATACCATTTCGCAATTGGTCAATATACTTTTAAGATGAGGATTTTCGAACAGGACATGCTTCTCAAATGCCTTCAGATTTTTGTGTTGCTTAAAAGACTTGAAATCTGCTAGATAACAAATGTTAATGAGATCATTTTCAACTTTGCTCACCCCGCAATAACCTCCTTCGAAATTATGAAGCGCCACAAGCTTAGGATCAAATTCTCCTTTATAATGCGCTTTTACCCCTAAATATGGAGCCGGTGATTTAAAAAAATCTCTATTCAGTGAATTGTCCAGATTTGATCGTTTGCCAAATGCACCAATTACAAATTCAGCTGTTAATCTTTCTGATCCTTTAGTATGGATCTTAAAGCTATCATTAATAAATTCAATTTCGTTAACGGTCTCTTGAATTATGGTGCATCCAGCTTTTTTGGCTCGCTTTGATAAAAGGTGATCCAACCTATACCTGCTAATTCCAAAACCTCCGAGTGGTAAGGTTGTGCTAATTTTCTTTCCTGATCTTGTGCTCAACTCAAACTTTGAAATGGACGTACCACCATGTTCAAATGGATCGAGACCAAGCCAATTCAAATAGGGCGTGACCTCATTGGAGATATATTCCCCACAAACTTTATGTTTTGGAAATTCATTTTTTTCAATCAAACAAACATTTAAACCGCCTTTAGACAGATGGATCGCAGCTGACAATCCGGCCAAACCTCCCCCTACTATTACAATGTCGTATTGATTGCTCAATTAATCCTTGTTATTTGATCAAAATTATATGGCAAGATAACATAAGATACCAAGCTATTGTTTTTGCCAGCCATTGCCGATTACTACTAGAATTGAGTCTTGTTTAGCTTATTCTCTATATTTGAAATTTTGGATATTTCACTTTGCTTCACTGGATGTATTCAATTCCATTACCTATATTTGCCGCTACATGAAAGGAAGTAGAATTATCCTAGATTCTCGGCGCTTCAGCCTAACTTTGGATCGACTCTGTCACCAGCTTATCGAGAGTTATCAAGACTTTTCTGACACTTGTATCATCGGAATTCAACCAAGAGGGACCTTACTCGCGGATCGGATTGTAGAGCGTTTGGGTAAAATGAAGGTCAAAGGCTTCGACTACGGAAAAATGGATATCACTTTTTATCGCGATGATTATCGAACTAGAGAGAAGCCTTTAGAAGCAAGCGTTAATGACATCAATTTTTTGGTAGATGATAAAAAAGTGATTCTTGTTGATGATGTATTGTACACCGGCAGAACAGTTCAAGCTGCTTTGGCAGCTATGCAACAATACGGCAGACCGGAATCAGTGGCATTACTTTCTTTAGTTGATCGAAGATTCAATCGTCACTTACCTATTCAAGCAGATTTTATTGGTTTACAAGTAGATGCATTGGATGAAGCTTATGTCAAAGTTGATTGGGCGGAAGGAGAGGAGGATAATCAAATTCTTTTATTCAAAGAAAAAGAAGAATAACTAATGTCAGATAAACAGCTGAGCACTAAGCATGTTTTGGGAATCAAAGACCTCACCGAGGCTGATATTCAACTGATCTTTCAAACCGCGGATAATTTCAAAGAAGTCATCAATAGACCTATTAAGAAAGTACCTTCTCTTAGAGATGTCACTATAGCAAATTTGTTTTTCGAAAATTCAACTCGCACGAAGTTGTCTTTTGAATTGGCGGAAAAGAGACTTTCTGCTGATGTAATAAATTTCTCAGCCGCATCTTCATCCGTTAAAAAAGGAGAAACGCTTTTAGATACGGTCAACAACATTTTGTCCATGAAAGTGGATATGGTGGTTATGCGTCATCCGTCGCCAGGTGCGCCTGCTTTTCTTGCGCAACACATCGATGCGAGTATTGTAAATGCTGGAGATGGTACCCATGAACATCCTACACAGGCCTTACTTGATGCCTTCTCGATAAGAGAACAATTTGGGGAAGTGAAGGGAAAAAATGTTGTCATTTGCGGCGATATTTTACACAGTAGAGTAGCACTCTCCAACATATTTTGTTTGCAAAAACTAGGTGCCAAGGTCAAGGTATGTGGTCCTCCTACGTTAATCCCTAAGCATATTCATGAACTTGGAGTTGGTGTTGAATACAATCTTAGAAAAGCCTTAGAATGGTGCGATGTAGCCAATATTTTAAGAATTCAATTAGAGCGACAAGAACTAAAGTACTTTCCTTCACTCCGTGAATATTCAAAATTCTTCGGGGTCAATCGTCGTTTGCTAGAGAGCTTGGATTCTGAGGTCGTAGTGATGCACCCAGGACCTATCAACAGAGGCGTAGAAATCACCTCTGATGTGGCGGATTCCGATCAGTCCATCATATTACAGCAAGTAGAAAATGGTGTAGCTATTAGAATGGCTATTCTTTTCTTATTGGCTACGAGAAGAAACGGCTAATAGTTACAATTTGACCAATCGTTGAATACTATCTCCAACTTTTACAAAGTAAATTCCTGAAGGCCATTCAGCGGTATTTATAGTTAATGTTGACGAATTAGGGATAGTGATTTCTTTTGTATAAATCGTTTGTCCTTTTTCGTTGTAAATCAATATTGGGTTACCCCCTTTGAGTTGAGCCAGTTGTAAAAAATCTTTGGCCGGATTCGGATGCATCTCAAATGATTTTTCCAAAGGAATATTATTAGCAGCAGTTGAAGTCATAGAAAAGTGAACAGTATCTTGAGCGCCCATTCCTTTCTGATAAAAACATCCCGAATTGTTATTGATTAATTTTTCGGGAAAAATGAAATAGTAATTTATTCCAACAGTCGCATCATCATGCAAGTAGGTGCTATCCATTCCAGCGGCATTGGCTAAGAATTCCCAGGCAGCAGTACTATCCGTTTTATGATAAATTGCAAATCTTTCATAGTCAGCACTATCGCTTTTGGTCCATTGTAATAGTGGTCCGGCGTTATCATAGGTGATTTCAAAGCCATCCAATTTACCAACAGGATATTGCGTCACCGTAGGATCTCCCATCAACGCCATGTGCATCATCTGCGGTCCAGGCAAGTAATGGCTATTCATATTTTTCCATGCAACTTTTCCAATAGGTACCCCAATTCCCATCTGATGCATAAACCAATGTGGATTACCAACCCAAGCATTATTAAGAACGGTTCCTGATGCCAAAGGCGCTCGCAAGAAATTGTTCTCATGATCCCAGTCCCCAAAGTTAGAGCCGAAAGTCATCAGGAAAATAGCTTGCAAAGAATCAGTTTCAAAATCTAAAGTAGTAGCAACACCATCTGAACTGAAGGTAGTGCCTGATCCGCAGCCATAAGCCCAAAGATGAGAACTGTCCGTTAAGGCGGTTAAAAAATCTTTGTCAGAGACTTGGTCTGGCCCTAAAAGCGAAGCTAGATTTCGGTAGCCATTTGATGCCGGCGCACCAAAGGCCCGTCCAAAGTTGTCATCCACCAAGCCTTGAGGAATGGCGGTTATATTGCCCATTTTCCAATCATGTATTTTGGCTAAATATCTTTTAGTCAATGTTAATTCGTCAGTACTCAAACCTGGCAAGTCATAAAAATCTGCTCTTCCGATGGACAATTCTAGAGCCGATGGCATGAGACTTTGGTCATACTTTCCATCGCCTGGAATATTTCTAGTCTTTTCAAAAAAAGCAGATATTTCATTAACAGTGCTATCTGTAAATACGCCATCTATATCGGCATAAAATGGATCTGCCGCCCACGCACCTTTGTGATGCTCTGAATGGGTATCCGGATACATATCGCCGGAGTAAGGAACAGCAACATGTCCAAGAATAAATATGGAACCGAGATTGCCAATCGAATTGTGATGGGTCACAATCAATGTTTTTACCTCATCAACTGTAGTCTCCATCGGAACTTCCAAAATCACGGCCTGCTTTCCTTCTGCAAATAAATCAGCTTTCATAATCGCCAATTCATTTTGTAAATCAGAATAAAGATTCCCAGCGACTAATACCAAAACTGTTGACTGATCTAATGGACCACTGTATTTATTGCCTACGGAAATCATTCCCAATGAAGGGGCTTTTCTGAGGTAGGTACCTAATGGTCCAAATTCTGAAATTATAGTTTGACTATTTTGATGAGTGATCTCCCAACCAAGATGATTGCCGAAAAGATCAGGTTTAATTTCCAAAGTTAAATGGGTTGAATCTTGCAAATTGAATGTTGTATCAAAAAGCGATTCAAAATCGGTTGCCAAGACCAATGTATCATTCCCATTCTTGAGTAAATAATAGCCAATTCCAAAGTTGCAACATAATCCCTTTGCAAACTGATCTTCGACAGTTATGCTATAATCACCTGCGGCAGCGGGAATCGTATCGAAATAAGGAGCTGGATCTGATTTGAATATGGCAAATGATTGGGCAGTGCCCGAAGGAAGGTAATGGGAAAAACTTGTTTCACTAATCGGCAAGGTTGCAATGGGTGATCCCCACTCAGTGTCGTCCAGGTCTCTTTTAAAAATGGTGTATGCTGTGGCAGTAAGATCTTCATTCCAATTCAAATGGATGGTATCGCCTATTAATTCGCTGGAGATGAGCACAGCGCGCTCATACGGTTGTTGACTAAAAACATAGGAACTCTGCCACAATAAAAGTCCAATGGAGATGCACTTAAAAATAATCTTATTCATTTGTCAGGTCTATTCCTTAAAGGTACAAGATATCGATCTTATTGAAAGCAAATGCACGTCAAATAGCAGTGATATAACCTTATTAGGGTAGAGACTGGTTAAATAGTATGAGCTTTGTAAGTTGAATTGCCTAAACTTTCAACAATTGTTCATGAATTACTTCGGGCAGATTGAATGGCAAGAAATCTATGATTTGAATGGTACATTTGTAATCCTGCAACCCTTGAAAAATGCTCGGGTCTATAATATCGAACACTTGAAGCGAATAGCTCCAATTGAAAACGAACAACCAGTTTTGACTGATCCAATTGTAAATACTCATCGAGAATTAGTAGAAGGTGCCAAGGCTGGCATGCGTAAGGCCCAATTTAGGCTTTATGAACTTTACGTCGATGCCATGTACAATGTATGTTTAAGGATTGTCAAGCGGAAGGAAGATGCACAAGATGTCATTCAAGATTGTTTTGTTCAGGCTTTTACAAAGCTGGATCAGTTTAGGTATGAGACGACATTCGGAGCTTGGTTGAAGCGAATAGTAGTTAATAAGAGCTTGAACTTTTTGAGAGACCGAAAAATGGTGTTTGAGCAATGGGAACCGGTAGATGTGGCTTCTGAAACCGTCGCAGAAAAGTCGGAACCAAAGCAAGATTTAGGTAAAGTAAAAACAGCGATGCAGATTTTGCCTGAGGGTCAACGACAAATATTGAATTTGTATTTGGTAGAAGGATATGATCATGTTGAAATTTCAGAGATTTTAAACATATCAACCGGCACATCAAAATCACAATATTCTAGAGCTAAGAAAAAATTAGTTGAAATCGTAAAAACATTATGATGGATGATTTCGAAAAAAACATCAGGGACAACCAAGAGTTCTTTAATGAACCTGCTCCTGATAAAATGAAAATGTGGGCAAATATTGAGCGCCGATTGCCCATGGTTGAGGAAAAGAAAGTAATTCCCTTGTGGAGGCGAACTGCCTTTAGAGCAGCTGCAGCTATACTGTTCTTAGTGGGATTGACTTTTATGTTTTTTCAAAATGGAGATCAGTCGAAATTGATTCAAAAAGAAAGTACAGCATTCAATGATTTGGATTCGCACTATGGAAAGTTAGTCGCTCTGCAAATTATTAAATTGAAGAATTCTAATGAATTGTCCAAAGATGAAAAAAATGAATTCTTAAGTTATATCGAAGAATTGAATTTAGAACAAGAACAACTAAAGAAAGAACTAGCAACAAATTTAAATAATGAGGAAATTTTAGAAGCTATTATCCGGAATTTCAATCAACAAATTAACCTCATCGAACAATTGTTAGATCGATTAAATCAATCAAAAATTAAAAGTAATGATCAAGGTATATCCCTTTAAATATATAAAGTGTTTTCTGTTGCTGCTCTGGTTTGTGCCAGTAGTTTCACAAGCGCAATACACCGCAGAACGCAGTAAAACTGAAACAGTCAGTACCGAAGAAAATGCTGAACTCAAACTGGAAAACAAGTATGGAGATATTAATCTTTCTACTTGGGAAGAATCAAAGATGGAGTTTACCTTTCTGTTTAAGGTAAGGAAGAACGACAAATATGATGCGGAAGAACTATTAGAGCGAATCTCTCCTGTAGTTTCTAATTTTGGAAGATATGTAAGTGTTCGTTCTGAAATAGAAGAAAAAAAGGCTGGGTTTTTTGGTCGACTTTGGTCAGAAATTTCAGTGGATTTTGATAAATCAGATATCGAGATTGACATCAATGTTAAAGTTCCTGCAAATACAGAACTGGAAGTGATTAACGAATTTGGAGATGTAGTAATTACGGACTGGTCAGGAAAATTAAGGACTAAAATTAAGCATGGAGACTTGCATGTGACCGAGGCCTTTCTTGACGCAAATCTTGAACATAATTACGGAAAGATTAATTTGGTGAGTGTCAAAAATGCGGAACTTGATCTCCGAAATGTAAGATTTAAAGCGGACGAAATTGAAGACTTGCGGTTGGTGTCTCATGGTTCGGAATTGGACTTAAAATCTGTATCATTCTTTGATGTTAATTCGAACAAAGATGAATTGAGGATAGAAAAAATTAAGCGAATCAAAGGCGAAATGAAATTTGGAAATGCTTTTTTTGAAGTCATTGAGGATGAAATTTATTTAGATCTCAAGGTTACAGATTTGAGAGTAAGTAAAGTTGTAAACCCTTCTCCTAATATTTATTTGAACGAACAGAATTCTGAAGTGGATCTTAATGTCACTGGGATAGGATTTAGTCTGGATGCAAATATGGAGGGTGGAATTTTTAGAATGCCAGAAACGGCGAAGGATGTAGAATCCATTGTATTAGATGAAAAAAATAATCATAGGACCATTACAGCTAATTATGGAGGGGCCAAAGATGGAAAAATCAAACTAGAAGGAAAGAAAGGATTTGTTATTCTTCGAGAATTATAAAATAACTCAAAACTATATTTGAAATGAAAAATATAATATTAACAACAATTTTTGCGCTACTTTATACAATTACTTATGCGCAAGATATTCCAGATAATAAAGTAAATTCTGAGGTTGAATCTCCACGAATGGAAACATTTAAATTGTCCAATAAAGGAACCCATGGAGTTTATATCGGAGTAGGAGGTGGATATGCAAATTTTGATAGCTATGGCTTCGCTACACTAAATGCTAGAATTGCTTATGTGATAGACCAAAAATTCGAAATAGGCTTCGCAGGTCAATCATTTCACAATTATGCATCTTTCCCGCAAAATGATGGATTGGATGGTACCATTGCTGGAGGTGTTGGAGGATTTCATTTAAAAGGTATCTATTTCGGTAGAAGGAGAATTCATTTGTCTACTCCTTTGTTTTTAGGTGCAGGAGGTGTTGCTTTGATAGCTCATAATTCAAATGATTTCTTTGATGATTTTGATCCAGAATTGGTCAAAGCTTCACCGATATTTGTTGCGGAGCCCGGTGTGAATGTTGAATTTAATATCAGTAAAGTGCTTGGCTTGGAAATAGGTGCAAAGTATCGCTTTAGTCATCAGACGAACTTAGTGGCAAATAGGTTGAATAATATGGATGGACTTATGCTGGGAGCTACACTAAAAGTTGGATATTTTGACTTTGGAGGCAGGAATAAAAAGAGCAGGAGCAGGAAAGCAGCTGAAACCGAAAAGTTCCCTGAAGAAGAAGGGTATAGAAGTTATTAGATTGAAAAAGCTCGTTAAATTTTTAACGAGCTTTTTTAATATTGAGTTAGGTCGAATATGGAGCTTTCAATCAAAGTTTTTCAAGAATTTAATATAATAACCATCTTGTAGAATTAATTTCTAGTTTGATTTTTTTCTCAATATAGAATACTAAGTTAGCTTTAACCTTAGAGTTATTTACAAATTTTAATTTTTAGAGCTATTTCAGTTTTGAAAACTTTTTAGTACCAATATTTTCTCCATCAATTATTTTTAGGATGTAGGTCCCAGCATTGACATTTTCCAAATTGATTAATGTAGAAAAACCAGAAGTCGAGTTTGCCTGCGCGGCTTTTTCAAGAATCAATTTTCCTGCTAAATCAAAAACTTGAAAAGTCAGGTCGTTTGAATTTACTTCATTAATTTCAATGTTCAATATTGATTGTGTTGGGTTTGGAAAAAGATTAATATTAGCAATGTTTATTTCATTCTTTGTACTACTAACTTCTTGTTCAATTTGGAAATCCCAAGCGCCTCTTCCATAAGTTCCAAATCTAACTCGATCCATCGATGAGATATACTCAACAGACCAATAAGTTTGAGTTGGTGCTGCCATCCCTGTCATATCGAACCACATTGATTCTTCTACAACATAAACAAATGGTCCAGCTTCAGTAGCAGCGAAGAACATTGTCTCATCGTCATTTGCTGTCAATTCAAATACCAAGGTTTGAGGCATTCCTTCATTCATAGGTACGAAGGTCTGACCACCATTAGTTGATTTATAAACTGCTGGGTTACTATATCCTGATCCCGCCATATAAACAATATTTTCATCCAATTTGGAAGGATAAATCGCAGCTCCATACAAGTAGTGACCACCTGGAACAAACTGCGTGCTTTGATCCCAATTAACACCGCCATCAGTAGAATAGAAAAATCTGCCGTTGGTAGTTGAAACATACCAGTTGTTTGAATTAAGAGGTGAAGTTCTCATCATGGATATTGTACCATCCACAGAATAACTTTCAAAATCGTAGTCTATTTGCGAAGAGTCAATTCTATTCTCAGCTTCATTATAAGTCAATTTAATTAAATAGGAACCACTACCACCATTGGCATTACCTCCAGCTAAATAGATTGCATTTTCTGATGGATCAGGACTTGGCATCATTGGAGGAATCCAAACTGTTTCGCTGCCTGAATTGACTTCCCAAGAGGCGTTATAATAACCCATTGGGTCATCATAATACGTTACCCAACCTCCGGGATAGACCGTCCATAAGTGACTGTTGTTTTCAGAAAAAACAATGTGACCATAATCCCCGGAAATAACTTGATCAAATTGAGCAACATCATCATCGGCATTTGGTAGAGATCTTTGGAATCCTTGATCTTGTGTTCCAGCAAAAATTACAGAAGGGTCTGAAGGCAAAGAAACTACATCGTAATATTGAGATACATTCAAGCCAAATAGACCGAGATTATTGACGGTGTTATATTTATCTTCAGTAATGTTCAATCCGCCATGATTACTATTCAAAACAAATGTACTTCCATCGGTTTTTTGAAACTCTCGAAAATACATCATATCCGCATGCAGCTTTCCATTGATATCTCCATAATATTCTCCCCATGTATTTACTTTTTGCCAGTTGTCACCACCATCAATCGATCGGAAGCATTCTACCGCTCCCATCATCATGAATTTTGGATCTGATGGTGAAATATAAATTCCCACACTCCACGGTGTTGTTTCAAAAGAACTGATTAATTCCCAATTTTCGCCGAAATCATAGGATTGAAATACTTGGTTATCATTATTCCAAACTACAAGCTGAATACTATCTCCAATCTTAGTTGCAGCTAAATTTGCACGCGCATCTTTGAATCCGAAAAAATCGTTTTCGTAAATTTCAACAACAGTATCATTATCAAAGTCAATTTTAGAAAGTCGGCTCGATGCAAAACCTGTACGTTCCATAATGAATAGTTCATCAGTATGGTTGGGATTTTTCATAACAAATTTTCCTGATTCTGAACTCCCCATGTTTTTGACAGCCGTGTAAGTTTCTCCGAAGTCTTTAGATTGATATAGAATGTAGTCTTCCCAATATGACTTTTTAGACAAGACATAAATCTGCTGATTAATGTTAGTCATTACTGCTGTATGTTGATTACGTGCCCAATTGTCTCCTTCTGGAATTCCTGTAGCTTTTGTCCAAGTAATCCCATAATCGTCAGAGTAATGCGGCTGGTCAGCTATATAAACCAACATTCTTTTTCCAGTTGGTAACTCTAAAAAATGTAAAAATTGACCATCAAATTTATAGTCCTGGTTCACAACTTCCCAAATTACACCTGTGAATGGTCTCCTCATCAGCGTTCCACCTCCTGATACGAGATAAATAAAATCCGTATCGGCATCATACTCTGTGGCTATCACTGAACCAGCTTGATTCGAAGAACCTTTCTCGAACCATTCCCCAATAAGATTACCGTTGGCAAGATCTTCAAGACCGCCTCTGGAATTGGCATTTGAAGCGACTTTACGTTCGGCTCTTCTTTTATTGTTCTCATATTCAATTGATTTCCAGTTTGTTCCTGGAGCGGACTGGTGCATTAAGTCAAACCATTTTTTCCTCAAATCTTGTCCTTCTTCATCATCTCCACCTGATTTTATTATTGTTTCGCCGTTGGTTGGAATTGGAACGAATGCCTTTTTTGAAGGAAATTGCTTGAAAATGAAAAGAGCAAGCAAGAGGGAAAAGAGGCCAAATATGATTTTTTTCATTGTGTTAGGATCTGCGAAGTCATTAATTTTTGACAAATATAAGCGTAATATGAGTTGAGACTTGTCAAAAAATATTCATTTCGTGACTTTGCAATAATAGGCTTTAGTACCCAAAGAAAATTTGGTTTTTGGACACAAAAGATGCCAAATATGCGTTAATCTTAAAGTATAATTGGTTATCTTTGAACAAACCACTTTTAATGAAACTTCTATCACCTAATCCGCTCATTATCTGGGCTTTACTCCTGGCAACTACCGGTTTTTCTCAGAATTGTAACTCTTGGATTCAAGAGAATGTAGTGGTAGCTGGTGCTCAAATCATCAAAACAAAGCCTTTGACCCTAGTTGTACGAGGGAATTATACCTATTCGATGAGTTTGTTGGCAACAGAAAGAGGTATTCAGGCCAAGATGTCCTCTAAAGCTGGTGTTGAGTTTAATCAAGATGACGAGATCATCTTTATGGACGCCAGTCAAAATCGAAAAAGTTATCGCTTTGTTCAGATGGGTGAAATCAACCGAAAAAGTGGAACACCCGTTTTCGAAAATGTCCTTCAAATGGATATAGCTGCAGTCGATTGGATGAATACCAAGCCTCCAACAACAATGTATATCAAAAATAATTCTACCAATGAAATGCGAAAATTTACGGTAAATCCTAATCGTCAGGGGGAATTAATACAACTTATTCGCTGCTTTTATCAGAATTTAGATAAAGGAAAAGTGAAGGACGTAGCGCTAGTCGGTAATGACATGACGGTAAAAGATCGCTCAAAGTCAATTAGTTCAACAAGTGCTGGTCCAAGAAAAGTAGCTGATATTTCATTGTTAAATGATTCTGAACTTTCAGATCTAAAAAAGCAATTAGCTGAAACCAAAATATCTTTACAAGATGAAATTGCAGCAGAGAGAAAGAAAACTGATCAGATAAAATCACAACTACAGGCTGAGGTAGCTACAGCAAGGGAAAATGCTGAAGCACAAAAAGCGATTTACGCCAAAGAGGTTTTAGAGGCAAGGGCGGCTTCCAGCAAAGAAATTGAAGCTTCTCGTGCAGATGTTGCCTCCAGTGTAGCAGAAGCAAGATCAAAAGCGGACGATGCGATCAGTCAAATCAATCTTTCTGTTGAAGAAAATCGGCAAAAAGCAGCAGAAGAAATTTCGCAAGCAAAACTAGCTAGTGCTCAAGAAGTGGCCCAAGCAAGAGAAAATGCAACCAAAGAATTGGCAAGGGTGAAGGAGGAACTAGACAATGCGAAGTTAGAATATAACGATGAAATTGCAGCTGCCAGAGAAAATTCTCAGGTGGAGCTTACAAAAATTAGAGAGGAAACAGCGGAAACAATTCGAGTAGCAAGAGAAACTGCAGCAAAAGAAAAAGAGAAAACCATGGATGACGTGGTTACTTCAAAAAAGTCTGCCTCTGATCAGATTTTAGCTACGAAAGAACAAACTGCCGAAGAAATAGCTCAAATGAGAGAGAATGCGGTATTGGAAAAAGAAAAAATGGCTTTTGATTTAGCGGAGTCGAAACGAAAAGCCGCAGAAGGCAAAGCCCTAATTGCAGAAACTAATGCAACAGAAATTGCAGCATTGCAAGAAACTGCCGCAAAGCAAAAAGAATCTACCGCACTTGAAGTAGCTGAAGCCAAGCAAAAAGCTAATGAAGTTATCAGCCAAGCAAAGGAAATTTCTGCAACTGAAGTAGCTGCAACAAAAGAAAAGGCCGAAGGTCAAAAAGCAAAGTATGCAGAAGAGGTTGCATCGGCTAAGGAAAATGCCTCAGTATCCATTAACACCATTCAATCTGAGGAGGCCGAAAAAATCAAGCAAGCAAGAGAACAAGCTGCTGATCAAAAGGCTGAACTTGCAGTACAAGTTACAACTGCAAAAGAAAATGCTGCTGCTGAAATTGCCAAAATTGAAAAAGAGCTTGAAGAAGCGATTCAAATGGCTAACCAAAGAAAAGCTAAGGCAAAGGAGCTTTCTGCTACAGAGATTGCTGCCGCTAAAGAAGTAGCAACCGTAGAAATCCAAAGGGCAAATGAAGAGGCCAGCAAGAATGTCGCAATTGCTCAAGAAAAAGCAACGGTAGCTAAGAGTACATATGATGAAGATATTCTAAAAGCTAAAAAAGAAGCCGATAACAGATTAAATGAAATTCAAAAAGAAGTTGCTGATAAAATAGCAGAGGCAAAATCTAAGGAAAAAGAAACAAAAGCTGTGACTTCAAAAGAAGTAAAAATAGCACAGGATGATGCAGCCGCTGCGCTTGCCGCTGCTGAGAAAGCTTCCGCAGAAGGAATTGCTAAAGTAAAGCAAGCTGAATCTGAAGAAATCCAAGCATCTGCCCAAAGAGTTGCCGAAGCAAAACGAAATGCTGCTGAAGAAATTTCAAATGTTCAAGCTGCCGAGGCTGAAGCAATAAGAGAACAAAAAGAGATGAGCGCTAATGAAAGACAGGCCCTGGCTAAGGAGCTGGCTTTGGCGAAAGAATCTAGCGCCGCTGAATTAAATAGTATTCAAGAGAAAACTGCCCAAGCGATTAAGGCAAGCCGCGAAGAAGTGGCTCAAGTGCGTTCTGAATCCACTCAAGAGATACTTCAGGTAAAACAATCTGCTGCCACTGAAATCGCAGAAGTAAAAGAGCGGGTTGCTGGCGAAGTTGCGCAGTCCAAGACCAATGCACAAAAAGAAATAGAAACCATAAAGTCAAATACTGAAGCCAAGAAATCTGAATTAGCAACTGAAGTTGTTGAAGCTGAACGTAAAGCCCAAGCGGAAAAGGAAGCAATACAAGAGAAACTTGGGGTGGATCTGGCCAATGCGCAGGAAATCTTGGCAGGAAAAAAGAAAGAATACAATGCCCAAGCCGAAGCCGCGAGAAAAACTTCTTTGGAAGAAATTAGTAAGGCGGAAAAGGAATCTTCTGAAGCTATATATCAAGCAAAGCAAAATGCTGCAGAGCAGATCACAAAGGTTAAAGAAGAAAATGCGCGAATGATCGCAGAAGAACAGGCGAAAATGTTAATAGAAGAAAATAAATTGAGGGAAATTCAAGAAAGTGTGAATAAGGCAGCCGCGAAATTGAGGAAACTTGAAGATCAAATTAAAGTATTGGAAAACGATAAAAACTAAGAAAAACAAGGATTTTTAGCGAATTAGACATCTACAGGTTAAAATTTTTTTAAACTTTGGATGTAATCGTGAAAATTAGCTCAAAAGGCCGGACTTTTGTTTTAAACAAATTGACTGGCTTTTTAATTTAAGCTATGTTAAACACACACAATGAATATGAAGTACTTATTATCATCAGTTTTATGTCTAATTATTGGCTTTTCTGTAAATGCGCAGACAGGCTATGAGATCAAAGCTAAAATTGAAGGGTATACTCAAAAGAAGTTATACTTAGCTAATCATTACGGCGATAAACAATATTTCAAGGATTCTACTGAAGTGCAAGCGGATGGAAGTTTTGTTTTTAAGTCTGAAGAGGATTTGCCCGGAGGAGTATATATGATTGTTATGAAGCCCAATAATGACTTTATTCAGCTTTTCATTGATAAAGATCAAATTTTTTCTTTCAGCACTAAGATCGAAAACACAGCAAAGAATATTCGATTTGAAGGTTCTAAGTTGAATACAGATTTTTACAACTATTTGAATTTCCTTGGCGAACAACGTCCAATTGCTAATACACATGGGGAAGCGTTAAAAGCTGCAAGAGACACCAAAGATAGCGCAGCCGAAAAAGCGGCTCAAACTAAGTTAGATGCCATTAATACAAAAGTCACGGACTATCAAAACAACTTGGTAAAGCAACAACCAAATACGCTACTTGGTAAAATTGTGAAAGCATCTTTTCCAATCAAAACACCAGATTTTTCGGACCAAGAAAAACCAGATTTAGCAAGATATATTTATACCAAAGAACACTGGTTTGATAATATTGATTTGGGAGATCCTCGATTTTTGCGAGCTCCTATTATGTTTGAAAAAATTAACTATTACATTGAAAAGTTAACGCCGCAAAATCCGGATAGTATTGCGAATTCGATTGATTTTGTCTTGGCTAAAACTAAACCAGCAGAAGAATCCTATAAATTTTATCTTATCCATTTTTTAAATAAATATGCTGCTTCGAAAATCGTAGGAATGGATGGTGTTTATGTTCATATTGCAGAGAAGTATTACAAAGCTGGAGAGGCTTCATGGACAGAACAAGAACAGTTAGAAAAGATTATCGATAACGCGGCAAGATTGAAGCCAATACTCATTGGAAAAACTGCACCAAACATTGCCATCCAGGAAATAGATTTGGCAAAAACAATGGAACTGAAAGATGAGGAAAATGAACACAAACGATATGGTGTTAAAAGAAATTTTTCATTGCATGATATCGATGCAGATTACACCGTCTTTTTAATTTGGGCTCCAGATTGTGGACATTGCAAAAAATCTATGCCAGACATTGTGAAGTTTCATGATGAATATAAAAGTAAGGGCGTTGAAATCGTTGCGCTTTGTAATAGTATTTACAAGGATATTCCAGAGTGTGCAAAGATGATAGAAGAAAAAGGAATGGTAAAATTCGTAAATGCAATTGATCCCTATATTAAGTCTAAATATAAGCAACTCTATGATGTACGTTCCACACCTCAGGTTTTCATTTTGAATAAAGAAAAGGAAATCATTATGAAAAAAATTGCCGCAGAGCAATTAAGTGAAGTTATGGAACAAATCATGAAAAGGGACAAAGAGAAATTACAAGGCTAGTAAGCGCTTGAATTTAACTAATTGCATACAACATTAACCTTGAAATTAATTTTTAAACCGTTCGGCTTATTGTTGGCCACCGTATTCCTATCATTTTCGCTTTACGGACAGGCTGGTTATTCCATTGATGTTACCATTGATGACTATACTGAAAATAAAATTTTTCTAGCGGAGCAATATGGTGCTCAGCAGTTTATCATTGATTCCGCAATAGTGGAAAATGGGAAATTCATTTTGCAAGGAGAGAAGGCCTTGCCTGAAGGAACCTATTACATAGTTCTGCTTCCAGAAAATGATGTACTAGAAATTCTTTTGGATAATAACAACCAATTTTTTTCTCTACATACCAATCTTAAATATCCTTCCTTTCAAATGGAAGTTACAGGAAGTCAACTCAACTCAGATTACTATGACTATATCCGTTTTCTTGCCGAACGCAGAGCTCAAACTGAAACGGCTCAAAGTGAGAGAGCACAAGCTCGTTCATCTAATGATAAGCAATATGAAGAATCATTAACGAAAATGATTCAAAATTTGGATAAAGAGGTAGAAGAAATGCAGCGCGATTTGGTTGCTGAAAATGTGAATTCCCTATTGGCAACAATAGTCAAAGCAAATTTGCCAATGTCTATTCCGGATTTTTCAAAGGAAGAATATCCAAGGTATGCAGAATTTATGTACACCAAAAAACATTTGTTTGATCATATAAATCTAAGCGATCCCAGATTGTTAAGAACTTCTGTACTGAATAATAAAATTGAATTTTATTTAAATAAATTGACACATCCAGAACCAGATAGCATTAACAATTCACTTGATTTCTTTTTAGGAGCCTTTAAAAACACACCTCAATCTTATGAATATTATTTGATTCATTTTTTAAATAAATATGCTGGTGCCGCTGAGATTGGGATGGATGCTGTGTACGTTCATTTGGCAGACAATTATTTTGCGAATAACAAGGCTCAGTTTGCAAATGAAGATCAAGTCAAAAATATCGTGAAAGAGGCAAATGATATGAGAGGTACATTAATTGGAAAAGTAGCACCCAATATTGCACTTCAAGAAATTGACTATCTCGAAACACTGAAAGTAAAGGATAAAAAGGACGAGAAAAAACGTTGGGTTACCAAACGTGATTTTTCTTTGTATGATATTAATGCAGATTATACAGTACTATTCATGTGGTCTCCAACTTGTGACCATTGCAAGAAGTCCATGCCAGATGTTAAACAGTTTTATACAGACTATAAAGACAAAGGTGTTGAGCTTGTAGCTATTTGTAATCAGAACTATAAAGGAATGCCACTTTGTGCGGAATATATTGAAGAAAAAGAAATATTCAATTGGATCAATGGAGTAGACCCTTACTTGAAATCCAGGTATAAGCAGTTGTATAATGTCCGGACTTATCCTCAACTTTTTATTCTGGATAAGAACAAAGAAATTCTTATGAAACAATTTGAGGCCAATCAATTAGGCTTTATTATGGATAAGATTTTGTCCGGAGAACTCTAGAGATTGTCATACCCAAGATTAATTGTTTACATTTAATGAATGGAAAATAATCATTTGCATTTTGAACGAGTTGGAGCTAAAGGAGCATTGCTCGATGAATATGAAAGAGCTGTAAAAGAAT
This sequence comes from uncultured Saprospiraceae bacterium, assembly GCA_937928045.1. Lineage (GTDB taxonomy): Bacteria > Bacteroidota > Bacteroidia > Chitinophagales > Saprospiraceae > JABDJM01. Next base: position 5,800 of record CALFWO010000006.1, on the reverse strand, counting down.
TGAAAGAGTTTATCACTACATTCTCTGATCAAGAATTGGTGAGAATTTTAGATGCGAAAACAGATGATGAAGATTGTCGATCGATACAATCAATTTTGACACATGTTGTTTGTTCCGGTATTGGTTATATTATTTATATCAGAAATGCTCAAGGGGAACAGTTGCCCTTTGTAGAGAAAGAGCAGCTTTCTTCTATAGGTGAATATCAATTGGCATTGCAACAAATGTTCAGTTATGCGGAACAATTATTCATAGATTATCCAGACCTAGTAATAGAAACATTTGAGCATACTGAAAAAATAAATGTTTCTTGGGGGCAGCAGTATGATGTAGAACAAATGTTCGAACATGCTATTGTTCATATTCTAAGACATAGAAGACAATTGGAAGGTTTTAAGAAATTATTAATTTTGGCTTAGCGGCAATACTACTTTTGTTATTAAAAACAAAAAATATTTTGAATCCTATTCTGCTTTTAAAACTAGCTAGTTAAATTTTTTAAATATATTTTTAGATATGAAAAAATTATTGCCCTTATTACTACTTGCTTTTTTTGTAATTGGCTCTGCTTTTACAATCAATGTTGTTCAGTCATGGAATATATCTTCAGATTATAATATCAAATTTTCTGGGACTTCAGCAAACGGTACTTTTTCAGGTCTAACTGGAAAAATTATTTTTGATGCAAATAATTTAAGCTCCGCAATGATGAATGTTGAGGTTGATGTAAATTCTATTTCAACTGGGAATAATACCAAGAACAAACATGCAAAAGGGGAAAGTTGGTTTTATGCTGAAAAGTATCCTAAGATTACATTTACCTCCACTAGTTTCGCCAAAAGCGATTCTGGTTATCAAGTGGAAGGGGCCTTAACTTTAAGAGGAGTTACTAAAAACATATCCATTCCATTTACTTTTTCAGAAAGTAACCTTGGAGGTGTCTTCGAAGGAAAGTTTTCGATCAGTCGCGATGCTTATGGAATTGAAGGGCCATTCTTTGGATTTACTGTTGGCGATGAATTTTTGATTGAATTGAAAGTTCCTGTGGTTCGATAAATTTATCTATTGACTTTGAAAACTATTGCTATGAAATTTTACTTAAAAATACTCTTGTTGGTTTGGTTTTGCATAAGTAAAGTTGATGCCCAGAATATTACCTATCCTAGGTCCGAAGTGAATTTTGATGACTACCTCGATTTAGTACTTGAAGTAAAAGAAATCCGTAAGGATAGGTTGTTGTCTTTAGATGATTTTTTAGAATTCAGTAAAGATGAGAACACGGTGATATTGGACACTAGATCAAAAGCGGCCTATAACGCAATCCATGTTAAAGGTGCTTTGAATTTACCTTTTCCAGATTTTACAACTCAAAATTTGCGGAAAATTATTCCCGATGCCAACACCCGAATTTTAATTTATTGCAATAACAACATTAAGGGAGATCAGATTAATTTTGCAAGTAAGACCATTGAGGTTAATGCAAAGCCCAAGGTATACGTGCCTAATAGCACTGTGAGACACAATTCAAAATTACTTTCACTAGCATTAAATGTTCCCACATACATCAATTTGTATGGATACGGTTATAGAAATATTTATGAGCTTGATGAATTTGTAGATATCAAAGATGATCGAATTGAATTCGAATTGGCCAGAAAAGCGAGAATAGCAACTTTGAAAAGTATAAACTTAAAAGAATAAAATTCCTATAAAAAGAATTAGCAGCAACGCTATTGTTCCTACAAAAATGCTTGCAAAGTTTATTAATATAAATTTCAAAAAAGTCTTTCTGTAACTCTGTTGGTAGTATTTCTTTAGCGCAAAATAGTAGTACCCAAAGTAAATTGGAAGCGAAATTACAACCAATTCATCCAACCCGGTTAATTTCGTAAGACCATAAAATAAGAGTACTAAGATCAATGCTGCAGAATTGAGATGGAGAACAAAAACGAAGTGCTCTACAAAGTATCTTTTGCGTCGTAGATATAGAAGCCAAAAAACCAAGGCATACATTGGAGTCAGTAGCAACATGAAAATCGGAAGCCGATTGGTTAGAAACGAAATTAACCCACCACCATCTACCGCGAGCTTTAGAATTTGTGTAAGTATGATCTTATTGTACCAGGGCTTTTCTTCAAAGTGCTCATGAATAAACTCCTTTGGAGTTTTCTCAATTAATTCGGAGGAGGGCAAAACTTTACCAGAAATACTCATGGAGTCTTTTCCAGGATTGAATACGACATCCGTACCTGCAACGTCAATTACCAAGTTATCATCTTCGTTTTTCATGCTGTCCGGAACAATAGAATCAATCATACCAGACAACCCTTTGAGATTATCTATGTTTATTAAATTCGTTGAATCCAATAAATCTATTAATTGTATATCGTTGGTATTAGACTTGACAATGGTTTTAAGCGAATCCCATTTAGCTTGATACTTTAGATCCGCTTGACGTTCTTTAAGTTCATCTAGAAAATTTGAAGTATTTTCTACCTCAGGACTCATAATTGCAAAAACGATAATTCCTAGAACCAGAAATAAACGAACTGGTTTGTAATAACGTTTGTGAATTCCTTTGAAATATTGCGTGGTTAAAAACCCGGGGCGAAACAGACCAAGCAGCGTTTGAAAAATTTTTGCATCCAGGTTGAAATTCGCTGAAATGAATTCTGTAATCACTTCCCCCACAGAATATTTACCATCGTGATGTTTCTGTCCACAATTTGCGCAGTAAATTTCCTCTGCAGCAATAGGATGATTGCAGTTAAAGCAGTTTGGATCAAGAAGTGGCTTTGACATAAAAAGGAATCTGCTCTAATATAGTAAACCGACGTTAATACTATTCTAATTGCCATGTTTTTTAGACGAACCCAAATTTTATAAGAATTAAATCCTAAATCCCAGCTGGTTGTTAGATTTAGTCCGATTAATCAAGTTAATGTGCATCAAGCGATTATATATGTGAGTCTTTTTAAAAAAATGGATTTCTTGGGAACTATTATGTAAAAAGTTGGGTTATCCCTTTGTAATCCAATATTCGCAGGCTCTATTAAAAGCGATTTGTAGATTTTGATTACCTTTATGCAGCAGGTATTTCCCAGTGTTTTATCGAACGGCTAGTCCTCATCCTTATAATTCTGACTGTTTGACTGCTATTTTTTAATTTAAATTGACTAGATGTCCAAATCACAAGAAACGTACAGTAAAAAAGAAAGAGAAAAAAAACGACAAAAGAGAAAGAAGGAAAAGATGGAAAGGCGTGCAGAACGCAAAGCAAATCCAAAAGAAAAGAAGTCTTTTGAGGAAATGTTAATGTACGTTGATGAGGACGGAAATTTAACGCCAACGCCACCAGATCCGGCGAAAAAGAAGAAATTCAAACTAGAAGATATTAATGTAAGTGTGCCTAAATCTGTGGATGGGCCAGATGATAATGGACCAAGAACTGGTCAAGTGAAGTTTTTCAACTTTGAAAAAGGGTACGGTTTTATTGTAGATGATATCACTAAGGACAGTATCTTCGTTCATGCCAACAATCTTCAAGTTGAACAAATCAACGAAAGAGATAAAGTGACCTATGAAGTGGAAATGGGACCAAAAGGACCTAATGCAATCATGGTCAAACTAGCAGTTGAAGCTTAAAATTCAATCACTAGTTAGAAAAAGCCCCGTGCAATTAATTTGTACGGGGCTTTTTAGTGCAACTCGTTTTTTCCAAATAACCCTTCTATTAAGCGAGGTTCCGAACCACTTTATAAGTCGGATCTTCCAAAATGTTCACATCAATAATAGCATCTGCGTTATTCAAAAGCAACAAACAATCTTTGCTTAGATGTTTCAAGTGAACCTTCTTACCAACTTTCTTGTACCGCTCGGTAATTCTATTCACAGCCTCTATACCAGACATGTCTACAATCTTAGATTCCGTAAAATCAATTATTATTTCAGCTGGATCATTTAACGGATCAAATTTTTCCGCGAAGACCGTTGTTGCTCCAAAAAATAATGGACCAAATATCTCATAATGCTTGATCCCATTTTCATCAATATATTTTCGAGCCCGAATTCTTTTGGCATTTTCCCATGCAAAGACCAAAGCCGAAATAACCACACCAATAATAACTGCCAAAGCTAAATTGTGCAAAAATACCGTCACCAAAGTCACTAGCACCATAACCAGAATATCTGATTTAGGCATTTTATTAAACGTCCTGAGACTTGCCCATTCGAACGTTCCAATAGCCACCATTATCATAAGTCCAGTTAAGGCGGCCATTGGTAATTTTTCGATCAATGGTGCTCCATACATAATGAATATTAGAAGCATTACTGAGGCAAAAATTCCCGAGAGTCTTGCTCTAGCACCAGAGGAGATGTTTATCAAACTCTGACCAATCATGGCGCATCCTCCCATTCCGGAAAAGAATCCTGTGATGAAATTAGCCATCCCTTGAGCAACAGCCTCTTTGTTCCCTCGGCCCCTAGTTTCCGTTATTTCATCAATTAGACTAAGCGTCAATAAACTTTCAATTAGACCAACTCCAGCAACGATTAAGGCATAAGGAAAAATAATCACTAAAGTTTCCCAACTCAATGGTACTTCCGGAATATGAAATGGAGGAAAACCACCTTTAATTGAAGCGATATCTCCAACGGTGCGAGTATCGATACCAAACCCAATTACGATTGCCGAGATCACTAATATGGCCGCCAAGGAAGACGGAATCAATTTTGTCAATTTTGGGAGTCCCCAAATTATAAGCATAGTTAGCAATACCAAACCCATGAAGATCATCATCGGTTGTCCGGTCATCCATTCTAGCGCGCCAGGAGGGCCAACTTTGAATTGGTCCATCTGAGAAAGGAATATGACAATGGCCAAACCATTCACAAAGCCGAACATCGCAGGATGTGGAACTAATCTAATGAACTTACCCATTTTGAGGAAACCGGCCGCCATTTGCAAAATACCAGCAAGGACTACCGTGGCAAAAATGAATTCTGGTCCATGCGATTTGGCCAATGTCACGATGACAACTGCAACGGCACCCGTCGCTCCTGAAATCATTCCAGGCCGTCCTCCGAAAATTGATGTAATCAATCCCATTGAAAAGGCGGCATACAATCCTGTTAAAGGAGATAGTCCCGCAATTAATGAAAAGGCCACGGCTTCTGGAACCAATGCCAATGCTACGGTTAATCCAGAAAGAATCTCATCTTTGTAATTGACCTTTTGTTTGAGATCGAACAACTTAAAAAACTGTTTCATAGTAGTATAACTGGTTTTGCTTCATCAAAACTTAGCTTTGATGAAAAGCAATTTTTCTCTGTAATTATCTTATTTGGAGTGACTTAGAGTCGCTTGAAAAGGGTATTCAAAATTTAAGCCCGCAAAGATACCACTTTAATACGGTTCAAATTGCAAAAAGATGAGTCTTCTTCATTAATAATCAGCGAATTATGAATTTTAGTATTTTCTCAAAATAGTCTATTGCTAAATGGCACATTTATGTACTTTTAGTTTTTGCAATTTCCCTTTTTCGATTAAAAAATAATTATGCAAGTCATCAATGATTTCTTAAGTGCGTTTGCTTCAGCAGTTTGGGGACTTCCATTGCTTATTTTATTAATTGGTGGAGGTTTGGGGCTGCTGATATACTGTCGATTTTTACCATTTCGGTATTTAGGACATGCCGTAAATGTGCTGCGAGGTAAATACGATGATCCTGATGATCCTGGAGAAATCAGTCATTTTCAAGCCCTAACCACAGCATTATCTTCTACTATTGGAATGGGC